>JAQRMW010000211.1 GCA_028599075.1 Urechidicola sp. | reverse complement strand
ACAAGCCCGACAGGATGCGCACTTCTATAGCAAATTTCCACGTTGTTACTTTCTAAGTTGTAGAAAGTAACTTTATCAATTAATTTCTTAATTTTTTATATATTATTATAACTAATTCTTTGGAATTAAAGGGACACAATACTTAATTATTTACTTTCGGCCCAAACGAAAAAGGGGACGCTACCCTTTTTTGAGTTAATGGCATTGTTAGCTCTTTACCATGTTTTCAATTGCTTTAACTAATGAGTCAATCGAATTTCTTTTGTGCTCATTTAGTGCCGCTTTTGGTGAATCGGAAATACTATTAGCCACAAGTGATTTTATTTCCTTTTCTAGGTTACTGTTCCACGGTTTTCCTTGATCCATGAAAACAGACTTCATTCTATTTGACCATTTTGAGTTATTTCTAAATGATGGCGAATCTAAATTTACACCGTACTTTTCTGTGATTTTGTTTTTATATATATCTGAATTTATGCAGTCTTCAAATTCAGAATCTGTCATTCCTAAGCAAGTAATAAATGTATTGTTTTTTACTGAAGATAATCCTTCTGATTCTGCTTTTTCAAATGCGTCTCTTCCTGCATTATCATTGTCTAGCAACACGTGATATACACACAGCGAGTTTTTTATCAGAGATAGCTTATATGGTAAATTACCTGCGCCTCCGATAGGTTCAATTACTAATAAATTGCTTTTTAACCATTTTGATATTTTGTTGCTTAAAGTTGGAAGTAAAGCAAGAAGAGACGTTTTATCTTCTTCCCCTTCAACCACAAGTGCATAGTTTGCATTTACAAGGTTGTCAGAGGCTTTTATTCCTAATAACTCGCGTATTTCACGAATGTTTTTTGCAGGTGATGCTTTCCCTTGGTCAATTATTATATTCGATTTAATAACTTCTCTATCAACAAACAGTGGATTATGTGTGCTAACAATAATTTGATTATCGTCAGCCAATGAGCATATTATTTTATTTAATTGATGTATTGCTGCGGGGTGTAGATGAGATTCAGGTTCTTCGATAGCTATAATAGACGCATTACCTTGTGATATTTTATTTTTCAAGAGCCCTAATGTAGCTAGGCTTTTAACTCCATCACCTTTAAATTCAATACTTGTTGGCGTCCCATCATCAATAATCACTTGGAAATCTCGTCTGTGAGCATACCTTCTAGTATTTTCAGTAATTTCAATGTTTACATCTTTTATTCCTGGCAAGAACTCTGATAAAGGTAATTTAATACGTTGCGCTAGATTTTCCAATATAGGCTTCTGTAAGTCTCCAATAGTTTTTAGTGCTTTTTTATAATTTTCATCATCTTCTAATGTAGACAATTCAGCAGATAACATCTCTGATATTACAGCTAATGCTTCTTGGTCAGTTCTAACAGCAGGGATATAGTTAAAATAGATTCTTCGAGCAATAAAGTCTGCAATACGCCCCGATTTTGAGTTAAGAGTTTTTGCCCCCCTTCCTGTTTTAGCAACTTTAATGCTTGCTTGGTTATCATCTCCAATTCGAATTTCTAAGGGAAGCAAGCCATTCAAGTTGGATTTGACTTCATTTTTAAATTCATTTATTTCTTCATCATTTAACTCGAAATCCAATTTAAATATTGATTGCTTTTGACCTTTTCTATCTTGTAATGCTACTGGGAAGTCTCGTTCCCAAAAATATGATTTGTCATCTCTTCGATATGACGGCCTTCTTGGAACTCTACCGCGTCTTTCATTAATTGCATGCTGTTGTAATGCTCTCATAGCAAGAGACAATGCTTTGAGTAAATTTGATTTACCTTCATTGTTTCTGCCAATTAACACTGTTGTGTCAGTAACATAGACTTTATGAGCAGCTGTGATGCTTCTAAAATTGGTCACTGAGAATTTTACTAATTTCATAGTTTCACGAATCCATGTTTTTTAGAGCTAACGCCTAGCTCACTGGAAAAATGCGAGCGAGAGATAAGGGGACACAAACATTAATCTTGAATTCACATCATAAGCCACTTTTGCAGTTCTAACAAATTTTCACTTATTGCTGTAAATATATAGTTTATAGTGATATTCTTTCATTTACACC
>JAQRMW010000210.1 GCA_028599075.1 Urechidicola sp. | reverse complement strand
AACACTAGAATCTCCTAATTTGATTTTTACATCAATTCTACTATCAATAGGAAGAGTTTTTGCAGAATCATTTTTTATAATAAATTCAGCATCTGCACGCACAATATCACTAAAAAAATTATTATAGGAGTTTAGTCGCATTCGTTCATAATATGCCTTTAAAAGATTATTTTGAGACACGTCTAAAGAGTCTATGATTTTATTGACATATTTGAGTCCCTTAGAAATATTTTCTATATCTAAAGAATAGATTGCATTCATATAAATAACAAAATCAATATTTTCTTGAAGCTTCCCTTGCGTGATAGCTTCCCTAGATGTTGAATAGAACTTGTAATTCGTATTTTCTGATTTGTGTTTTAATGATCTGTCTATGTCAATTATGTAGTTGATACAAATCTCATTAAAACTTGAAGAAGTACAATTGTTCTCACGTGTGGCACCATAGATTATCTGATTAGCATAATTTTCCTTCATAATTCGCTCAAAATATCCTGCCCATGTTGAATCTGTTTTAGATTTATTAGGGGTTAAAGTATCAATGTAGCGGACATTTAGATTGAGTGAATCTTTTTTACTTAAATCTTCAAGTCTCATTTCAATAACTTTACCAATATCATTCAATGCCCCCTTATAATTACATTCTTGGTTGAAAGGAATTATCATTAATTTATATCGCTTATCATTTTTATCAAACAATGGTGTTATATATTCCATACTATTTAATTCAGTAATTTTATCAGGTTCAGGTTCCTCATTTGTGAAAGTTTTAGGGTATAAGAAATATAATACCCCAATTATGATAAGTGAAATAATCAAATATTTCCATTTATTAAAACCGCTTTTTTTTGATTCAGGAATCTTTTTTGATTTTTGAGAATTGACTCCAATATTATTATCACTTAAATTGTTTTTTTCAATTTTATAATGTGTGGTTTCATATTTCCAATCACTATCAATAACAATATTCCAATCATCAGGAAATAATCTATTATAAATAACACTGTCGTTTCCTACTCTCCGTTCAGCAATTTCATCTTCTTTAATTTTATATCTTACACATGTTCTAATTAGTCCATTTATTTTTATATATAACTTTTTCCCTTGTGTTATTTCAATACCGTGAAGGAGTTTTGAAATACCTATTTCTATGCTTTTAGGTGAAGTTCCTTTTTCAAAAAGATAATAGATACATGTAGTAAGTGATTTATCAGTAAGTTCTTCATGTCTCATATGGGCTTTAAATCTTCGATCTCCCACAATTTTTGATGCTCCTGTATCATTTAAACTTTCTTCAAAACCATGAGCAACAGAACATATATAGTTAATATCTTCATCATTCTCACTTTTAAGATTTAAAACTTCAATAATGAAATTTTTAAATGTTTGGGCTTGATTTAATTCTGAATCTAAAGATTTTAATAATTTAATTTTTGCACCTCTTTTTTTCACTGAAAATATTTTAAAGGACTAAATATACCAAAATGCCTTAATGTGCACCTTAATATGCCAAACAAAATCTTAATAAGCATCTTAATCATCCTTTTCAACTTACTCTTTTCCAGAATTTTACATCGTTGAATGGGAATGCCTTCAGCATATTAGTTTCAGGAATAATAAAAACCTCGAAATTAATATTTCGAGGCACCAACATTCATAGAATCACCAATAGGATGTTGGTTAAACCAATAAGTTGCTGAAACAACTTGAAAGCCTAAATTGACTCTAATGCAGTTAAAATAAAAGTCAATAGGTTTGTCCACAGGCGATTCTGAAAAATTAATGTTCAATTAAATTTTTAGAATTATGAAAAAAGTAAACAACTCCGAGCATACTGCTCAAAATTTCAAAGAAAATTTCCAACTTTTAACTGCCATTAAAGAAATGGTAAAAACCAAATCACTCCGCAAGGAAGGATTTGAAAAACTACAGGAAATCTATCCTGATGAGCTAACTCCTTCAAACCAAGTTTTCTATTACTACATCAAAGGGAGATTTTATGTCCTAGAATATAAAAGTTCTCCGATAAAGGAAATAGAAACCTTAAGAAGAGGAGATGATTGTTACTCAGAAATGGTTTGCATTGCATACAACAATAAGATAAGCATTAAACAAATGAGTCGGCATTTCTCCAGAGCTTATTGTATGTACTTATTAGCAATGGAAGACTCCTCTATTGAATCCAGAGAAAGACTTTTAAGCAAGGTGGATCAAATCTGCCAGCGGTCTCTAAATTATGGGTCAAATAGCAGTTTTTTATGGCTCCAAGAACAACTATCAGCATAACAATATTAGCACTTCACATATCGTGGAGTGCTATTTTATTTCAATTATTTATTCACCTTAAACCCAATAATTATGAAAACAGAAGCAAACAATACCGTATCCAATAGTAACATCACAATATTCAGATATAAAATTGAAGAATTAGAAAAACGATTACTTCAAGAACACGAAGTCATCAAATCTGAAATAGCTATTCCTCTTGGCAAAGACCTTGGAGCAATGCAACCTAGTAAACCAGAAATGACCTGCGAAAAAGATGTGTATACAGGAGTCATTTCTGGACCATACTCTAAAATGATGATGACGGCCAAAAAAGAATTGCAAGCAGAAATTGAAACGCACCATATCGTTTCAGATAAAATTGAAGCAGATAAAAAGTTAGCTGAACATTCTAAAGAATTAGAAAAAAAAGAAACAGAATACCGCCTAAAAAAACGCGAATTAGATAAAAGTAATAATTCACTGATTAAAAAAGCACAGCGTTATAAGCTCACACGATTTGTTTTAGTGTTTTTGATATTAGTAGATACTTTGATTTCAGGCACTGCGCTCCAAGGGATGGGCTACCCACTAATTACTTCTTACGTAATTGGACTTGCCATAGGTATTGGCATTTTTCTTTTAGCAGAAAATTTACCAGAGATTATTCAAAAAGGAAGTACTGCTATGGGAAAGATACTTATAGCCATAACTGCTTTTATCTTTCTCTTTGGGGTGTTTTATATTTTAGGAATATTTCGCTCTACAACTTTTAACAGTAGTACTGATTTTGGTACAGGAATTAAGCCTATTTATTTCGCTTGTCTTAACATGTTCTTCTCTATTATCGCTACGCTCGTTGTCTATTTCAAAGGGTTAAGTAAAGAAGAAAAGAAAATTTTAGATGAGTACCGTTTAACCAAAGAGCTTGTCGATAAATTGGAAGCTGAAATCAAAGTGCTTAAAGAAGCTATTGTTTCCATTAGACAGGAACAAGCATCTTCCGAATTAGCTCGTAAACAGATATTAATTTATGGAAACAATATCGAAGAACTAATCCAGAGTTTGTATGAGGAATCTCAAAAAACATTCTATTCAACGAATTGTATCCATCGCTCTGATGGAAAAGTACCAAAATTCTTTGAATACGATATTCCGCGATTGCCTTCATATAAAACCTCTATAAAACTATAAATGATGAAAAGGTATATCTACACAATGGTGTTTGGGCTGATGCTATCAGCCTGCACCAATTCGGAAAACAAAGGTCTGATTATTTCTGTTTTAGAGGACATTACAGAAACTCATTTAGTCGCGCAACCTGATGCTGAAACAATAACTGCACTCTATAATTTTGATACCAATCTATGGCAATCTGCTACTTTCCGTTATGGAAGGATTAATAGTTTGATGCATAACAGTCGAGAGGTTGTTACTCTCAAAGGTCAACAAGTACTACTTGGAAATGAACTGGAGAGACGACAATTAGTTGCTGGTTTTAATATGGATGTTTCCGCTTTACTTAACAAACCTAAAGACAGTACAACGTATCAACATTCGTCTATTTGGTTACCACTTGCAGAAGAACTCAAAACTTTGCAAAAAGAAGACAATAGTCAAATTACGCTATACGTATTTTCAGACTTGCGTGAGAATACAAGTTGGTTTTCTACCTACCGAACATCTGATATGAAATTGTTAAATAATAAGTCAGAAACTATTATAGAACTCTTTTTAGCTAAAGCAAAAGGACTAACGTCTTCAGAAAATATCAAAGTGGTCGTGGTTTATCAACCACAAACCATTACTGAAGATGAGATGTTTCAAGAATTACGTATGCTCTATACTCAACTGTTTCTAAAACTTGGCATTGATATCACATTCATTGCAAACTTAAATGTCGAAGCATTATGAAACATCTGATAACTTTTTTAGGATTTCTACTCAAGGTTGCTCTTATCTGCGTGTACCTATGTACACGTGGAGGCGAGCTTCTACTGGAAGCATTTAATAATGCATTTAAAAAAGTCCTTAAAGGACATTAAGCAAAAGCCTCAATGAGGCATTAAACAAAACTGAATACTATGAATTTACAAGATATAACTACCTTAGCCTTTGAAAGAATAGGCGAATTTTTGGACAGCATTTTAAATGCCATTGTCGGAAAAAAGACCGAATTAGATGCTGATTTTACGAGAGCGTCTAAAATTATGTCTGCAAGGCATAAAGGATTTTCCATAACAGGAAAAAAGCATTTATCCGTTCAGCAATCCAAGCAGAATATGATAATTGTTTCGCCATCTGGTGGTGGTAAAACTACGACAGTAATTTACCCAAGCATTTTTAACATTGCACTTTCTGCCAAGAAAAATGGAGTATCGATGTTGATTAATGACCCGAGTGGTGAACTGATAAAAACAAAAAATTTCTTGCTCTCACAAAATATTAAGGTCAAGGTGCTGGATTTTACCAACAAGCAAGGTTCTATTTATTACAATCCTTTACACCGAATTAAGAGCAATGCCGATGTGACTAAAATTTCGAGTATGCTCGTACGTTCCACTTCAAAACAACAAGATTTTTGGACTCTAAAAAGTGCAGAACTCATTGCACTATGCATCCATCACTTACGTGCTACGGAACCTCGTGTGCATCAGAATTTAGCCAACGTGTTTAAAATTTTAGAAACACTACAAGGCGAACCTGAAATTATTGACAGCTATTTTGCAGATACAACTCCTAAACATTTGTGGCGAAAATTTCTATCAATTATGGGGAATTCAGAAAATACTAGAGCAAGTATTATCAGCTCTGCTCAGGCATCTTTAGCCTTTATTGGAGATGACCAGACCCTTTGTGATATTACGAGTGTAGACATTTTTAATTTTGATGAATTCCGTGAAGAGAATACAGTGCTGTTTTTAAGGTGCTCACTCTCAGATATGAATTACTATAGCACCATTTTAAGTATATTCTTTGAGCAGTTTTTTGCTCATATTTTTAGAAAATTACCAAAAAAAGAGGACAATAATATCTTTGTCATGATTGATGAACTGTCTTCACTTCATTTACCCAACCTTTCAAATATCATTTCAAATTCCAGGAAATTCTCTTGTCCATTTTTAGGAGTATTACAGTCAGAAAATCAATTGGCTCAAAATTATGGGGAGTACAATGCAAAAACTATTCTTAATAATGCAAATACCAAGATTTACTTCACAGGACTCTCCGATGAAAGTAAGGCAATTTCTGATACCCTAGGAGATTTCGAATACGAAGATGACAAGGGCATTATTCGTAAAAGAAATTTAATGACAAGAGATGAAGTCCGTACGATGCGAAAAGATAGCATCATTGTAATTCCAAGTGGGATGCGTCCAATGCTCTGTAAAACCTATCCCTACTACAAGCAGTCAAAACTTATGAAATATATGGACACGAAAGCCCCAAAGAGCTATGAAGAACAGACATTCGAATATTCAGTACAGTATTTAGATTTTGATAAGTACCAAACAAAAAAAGAAGAAACTAATCAAAATGCTCAAGATTATGAAGTATAAAAATATTTTTGAATTTTTAGATGTGGCTCTTGCTGATAATCCAAGCCCAAGCAAAGAAGATATTGCCAATGCAAAGTCGCAATATTACAAAGCGTGGCATCGTCATTACAACAGACAAAGACGTACCATTCGAAAGGAATTTACCCTTGGATTTACTCCTGAAATTTTAAAGCGTATTGAGAATAAGAAAGGAACACTTACTGTCTCCAAGTATTTATATAATGCTATTTATGACGCTCTTAATAACGGGAATGCAACTGTATATGACCTTAATTTACTTTCTAATATCCATCAGCAATTACTGCACCTTATGACACTATTGGAAGAATTGTTAGACAGTGGAGTATCTCCACAAATAGAACTCTTATTAGAACGCATTGAACAATTAGAACTTCAATTCAATAAGTTGTGATCATAAAAAGTAAATCCATAAAATCTAGTAAGAATTTATCCAATGTCCTTCGGTACATTTTGGTAAGTCATGATATTACTGATAAGGGATTTGTAATGAATCGGTTCATTTCTGGAGACCGAAAATACCACAAGGAACTTATTGCCAGTAAAGGAGATGTGGAGCTTGAAACGAGCGTTTTAGAGGCTCGTATTGCCAATATGAACACCCAATATATCGCGAATAATAAAAAGCGATTAGTGCCACACTCAAAGGCTAATGTCGCTTATCATGAAATTATTAGTTTCCATGCTTCAGATTCTAAAAATTTATTAAAAGAGGACTTGCAAAAACTCGCTCGTGTCTATGCTAAAGAGCGTAGTCCAAATTCACTTGTGGTAGCATCTATGCACCGCAATAAAGAACATTTGCATATTCACATAATTGTATCTGCCGTGGAACTAGATGGTAAAGTAAAACGCTTATCTAAAAACCAGTTTCGAGAAGTAAAACAAACTTTGGAACGCTACCAAGACAAGCACTTGAAACTGGAGCATAGTAAAGTCAATCACTCAAAAAAAAAGAACCGTCCTTACTAAAAGATATTGATTATCAAATCAATTTACGAACAGAAAAACTATCCGAAAAACAACAACTACAATTAGACATGGCTGAAGTCTTTGACAAGGCAAGGTCTTCAAATTCACTTCTTAAACTTCTCAAGGAAAAAGGACACCAACTATATAAGCGTAATAATAAAATTGTAGGCATTCAGAAAAAGAGAAAATGGCGTTTTAAAACACTTGGGTATTCCATAGGAAAAATACAATTACTGGATAAGAATATCGAAAAAGATAATCGTCTACAGCAGATTAAACATCTTAGAAATAACCATTCAAAAGACAAGGGTCGAGAGCGATAAACACATTTATTAAATAAAAAGAAAAGCTGATGAAACTTGTTCCATCAGCTTTTCTCGTTAGTAGGGATTCCAAAGGGAAACACATTTCCTTTTGGCAAGAATGCACCTTACTCTGATACACTTATCTGATAAGGTGCAATCTTGCAAATTCAAAAAATATTTGAATTTCCGTTTCGATTTGTCGGAAAAGTATTTGCAAATACGACTTCCGTTAAATCGAAGATGTCTGTTCCAAAAAGTCCACGGACGACTTTGGACAGGCTTTAAATGTCCTCATCTATTTTTACCATTTAAAATATTTGAGGACATTTAAAGCC
>JAQRMW010000021.1 GCA_028599075.1 Urechidicola sp. | reverse complement strand
AAAGAGCTTTAAAATTTGTCTAAATTTCTTCTCAGAAATTCGGGAACGGAAAATATACTTGTTCTTCATTGTTTCTCAATAATTTACAAAGATATAAATTTCCCTAAACTATCTTGAACCGGATAAAATTAGAATCGATAAAATTTTAGTAATTTTCATAATCTATTGATTTTAAGTTAGTAATACTTATAAAATTACAAATTATTCCATTAACTCAAAATTTAATCTTCTTTCTTTAAAGGCGAATGATGTTCATGAACCATTTTCCAACCATCATCTGTTTTCACAAACAACAAAGTAATTTGATCATTTACTATTACTAAATCTTCACCAAATTTTAAATGAAAATCTGAGTGAAAAGTTAGATTAGCTACGTCACCATATACAGCAATTTGCAAATCTTTTGCTTCAAATTTTACCACTTCGGTTACAGCACCAAAAACAGTACGCTCATGTGCTTCATTTGCTTCACTTCCGTTTCGAGGTTCACCATTTTTAAATTCTGTAAATTTTGGGCTATATGCATGAAATGCGATAAGTTTGTCTAAATCTCCATCTTTAATACTTTGAGCAATAGCACCAAAGGTTTGCATTACTTCTTGTTTAGCTTCTGGAAATTCATCATTTATTAGGTCAACTTTTACTTCTACAACTTCTGATTGAGTTTTTGGTTTTTCACAAGCGCTAATAAAAATTAGCAGAACTAATACGAATAGAATTTTTAAATTTTTCATTTTATTATAATTTTAGTTAGTATTTATAGTAGATTAAGATTTTGGTTTGATATTCTGATTCACTCTAAAGAAATTAGCAGAGTCATATTTGGCTTTAATTTGAGTTAATCTTTCATAGTTATGCTTGTAACTAGCCTTCACTCTTTCCTGCCCTTCATCCATCATAAAATTAGAATAGGCACCACCTGATGAATATAGATGCAATGCATTGTAATAATCTTTACACCATGTTGTAATTTTTTCTGCATTAGCAGGATCTGGATCAACACCTACAATAACACCTGCATAATTTGCATCGCGATATGCCCATGGAGTTTCCTCTGCTCCTACTCTACTTGCAGCTCCACTAATAGGATATAAATGCATTTGTGAAAGTGGTGTTGGAATCTTAGAACCAAACTTTAAATGTTGCTCTCTAATTTCTGGCCCCAATTCGTTAAAGAAATCGGCTCTCCAATACCATTGTATTCCCGGAGGCATTAAGCCATCAAATAAAGTTTGAATTGAAGGATAAGGCATTTCTCCTACATGTTCAAATACGGGTTCTAAATCTCTAACTGGTTTAAATAAATCATCAAACTTATCTGGGTCTCCTGTATAACACCACACGATTCCACAATATTGATTTCCATGTAAAAACTCTGGAAAAGGCGCACCTGGAATAATCATCGTCGCAATAAAACCGTTTAAATCATCTGGTGCATTCAAAAGAAATTCGTGATACCACGCCATAATTTCTTCGGTCCTTTCAATAGGAAATAATGTTGGTCCTCCAATAACAGTTTTTACAGGATGTGCTTGAAACTTAAACGAAGTTACAATCCCGAAATTTCCACCTCCGCCACGAATCGCCCAAAACAAATCTGCATTTTGATTTTTATTTACAGTCACAACAGAACCACCAGCCAAGACCATATCTGCCTCTAATAAATTATCTATAGTTAATCCATATTTACGAGATAAATGACCTACACCACCACCAAGCGTTAACCCACCTACACCTGTGGTTGATATAATTCCTGCAGGCACTGCCAAACCAAAAGGATGGGTTGCATGATCAACTTCTCCCCAAATATTTCCACCACCAACACGTACTGTATTGTTAGAAGTATCAACTCTTACAAATTTCAATCCTGACAAGTCAATGACCATTCCTTCATCACAAATTCCGAGGCCACCTCCATTGTGACCACCACCTCTAACAGCTGTCAGAATATTTTGATTCCTTCCAAAGTTAACACAACTAATGACGTCAGCAACATCAACACATCTCACCAACATTCCAGGAAATTTGTTAATCATTCCGTTATACACTTTACGTGCTTCATCGTAATTAGCATCATTTGGAAAAGTTATTTCTCCTCTAATACTTGCAACAAATTCATTGAGAACTGAAGCTTCTAAATTTTTAATTTCGTTTGACATCTATTTTTAGTTTTAAGTTAGTTTTCCAAAATTAGAGGGTTAAGGTGAAGGGCAATTGCATTATTAGTTCAAATAATAGCAATTTTGAATCAGTACTAATATGGGGTTAAGTTTCAACTTTTCTAAAGGTTTATTTTAGCAGGTCTACCTTTTTAAATTCTCCTCCTTTTTAAGGAGGAGTGGATTCGCCGAAGAAGAAGAAGAAGACGAGGTGGTTTTAATTAATTAAAATTTTATTTAATCACATTTAACACCCAATCTATATTTTCGAAGATTATTTTATTTTTTATCCTATTAATCATACAAACCC
>JAQRMW010000209.1 GCA_028599075.1 Urechidicola sp. | reverse complement strand
ATTTATTTTTTAATACCCCACTAAACCTTTTTTGAATGAATCCAATTAACGAATTAATCGGGGTGCAAATCTAATACTTTTTAATCATTAAAAAACTAAAAAATATCAATTTTATATAACACAAATACTACATCCAAAAATCACAAAGAACTTAACTAACAAACTTAAATAATACCTGTCACGTTAGCGGGTGCAAATATACATGGTATTTACAATTAAACAAGAAAAAATATGTGGTTTTTTTAATATATTTCATTTGTCATTTTAACAAACTAAATATGAACTAATTATAGGCAGGAAAAATTACAAAAAACATTAGACAACTCTATTTCCTATTAGATAAAAAATCAATCATAAAAGCTTTAAAAGCCAATTGTGGTTTTTCATCATCAAAAAGAACATTAAAAGTATTAGATTTTTAATGTTAATTCTAAAAAAACTACACCTATATATTAAGGTAACATTCAAAAAAATAAATTAAACCTTTTTCATATAAATCTATCAATATTATCTCGCTTAAAAAACTAATTTAATCATCAAAAAAATATCAGAAATGCCTTTCTGTAGAAAATTAATTCCTAATACATACATAAACTCTTCTTCGAAAAAAGAAAAATTTTCAACAACCGTATCCCTAATTACAATTATCATAGGAAGAATTAAGATTACCTGTATTATAAAAACAACTATAAAGTAAACTAAAACCTATTGCATAGCATTAAGTTTTCTAATACCTTTGCATTCTTAATTTTATAAAAATGATAAAAATTACATTGCCCGATGGTTCGGTAAGAGAATTTGAAAATGGAAGCACTCCAATGGATGTTGCCATGAGTATTAGTAGTGGTTTTGCGAGAAATGTTATTTCAGCAAAATTCAATGACACAACCGTTGAAACCGTTACTCCTTTGACCACCAATGGCAATTTAACACTCTATACGTTTAATGATGATAATGGTAAAAAAGCCTTTTGGCATTCATCTGCTCATTTGTTGGCTCAAGCAATTTTATTTTTCCACCCTAATGCAAAATTGACGATTGGCCCTGCAATTGAGAATGGGTTTTATTATGATTTAGATTTAGGTGATGAAACAATTTCTGAAAAAGACTTCAAAAAAATTGAAGATAAAATGATTGAATTCGCTCGTGGAAAATATGAGTTCCAACTACGCGAAGTTTCAAAAGTAGATGCATTAGACTTTTATAAAAAACAAAACAACGAATACAAAGTTGAGTTGATTGAGAACTTAGCGGATGGAGATATTACATTTTGCGATCATGCAGATTTTACTGATTTATGCCGTGGTGGACATATTCCTAATACCGGAAACATCAAAGCTGTAAAAGTAATGAGTGCTGCAGGTGCGTACTGGAGGGGAGATGAAAACAATACGCAGTTAACACGTATCTACGGAATCTCATTCCCAAAGCAAAAGCTATTGACCGAATATCTCGAAAAATTAGAACTCGCGAAACAACGTGATCATCGTAAATTAGGAAAAGAATTAGAGCTCTTTGCATTCTCGCCAAGAGTAGGACAAGGCTTACCTTTATGGCTGCCTAAAGGAGCAGCATTGCGCGAACGTTTAGAAAATTTCTTAAAAGCAGCACAGAAAAAAGCGGGTTACGAATTAGTAATGACACCACATATTGGTCAAAAAGAATTGTATGTAACCTCTGGCCATTATGAAAAATATGGTGAAGACAGTTTTCAACCGATTCACACGCCAAAAGACGAAGAAGAGTTTTTATTAAAACCTATGAACTGCCCACATCACTGTGAAATTTATCGTGTAAAACCTTATTCTTATAAAGAACTACCTATACGATTTGCAGAATTTGGAACTGTATATAGATATGAGCAAAGTGGTGAATTACATGGCTTAACTCGTGTAAGATGTTTTACACAGGATGATGCGCATATTTTTTGTACACCTGATCAATTGCACGATGAGTTTATGAATGTGATCGATTTGGTATTGTATGTTTTTGGATCTTTAGGGTTTGAAGATTTCACTGCTCAGATTTCATTACGCGATCCTGAGGATAAAGAAAAATATATTGGCTCTGATGAAAATTGGGAAAAAGCAGAAAATGCAATTATCAATGCTGCGAAAGAAAAAGGGTTAAAAACAGTTACGGTATATGGCGAAGCTGCCTTTTACGGACCAAAATTAGACTTTATGGTAAAGGATGTTTTGGGTAGAAGTTGGCAATTAGGAACGATTCAAGTAGATTACAATTTACCCGAACGATTTGATTTAAATTACAAGGGAGCAGACAACCAATTGCATCGACCTGTCATGATTCATAGGGCACCATTTGGTTCTATGGAACGATTTATTGCAATTTTACTAGAGAATACAGGTGGTAATTTTCCGTTATGGCTAACGCCTGAGCAGGTTATTATATTGCCTATCAGTGATAAATATCAAAAATATGCCGAAAAAGTTTCAGATGTCTTAGAAAATTCCGAAATTCGCGCCCTCATTGACGACCGTAGTGAAAAGACTGGTAGAAAGATTCGTGATGCTGAAATGAGTAAAATACCATTTATGCTTATAGTCGGTGAAAATGAAGAAGGTAACGAAACCGTATCTGTAAGAAAACACGGAGAAGGAGACAAAGGAACCTTTACAACTAAAGAGTTTATCTCTTTAATTGAAACAGAAATAAAGAGTACATTAAAACAATTTTAGTTTAATTTAAATTTTTTAGTCATAGCAATACGTAGAAAAAGAGGTCCTAGAAAACCCTGGAGAGTAATCAAAGAAGATCAGCACAGAATTAATGAGCACATTAAGTTTGTTGATGAAGTTCGCTTAGTTGGAGACAACGTTGAAGTGGGTGTTTACTCATTAATCAAAGCAAAAATGCTTGCTAGAGAGCTTGAGTTAGATTTGGTTGAAATATCGCCAAAAGCAAAACCTCCTGTTTGTAAAGTTATTGACTATAAAAAGTTTTTATACGAACAAAAAAAACGCGACAAGGCATTAAAATCTAAAGCAACTAAAGTAGTTGTAAAAGAAATTAGATTTGGTCCGCAAACGGATGAGCATGATTATGAATTTAAAAAGAAACATGCTATTAAGTTTTTAGAAGATGGTGCTAAGTTAAAAGCATTTGTATTCTTTAAAGGTCGATCTATTATTTATAAAGACCAAGGGCAAATTTTATTATTACGTCTAGCACAAGAACTAGAAGAGTATGGTAAAGTTGAACAAATGCCAAAATTAGAAGGAAAGCGAATGATTATGTATCTCGCTCCGAAGAAAAAATAGACTTCGACTTCGCTCAGCCTCCAAATGAGATCAGAGAGAAATTGAAAATTATATTATAAGATGTTGAAATGAGTTCAGCACAAAGATATTAAGCAAGTTAAAAACGAAGAGAAATGCCTAAAATGAAAACAAAATCTAGTGCCAAGAAACGCTTTAAGTTGACGGGTTCTGGAAAAATCAAAAGAAAGCATGCTTTTAAGAGTCATATTTTGACAAAAAAATCTAAAAAGCGTAAGCTAAGACTTACTCACGATGGTTTGGTACACAAATCGGACACGAGTAACATCTTACAACAATTAACTTTGAAATAGAAGTTAGGAATTAGTTTAACCATGTGATGGTGCTCGTATAAGAGTCTAGAATAATTTTAGAACGCCCATCATAAAATTAAAACATTGAAATTATGCCAAGATCAGTAAATTCAGTTGCTTCAAGAGCTAAAAGAAAAAAGATATTGAAGCAAGCAAAAGGTTACTTTGGAAGACGTAAAAACGTTTACACAGTAGCTAAGAATGCGGTTGAAAAAGGAATGTTATATTCTTATAGAGACCGTAAAAACAACAAAAGAAACTTCCGTGGATTGTGGATTCAACGTATTAACGCTGGAGCACGTTTACATGGAATGTCTTATTCTCAGTTTATGGGGAAAGTCAAAGCTAACAACATCGAATTGAACCGTAAGGTACTTGCCGATTTAGCGATGAACAACCCAGAAGCTTTTAAGGCTGTTGTTGATAAAGTAAAATAGAGATAGTTAATACCTTGCTTATAATTAAAAGACTCGAACGAAAGTTCGGGTCTTTTTGTTTTATATAATAATTCGAGTATTTTTAGGGCTACTAATTTTGACTATGAAAAAAACGACCTTACTAATAACCTTTTTGACACTCTGCATCTTTGGATGTAAAAAGGAAGCACAAACCAATTACACTATTTTATCTGGAAACGTTCAAAACCCAGTTAACGATAGTGTTAATTTAGAAGATAAACATAATCGTCCTCTAAAAACGGTATACCTTTCTGATGATAATTCTTTTAATGACACGCTTAAAATTGATAAAGGATATTACTATTTAATTCATGGTTCTTGGAATGATAGGAAATTGATTTTCTTAACCCCTTCATCTGATTTAAATATTGTGATTTCAAATCAAGATGAAACTTCATCATATTCATTTCTAGGGAAAGGAGAAATTGAAAACAATTATTTAAAACAAAAAATTGAGTTTGATAAGCAATTTGAAAAATTAGAAAATCGAAAATATTTTTTCAGTTTAGATGAAGAAACTTTTTTAACCCAAACTGATTCTATTTATTCAAAAAGAAAAAACTTTCTAAAAAGTCACACTAATATAGATAGCGACTTTAATAACTATGAAACTTTTAAAATTGAATATGACAGAGCTCAAAAATTATTAGTTTATAAAAACTGGAGAGGCGATTTTATTAAAGATTCAACTTTTACAGTTTCTACAAAATTCCCTAATCCGTTTGAAAATATTGACATTTCTGATGAAAGATTATTAACGCACCCTAACTATTCGGGAGCTCTTTTCACATTCATAAATAATAAATATGGCAGCTTTCATTGGAATACTGAAACGCTAACTTATTTAGAGTATATAGATAAAGAGATTGAAAACAAAAAAATAAAAGAAGAACTTGCAACAGGCTTTATAAACCTTCGAATTTTGAGACATAATGGCATTACACTTGAGGCTTATACAAAATATCTATCGATGGCTACTAATAAAGAATCAATTAAAAAAGTAAAAACCTATTTTGACGAAATCAATAAAATAGGAAAAGGAACTATCTCTCCCTTATTCGAGTTTTATGACCTCAATGATAACCTAATAAAACTAAAAGACTTGCAAGGGAAATTAGTTTACATTGATATTTGGGGGACTTGGTGCATACCCTGTGTACGAGAAATACCTGCTTTGAAAAAATTTGAAGAAGAATTTAGAAATGAGGCTATCCATTTTGTGAGTATTAGCGTAAATGACGAAAAAGAAAAGTTAAAACAGTTTATAAAAGAAAATGATTTAAAAGGAATTCAACTTTTTGTTAAAGAAGGTGGTGATGAAACCTTTTTTGAAGAATATCAAGTTCAAGGAGTTCCACGTTTTATTTTAATTGATAAAGAAGGTAAAATAATTAATGCTTTCGCAGATAAGCCTTCAAATCCAAATATTAGAGCATTAATTTTAGAAAGCTTGTAGTCACCCCAACCAAATAAACTGTTTTGTCTTTCCCGCGAAGGCGGGAATCTATTTTGGAATGGGTTTGTGGATTCCGCATCAAGTGCGGAAAGACAGCATTATTAAATTATAACAAAAATATATTTACAACACTTCTCCCAACTCCTTCAGTTTCTCCGTATTCTCATGCAATTTTAATTCTTCTATAATCTTATGAATATCACCATTGATTACATTTTGTAAGTCATAAATAGTCAACCCAATTCTGTGTTCAGTAACACGGCCTTGAGGGTAGTTATAAGTTCTAATTTTTGCAGAACGGTCACCACTAGAAACTAAGGTATTCCTTTTGGCAGCATCAGCTGCTAATTTCTTTGCCAATTCCATTTCATAAATACGCGAACGTAATACTTTCATGGCTTTGTCTTTATTCTTGTGCTGCGATTTTTGATCTTGACACTGTGCTACAATTCCTGTAGGAACGTGTGTTAAACGAACAGCTGAATAGGTTGTATTTACCGATTGCCCTCCTGGACCTGACGAACAAAAATAATCTACACGAATATCACTTTGTTTTAAATCAATATCAAACTCTTCGGCTTCTGGTAACACCATTACTGTGGCAGCACTCGTATGCACACGCCCTTGTGTTTCAGTTTGCGGTACACGCTGCACTCGATGCACTCCAGATTCAAATTTTAACTCTCCATACACATCAGGGCCAGTTACAGAAAAAACAACTTCTTTAAATCCACCTGCTGTACCTTCGCTAATATCTTCAACTTCGGTTTTCCATCCTTTATCAGAAGCAAATTTTGTATACATTCTATACAAGTCGCCTGCAAAAATACTTGCTTCATCACCTCCAGTACCGGCTCTTATTTCGACAATTACATTCTTTGCATCTTCTGGGTCTTTCGGAATCAACATAAATTTAATATCATCTTCTAACTTCGGAATTACTTCATTAGCTTCATCCATTTCCATCTTCGCCATTTCGGTCATTTCAGGATCCGAACCATCAGCAATAATCTCTTTAGCTTCAGCAATATTATTAAGTAAAACCTCATACTCTTTGATTTTTGTGACCATCGCATTTAAGTCTTTATACTCTTTATTGAGTTTGACATAACGCTTTTGATCCATGATAATATCAGGTTGAATAATTAAATCTGATACCTCATCAAATCGTTGCTTTACTATATGTAACTTGTCTAACATGTTTTTTCTTTGGATTGCAAATTTACGAATTAATTATTGTTTTTTATAAAATGAATTCCCTCCCGATAGCTACCAAGATTCGAGGGAAGGACAAGGTAAAGAAATCTAAAAAGAGATTGCTTCGCTACACTCGCAATGACGGTTAACTATTGCACCAATTTAATTCCGAATGAAATAATTCCTGCATCTAAACCATTACAAAAATGGAAGTCGCTATTTGTTCTTGAGATTACAAGAATTAATGATACCCTCTAAAAATCAAAAACAACCCCTACACCCAAAATTTGTTTCCATTGCACTTTTGCACCAGAAATTTGTACCTCTTCATCATTTATCGTTTCAGTAAACTTAACATCATTATCATATTTAAGGTGTGAGCCAAAAACAGCTCTAATATAGTCGTTGACTTGTAGGTTAAAAACAAATTCCCAATCTACATCTACATTACCAAAATCATTTACATAATCGGTATAAAGGCTTAATGTATTTTTAAAATAAACATTTTTAAAAAGTTCCTTTTCATAAATGCTAGTTATTAAAAACCCCAATTCGTGCCTAGACTTTTTACCCTGTGAAATTAGATTTCCATCATCGTCATAAACTCCACCATCTACACCAAATGAGCCAGAATTTGCTAATTCTTGGTTTAATACAAAGGTAGATTTAAGAGTTAGAGGTGATAAATAAATATTTAATTTTTCAACATCATCGCTATAAATAGTACCAACACCGACAAACAAATATGCGGGAGCCATAAAGGTTGATAGCAATTTTTTATTGTCATTATCGTAAGAATAACCGTCAGCAAATTGAGTTTTAAAACTGATGTTTGCCGAAGAGTACCAATTAGATAATGTATCCTTTCTATATCCAATTGTTGAATACATCTCTAACATGTCATCTGTTTTTCTGACATCAGTGTCTTTTTGCATATTAACACCAAATCGAGCAATCATTCTATTTGCCCAAACTAAATTTCCTTTTTTATAATTCCGTTCAAATTCTGCATTTAATAAACCTGTGATCGAGTTTGTACCACCAGCATTCCAATTTACAAAGGCAACTTCGCTCATGTCAATACCAAGTCTGTTTTTTCTTTCCCAAAACGCAGAATCAATTACAATTTTATTTGGATTTTCTACCAAATCATAAATTGAGACTTTATAAATATTTTTTGTTTCAAGATCTTTAACTGTAATAGAATCATTTTGCGCTGATACTAAAACAGTAAAAAAAAGAAATAAAAGATTGAATATTATAGATTGCTTTAAAAAAGTACGCATTGCATGATTAGTAATTAAAAGTTCCGTACTCACTTTTTATGGTTAATTTTTTCTTATCAGAAGACACTACCTTACCAATAATTTGAGCATTAACATTGAACAATTTTGAAATTGAAATAATATCATCGGCAATTTCTGGATTAACATAAACCTCCATTCTGTGACCACAATTAAAGACTTGATACATTTCTTTCCAATCTGTTTTTGACTGTTCTTGAATAAGTTTGAATAACGGCGGAACAGCAAACATATTATCTTTAATGATGTGCAATTTATTTACAAAATGTAAAATTTTAGTTTGTGCACCACCACTGCAATGAACCATTCCGTGAATTTCATTAGAATTATATTTGTCTAGTATTGATTTAATTATTGGGGCATATGTTCTTGTAGGTGACAATACTAATTTACCAGCATCGATTGGAGATTTATCTACAGCATCAGTAAGTTTCATACCTCCAGAATAAACTAGCTCGTTTGGTACAGCTGCATCAAAACTTTCGGGGTATTTTGTTGCTAAATATTTATCAAACACATCGTGTCTTGCAGATGTAAGTCCGTTAGACCCCATACCCCCATTATATTCAGTTTCATAAGTTGCTTGACCAAAAGACTCTAATCCAACAATGACATCACCATCTTTTATATTCGCATTGTCAATAACATCATCACGTTTCATTCTTGCAGTTACAGTAGAGTCTACAATAATTGTTCTTACTAAATCTCCCACATCAGCAGTTTCGCCACCTGTAGAATGAATCTTTACTCCGAATTTCTTTAAATCAACTATCAATTCTTCTGTACCATTAATTATTGCAGAAATTACTTCACCAGGAATTAGATTTTTATTCCGACCGATAGTTGATGATAGTAAAATATTGTCCGTTGCTCCAACACAAATTAAATCATCAATATTCATGATAAGTGCATCTTGTGCTATTCCTTTCCAAACAGAAACATCTCCTGTTTCTTTCCAATACATATAAGCTAAAGAGCTTTTTGTCCCTGCGCCATCAGCATGCATTATTAAACAGTACTCATCATCATTCGTTAAATAATCTGGCACAATCTTACAAAATGCCTGAGGGAACAAACCTTTATCAACATTTTTTATTGCTGCATGCACATCCTCTTTAGAAGCCGATACTCCTCTTTGGCTATATCTCTTACTAATTTCTGAACTCATTGGATAGGTGTAAAAATTATTAAAGCACAAATTTAATTGAACTTTATGATAATCTTCTAAAAATAGAAATATTATTACCAACAAAAATGCCGAGATAAATCTCGGCATTTTACATTTTAATAGGAAAAGATAAATTTCAATTTTTTTGAACTAATCTTAATTTTTAAGCTAGAACAAACTTAACATAGCAGTTATTAAATATCAATTATATTTAATCGGTTTCACATTTTGATGACTTGCATCAACTTGAGCAACATTAATAAACTCATTTACTTCAGTTTGGTTTGTTGTCTCAATTTTTTTTGAATTCCCTTGTACTACCATCAAGGTTGTCGCTAGCATAAAAAACACTAAACTTAGAATTTGATTCTTCATAGCTTTAATTTTGCTTAACATAAATTGTTAAAAATTACACAAATAACTTTCATTCTAAATGCTAAAAATCGTGGAGACACAAGCATTTTACAATGAATACTACTCGGGGTATAATAAATTAATAATTGTGGGGGGACCTTTGGGGGAAATTGCGCTAGGGGTAATTAAAGTGTTAAAGTACTTTAATAGCACGTGACAAATATACAAGGTTTATAGAGTAATTGTCATACTAATCATCACTTCTTAACAAAACACTCATTTTTCACAATAAAAAGTAATAGATAATCAACAAAATGCATGTTACAATTTAAAAACACTAAATAGTAGCATTCTACTGTTAAAATTAAGGTTTCATCTGAATTTTTATTAACAAGTGACACCTTAAATTTTACGAACATAAATATTTAAGGAATAAAAAATGGTGTATTAAAAAAATTAAACTATAAAAAATAAGAGATTCATAAAAATCACTTTTTGAAATTCAAAATCAATGTTTTGCTATATTCAAATAAAACATTTAAATTATATTTGCAATGAGTTTTTTATAATATTAATCACAAAAACAACACACACAATGGCTAAAATTAAATTAGAGTACATTTGGTTAGATGGCTATAAACCAACACAAAACCTTAGGAGTAAAACAAAAGTAGAGGAGCACGAAAACTTTAAAGGAACAATTGAAGAGTTAAAAGATTGGTCTTTTGATGGATCATCAACACAACAAGCTGTAGGTAGTTCTTCTGACTGTGTTTTAAAACCTGTCGCTATTTATCCTGATCCAGATCGTATCAATGGTTATTTAGTAATGAACGAAGTTTTAAATGCAGATGGCACTCCACACGAAAGTAATGGTAGAGCAAAAATTGATGATGATGATAATGACTTTTGGTTTGGCTTTGAGCAAGAGTACTTTATTATGGATGTAAAAACTCAATTACCATTAGGTTTCCCAATTGGTGGATACCCTGGACCACAAGGAATGTATTACTGCTCTGTTGGTGGTAAAAATACTTGGGGTAGAGATTTAGTTGAAGAGCATGCTGACTTATGTATTGAGGCTGGATTAAACTTTGAAGGAATCAATCAAGAGGTTGCTGCTGGTCAATGGGAATTTCAATTATTTGCAAAAGGTGCTAAACTAGCTGGTGATGAAATTTGGATTGGGCGTTATTTATTAGATAGATTGACAGAAAAATATGGTTACTATATTGAATACCATCCTAAACCTGTTAAGGGAGATTGGAATGGATCTGGTATGCACGCAAACTTCTCTAATACCACATTGAGAACTTGTGGTGATAAAGAAACCTATATGAAAATATGTGAAGCCTTTCGTCCAGTAGTTGATGAACACATTGATGTTTATGGCGAGCATAACGAACAGCGTTTAACTGGGTTACACGAAACTGCTGCCATTTCTGATTTTAGCTATGGTATATCTGATAGAGGTGCTTCAATTAGAATTCCTATCCTAACAGTTAATAACAATTGGAAAGGTTATTTAGAAGATAGAAGACCTGCTTCAAATGCTGATCCATATAAAATTGCTGAAAGAATTATTAGAACAGTTAAATCTGCTGTAAAATAAAAATATTCATAATTTTAAAGCCTCCAATTGGAGGCTTTTTTTATGTTTTATTCTATTTGCTTATGTAAGCATTTGGAAAATAAAAACTCCATACAATCCTAAAAGGATGATACCATCTCTCCAGCCCAATTTCATTCTTGATGGGATAAAGACCAATATCAAAACCAAAAAGGCAAACCCTAACATCCAGAAAATATCATTGGTTAATAATCCCTCATCACTCACTGATAATGGCGTAATGATTGAAGTGATTCCTAGTACAGCTAGTATATTAAATATATTTGAACCAATAAGGTTTCCTAACGAAATTGCTTTTTCCCTTTTTAAAATCGCAACAACCGATGCTGCCAATTCTGGAATACTCGTACCTATTGAGACTATAGTCACTCCTATGACTCTAGTACTAACACCTAAATCAATTGCTAAATCGGTAGCACCTTGAATCAATAATTCTGAACCGCCCCAGAGTGCAACTCCACCAATTGCCATAAAAAACACATCCTTATATAAAGGTAATTCTTCATCATCATCTGGCATTTCATCAAATACTGCTGTTTTTTGAAAACGTAATAGATAAATCAGAAAAGCAATCAATAAACTCACTAAAACGATTCCTTCGTATTGTTCAATTTTACCATCAAAAGCTAAAATAAAATACAAAAATAAAGATGATATCATCATCACGGGCCAATCAGTTTTATAAAAACTTTTTTGAATGGTAATTGTAGAAAGTATAATGGTTATACCTAAAACTAAACCAAGATTTGCAATGTTAGAACCTATGACATTTCCCAAAGCCAAATCCGCATGCCCATTCAATGCTGCTTTTATACTTACAACTAATTCTGGTGCCGAAGTTGCAAAAGAAACCACTGTCATACCTATGACAATTTTTGAAATATTTAATCGCAATGAAAAACCTACAGCTGCTTTTAACAACCAGTTACCTCCTAAAATTAGAAATAGTAATCCAACTACAATTAAAACAAAATCCATTTATAAAATTTTAGCGCAAATATAGTTGATTTTTTATGTGACATTCAAAAAATTGATTCCCTAATTTTTTGTTAAAACTATTATAATAGTTGTATAACTATAAAAATAGTTATAGGTTTGCTGTATATAAATAGATTTATTATTCGTATGGAAAAACTTACCAACAAAGAAGAAGAAATAATGCAAGCCTTATGGCAACTAGAAAAAGGGTTTGTAAAGGATGTTGTTAACCTATTATCAAATAACCCACATTACAACACGGTCTCTACGACCATTAGAAAAATGGAAGAAAAGGGATTTGTGAAACACATTGCTTATGGTAAGACACATCAATATTATCCTGCCATTTCTAAAGAAGAGTACCGCAAAAGTTTTATGAATAAGACCATCAATAATTATTTTGAAAACTCATATAAAAACGTTGTTTCGTTTTTTGCCAATGAAGAGAAAATTAGTGTAAAAGAGTTAAAGGAAATTATTAAACTTATAGAAAATAAAAAATAACACTATGGATTATTTACTAAAAGCATCTGCAATTCTCGCAATATTTTATTTGTTTTACAAAATTGTTTTACACAAAGAAACCTTTTTTCAATCGAATAGATTTTTCCTTTTAGGTGGAATCATTGCTTGCCTTACACTACCCTTAATTGAAATACCTATATATGTAGAGCAAGTAATTTCTCCAATCCAGAACTTTGCAATTACTCAGACTTCTGGTATAGTTGAGGTTCCAAAGACTATTAATTGGATAGAGATTATTGGTTTAGTATACTTAGTAGGCATTATCTTTTTTGGGTCTAAATTTATACTATCTTTATTCTCTCTTGCCAAGTTATTTATAAGCAGTAAAAGAGAAAAAATTGAAGATTATTATTTTATAAAATCAAATAGTAATGATTCTCCTTTTTCGTTTTTTAACTATATCGTTTACAATCCAAATACGTTTGAGCAAAAAGAGTTACAGCAGATTTTAATGCACGAAAAAGTACATGCTTATCAATGGCATACTTTTGATGTATTATTTTCTCAGTTTATAACTATCGTATTTTGGTTTAATCCAATTTCATGGTTATACAAAACAGCATTACAGCAAAATTTAGAATTCATAGCTGATGCTATTTCGCAAGAAAAAATATCATGTCAAAAAAGCTATCAACATTTATTACTAAAAACAAGTATCGCTCCAAATCAATTTGCATTGACCAATAATTTTTACAATTCATTAATCAAAAAAAGAATCATTATGTTACACAAAAATCATTCAAAAAATACCAATCAATTAAAATTTGTTTTTATCCTGCCACTACTAATGGCATTCATTTTCACATTCAATACAAAAACAATTGCACAGACTGTTGTTAAAAAGACAACTACTAAAGATAATAACCGAGGCTTAGTTTTAGTTGAACTTGAAGAGAACATGCAAATGGTAATTATAACTAAGGATTCAAAACAATCTGATCTTGATAACATCAAGGAATCATTTTCTAAAGAAGGAGTGACTGTTAAATTCAAGGGTATAAAACGCAACAGTTCAGATGAAATTACTGCTATTAAAATTTATGTAAGTTCCAAACAGTCGAATGCTAATTTCAACACAAGTTCTAACCAACCAATTAAGCCAATAAAAATTTCTTTTGACGAAAAAGGTGATCATATATCTATTGGTAACAGTGGTGCGCAACATGGTGATGGTGATTTACATTTTATAACAAAAGATGGAAATCATACCATTCAATCTAGCGGTAAAGGACATCAAAATTATGTTTTCGTTTCTGATGATGGTAAACATGAAAATCATCAATTAATTGAAATTAAAGGTGATGGTCAGAATGTATTTGTTGTAAAAAAAGACGGAGATGAAGATGTACATTTTATTTCTGAAGATGGTAAAGAAAAAAGTTCGAAGTAATTGTTAACGAAGATAAAAATATTTGGACAACTGATGAGGGCAATACTACTATAGAAATTATTAAAACTAATGATGATAATGACAACATGGTATTTATTTCTGATGATGAAAATGCCTCTTTATTTTATATTGATGGTAAAGAAGTGTCTAAAGATGATTTCAAAGATTTAGATCCAAATACAATAAAAAATGTTGAAGTATTAAAAGGCAATAAAGCTGTTGAAAAATATGGAGACAAAGCAAAAGGTGGAGTTATATTAGTAACTACCAAAAAGAAATAATTGTTTTAATTGTTGTTTAAAAAT
>JAQRMW010000208.1 GCA_028599075.1 Urechidicola sp. | reverse complement strand
ATTTACAGATGTTAATCAAAGAGAAGATTTAGAATCATTGGAGTATGAAGATTTGCCATCTATATTAGTTACTAAAGATTATGAAGATGAAGTGACAGGTGAGGCTAAACACATCACTAAACCTTTAGCTAATCTTTCACTTGGGCAACAACAATCAATATTATTAGCAATCCTTCTACATTCAAAAAGTAGAAATCCTTTATTGATAGACCAACCTGAAGATAATCTTGATAGCGAATTTATTTATAAAACTATCGTTTCAAATTTGAGAAAAATAAAAGAATCCCGACAGGTAATAATAGTCACTCATAATCCAAACATTGCTATTTTAGGAGATGCTGAATTAATAGTTCCACTAAAAAGTAGTAGTACAAGGTCAGTTATATATGATAGAGGATCTGTTGATAATGAAAAATCTCGAAAAATTAGTTGCGCTATTCTTGAAGGTGGCGAAAGAGCATTTAGAAGACGTAAAGATATTTATGGAATATAAATATCTTTTTTGTTTTATAGGAAATAAACTTATAAATTGTAAGGTCAAATCACTTTTAAAAATTAACTTTTAGTATGAAAAATTTTGAATTATTTGTTGATGCAGTTGTTACTAAATGGCGTTCTAAAAAGAAAACTATTCTTGAAAGAAGTGGTTTAGCAGGTGTCAGTAATAGAGAGTCTGTGATTCAGCAGAAGATTATATTCTAAGAAAAATTAAAGGATTACCTCAAACTTATATTGGTAAAAAATCTAAAGGGAGTCAGAGTCCTGCTGATATATTTGCTGTTGCAAGGAGAGGTCGATTTTGGCATGTAATGTTAATTCAAGTTAAGAGCTCAAAAGATAAAAATAATATTTACAAACTTAATGACATTGAAAGAAAGGTGTTAAATGAGTTTGCCAAATTTTTTAAAAAAGAATTAAACATATCGAAAATTTTAAGTAATTATAAAAATAGTGCTTTTGTAATTTCAACTGGTTATGCAGGGGTTTTTAATGATTCTAAAAACAATAGACATACTTTAATAGAAGCCAAATATTTTCGTTCGTTTAAAAAGAATATGCCAGAAATGGATAGTAATAAATTAAAACTGAAGATGTCTTTTGCTCATAGCTTATCTTCATAAACGTTCTTTAGAATAGCAAATGAGCTGTCTAAAATTAGATGTCAACACTGTACCAAATTTAAGGTTAGTATACTCAAAAAATATCAAAATAATTCGAAAAACACGTTAAGTATATATCCATTTTATTTCAAACATTCTTTATTTTTTACGAACATTTTCAAGCTCAATTAATCTTTTTTTCATTTTAATTTCTTGAGTTTTTTCTAGTTTATCTTTTTCTAGCACTGTATCCATCATTATTTCAAGAACATTTCTGTTGTAGTCAGATAATTCATTTATCATTTCAAGCTTCTGAACTAATGATTTATCGGAAAGTTCTCGAGATTGAAATAAATCAGAGACTGTAACATCCATAGCATTTGCTATCTTTTCAACCGTATCAATAGATGGAGAAACCTTCATATTCTCAATCCTATTATAGGTCGATGCTATCATACCTGATAGATCTGCAATGGATTGCTGGCTTAACCCCTTCTCCTTTCTAATTGCCTTTAAGTTATTTGAGAATAACTCTTGAATATCACTCATAATCTTCTATTTGGAGTCAAATCTAAGGAATAATTTTAATAATTATCATAAAACACACTAATATGTTTTTATTGTTGTGTTTTTTAGCATATATTTGCATTATAATATGCTTAATACATCACTACATAGAAATAATGATTCTAACTTGGACAAAGTCAATTTAGCGCAGTTACGCTCTAAGTTGCTCTTTTATGCCATATTAGAATATGAACGCTATCTATTATCTAAATCATGCCAAATGCAATAATTTATACTCGTGTATCAACTGATGAGCAAGCCTCAAAAGGTTTTAGTCTCCCTCATCAAAAAAATGTGCTCGAGGTTTATTGTAGCCATAAAGGTATAAATATATTGCGTCACTTCAAAGAAGATTATTCTGCTAAAAACTTTAATCGTCCTGCGTTTAATGAATTACTTTCATACATCAAGGTAAATCGTAAAAGTATTGATAGTTTGTTATTTACTAGATGGGATAGATTCAGTAGAAATCAAGAAGAAGCATATCGGGTCATTCGTGAATTTAAAAATCTAGGTATTGAAGTAAATGCCATTGAGCAGCCTCTTGATTTAAGTCAACCAGATTCTAAGGTAATGCTTGCTGTATATCTAGTAATCCCTGAAGTTGAAAATGATAAAAATAGTATTCGTACAAAAGAAGGGTTACGTAGAGCAATGAAAGAAGGGTGCTTTGTTGGTTATGCTCCTTTTGGATATAAGAATCACAGGAACTCAGAAGGGAAGTCGACATTAGCAATTAAGGAGGATATTGCTCCTCTAATTAGAAGGGCATATTTAGATTATTCTAAAGGTGCTTTATCTACAGAGGAAATTCGTAAAAAATATTATCATCGTGGTTTAAAAATTACCAAGCAGTGTATGCTCGATACACTTAAAAATCCAGTCTATTGCGGTAAAATTTTAATTAAGGAATGGAAAAAAGAAGATGAAATTATCGTAGAGGGTCTCCACCCTCCTATTATTGATATAGAAACTTTTGATACTGTCCAACGTATCTTCAAAGGAAAACATAAAAGCAATATTCATAAATACTCTGAAATTGATGAACGTTTACCCTTACGAGGGTTTTTAGAGTGCCGAAAGTGTGGAAGGGCATTAACAGGAAGTGCATCAAAAGGGAGAAATGGAAAACGCCATTTTTATTATCACTGTCAGCCTAAATGTAAGGAACGTTTTAAAGCGGGTGAAGCCAACTTACTATTTGAAGAGTTACTTGAAGAATTTGTCATTAAAGAAGATGTCTTAATTCTATA
>JAQRMW010000207.1 GCA_028599075.1 Urechidicola sp. | reverse complement strand
GTTGGAATATGGTATCCCATAATTGAGTCAACATCTAAGTCCGAATGTCTAATAGTTGATTTTTCAAACTCCTTGAATATGTTATGGTCAACATCAGCTTGAGTCCAATTATGATGTTGCCAAAAGTACCA
The DNA here is from genome assembly GCA_028599075.1 of Urechidicola sp. Classification (GTDB taxonomy): domain Bacteria; phylum Bacteroidota; class Bacteroidia; order Flavobacteriales; family Flavobacteriaceae; genus Urechidicola. The sequence continues at coordinate 4,017 of JAQRMW010000207.1, read as the reverse complement.
ATAAACATATCTTTTATTCCAGTCAATATTTACAGCAGGACTTTGATGTTCGTGAATTAACCCTAAAGCGTGTCCAAATTCGTGAAGTACAACTTGTTTATAGTCGGCATCTGGTAAATTATCGGTTAGCCAGCCAAAGTTAATAGTTGGTAGATTTCGAGCAACACCTAATGCGTCAGTACCAATATAGGACCAACTGCTTGGTGCTTGAAAAGCAATTCTAATTTGGGCTTCCTCAATTATATCAGTAGCCTCAAATGTTATGCTACAATGATTGCTCCAAATAGAAGCATATTCCAATACTTTATTTGTTCGAGCGTCTTGTCCGTCAAAAAAATAAACTTTTAATGTTGAGTTTGGCTTCCACAGTTTTTTTGTCTGTGCCGCCATTTCCAAAAGAAGACGAAATTCATCAAATTTCACTATGAGTTCAGGTCTTGTCCGTACTTTCTCTAATAGATTTATTTTATCTTCAGACAGTCCTTCTGTGAGCAGATTATCATTTCTTTCGTTTACAGCAATCCGAATATCTTTCCAGTTATTGGTCTTTAATGATTTTGTAAATTCTACTTTCATAGTTGTCTTTTATTGTAGCTAACGGTCTTGTGTATGAAACGTAGCGTATAAATAAACGCTAACTTTTCGGATTTAGCACGAGCCGAATTTTATATTTTTATGTTTAATTTTCTTTTCTAAATATAACCAAATAAAAAATTTGGCGTACTTTGTAAATATACAAAAACCTATCGGAAAGCCTATAATAGCTATGTTTTATACACGTTGTTGTAAGTAGTGCTTTTCACGTTCTGCTTGATTTTCCGATGTTTGTTATTTAGTTCATAATTGAGCGTTGGCAAGACATACTCTTTTGCAATTTTTGGCGTAGCGTTGGCTGTAGCGAATTGCGAATGTGTATGGCTTATTCGTTGGCATTATTCGGTTCAGATTTTATCAATTCACGTGCAAAATCAATGAATAATTTATATGCTTTTGTAAATGAATAGTTGTCATCTGAATGTTTAACAGCTATATTTCTTTTTACCATAGTAGAACCAACTAACCTTTTGATACTATCTGAATCATTTAATTGTTTGTTTGATTTCACAATATCAGTCCAAGAGCTGTTTTTTAGGTAATCGACTATTTCGTCAATGTGAAAGTCAGAAAACCCTAATTCATCCATAAAATTCTTTCCCTCTTTATCTAGTTCATAGCAGAATATTGAGAAAAATATGCTTATATCACGAGAAGTGTTTTCATTTGTTTCTTCTGAAATTAGATAATAAAACTCTTGTGTGTTCTTTAATTCAAAACCAAAAGACTTATCAAAAAACTCAGCATAGAAATCTTGATTCTCCTTTACAATATCAAAGTAAGATTCGTCAATGGTAATAAATCTTCCATCCATTAAAGATGTAACTATTTGTTTGTGTTTATTCGGATACATTTTCTTTTTTAGTAATTTTTAGTTTTGGCATTATCAACTCTCCTTGTTCTGTTTTAAAAGAAATATTTCGGTTTTCTTTGTCTTGCTGTACTTCATAATCTTCTTCAAAGATTAAACTGGTAACCATAAAGTAGTTATCAAAATCAAAGTGCTTGTTTTCGTTTTCTAGTGATGTTTTGCACCAAGTAAAAAAGTCGTCAACTGGAAGTTTTGAGTTTAGCTGAGATTTATATTCACTTTTATTGAAAATCCATTGCTCTACAATATCAGTTTCCTCTTCAATAAACACATCTTCTTCATTTTTAAATTGGCCGAAATACTCTTTAGTGTTTTCGTAAATAAACGGATTATAAAGATTATCTCTTGTTGTATTGAAAAGCTCTGGTGGTTTAATTCCTTTATAGCAATTTCCATTTGTTAAGTATAAGTGAAAACCTTGTAAATATTCACTTTCTGTTCTAATTCTATCTATAAGAGGTAAAAGTTCATTGCTTAAGATAGAAGACTGTTTACTAATATCTTTTACTACTTGCCTTAACAGATTATAAAGTTTTTCAAACTGTCTTCTTATGCTTTCGTCTGTATAATCAAAACGCTTGTTGTTTGAAAATTGAGAAATACTTAGCAATTCATTATAAATTGATTGAGAATGATTTATATCTAGAATTGTGTTTAAAGGAATGATATAATAATCAATTAAATATCTCGCCTTTTGTACTTTCTCTTGATATTCTATTTTTCGAGTATTTGCTTTTAGTTCTCTAGATTCATTTAAAAGACTTATTGTGTTATTTGTTACTGCATTTGAGAATTTCTTAATCTCGTTTGCTAAAGCTTCAATTCTATCTAACAAAATGTTTTTGTCTTGATTGATGCCTTCCTTAATATTTAAAAACAAAGTTCTAATAGACTGACCAAATTTTTCAATTTCTTCTGGAAGTAAAGGTTTGAATTGTTGAAGAACAAATTCAAACAAAACGAAATAAGGTTCATTAATTACATAATCATCATTTTGTTCAACAAGTAATTTGTGTTCAAAAAGCTGGTTTTCAATATCACTTCCAAATTCTTTAAGTGCATCAGAAACTTGACTTTTTAAGATAATTTCATTCTTAACTTGTAAGTCAAAGAGTTGCCTTAGCAAGTCAAAATGAGTTGCCAAAAATTGTAATATGGTTTTTGGTTCTGACTTAAACATTGATTAAAATTTCTTGTTCTAAAAATCTATTTGTACGTGCAACTTGTTCTCTAATTTGAATAACGATTGAATCTTTTGAGTTTTTTACCGAATTACTCATTTTTGCCTTGTTTCCTTTTAAAGATGCAGAATGTCTATTAAAAAGGTCGTTGTAATTGGATGGCAAATACAATTGAGCATTAGTAAAAACTTCTTTTATTCGTAAATATTCATCAAGCCCATTAAAGTCAAAATCGACAAAAACTAAAACTTCCTTTGCACTTATTTTTGAAATTGATTCTTTTCCGATTCTTCCATATTTATGTAGATACAAATACCTGTTCCCTAAGAGTTTTTCTGCATTTAAAAAAGTTTCTAAATTTTCAACAAAACAGATATTATCAGCAATAATTGAATTAGGAATTACAGAAAATAATCCAAAATCAAGAGTTTGTTTTTTAATATCTACAAATTGGTTATTTATTTGAACTGGATTAAAACCTCTTAACAAGAAAATTGGGTTACTTTCAATTTTTATTGCTTTTGAGTTTCTATATTTTTTAATATTCCCTGATTTGCTTTTACTAACGTTTTGTTCTGGAAAGGATGTTTTGAAAAATTTTTCAAACTCATTTTCTTTAGAAACTTTAATTTTGAAACCTCTACCAAGTTTTAATGATTCCAATATTTCCGCACGAAGCAAGTTTTGAAAAATATCAGATTTTAAAACGCTTTTAGGAATTACCGATTTTGAAACCGATTTACTTTCAAATAATAGTTTATATGTTTTGAAGTCAACTTCTTTCATTACGCTTCAATCTGTTTTCTTAATATGACATTTCCATTCTTCTCACTAACAACAATTTTACCTTTGTTTCTTCTGACTAGATAGTATTTGTCAAAACCATCATAAGGATGAAGTGGTGCAGCTGAAATCGGTATAAAATTATGTTCTTTGCAGAAGTTCAAAATTTCAATTCTGTTGGCTTCGTCAATAGTTCCTATTTCATCAACAAATAGTACGATTTTGTTTTCATCATCTTTTACAACTATTTGATTAATAATTGACATAATAAGAACCAAACGAATCATTTTGTCCGTTCCATCAGATTCGATTTGATTTTTTAGGTCAACAACTTTGTGTTGTCCTTTTTTATGTAAATGAAGTTTGATATCAAATAAATCATTAAATGTAATTGTGGTTTGATTATCTAAATATTTATTCAGTACGTTTAGGTTTTCTGACTGGTCATCAAAAATTAGTTCTGATGTTAAATCTCTAATCTGAATGATTTTATTTAAGTCCTTTATGAGTTTTTCGTTCTCTACAATCTCAATTTTTAAAGTATCAATATCAGAGATTTTTATTTTTTTAATTTTCGAATTGAATTGA
>JAQRMW010000206.1 GCA_028599075.1 Urechidicola sp. | reverse complement strand
CAAGTTCTTTTTACATTTAAAGGAATGTGAATATCGTTATAATTATAGAAATAAAAATTTGTATATTAGCACCCTAAAATTAATCAAAGATAACCCTCTTAAGTTATCTTGAACCTTAAAAATTTACTGTGGCAATCTCATGTATTAAATGAGATTATTTTTAATCATATAATGAATTTGAAATAAAAGCAGTACCACAGAAATAACAACAATAGATACTATTGAAATAATTAGAAATTCTTTTCTCCTTTGTTTTTTGCCTTCAAGTCTGATATCTGACTTTATTTTAGCCAGCTCTTCTTCAGATACTTTTGGAAAATTAAATTCACCCTTTGTGTTTTTTAAATTTCGATACTTATCAATTCTTTTTTTCTGAAGCGTTTTATTTCTAGATCGATCATCTCGAATTTTTTTTGCATCGTGAAGGAAACTAATACCAAGGCCTAAACCCATACTTAAAAAGTTAAGTATTAAAGATACAATAATTATTTAACTAATTCAAAAGATTGTTTTGCAATCTCAACTTCTTCATTGGTTGGAATTACCAAAACTTTAGTTTTTGAATTGTCTGTATTGATTTCTCTAATCGAATTAGCTTTAATTTGGTTTTTATCAGCGTCCAATTCAATTCCGAAATACGACATATCGCTACAAACAAGTTTACGCATTGTTGAAGAATTCTCTCCAATACCAGCTGTAAATACTATAGCATCCAACCCGTTTAGTGCAGCAGTATAAGCTCCAATATATTTTTTAATTCGGTAAGCATTCATATCCAATGCCAATTGACATTTTGTATTTCCATTTTCGGCTTCAGCTTCAATTTCGCGCATATCACTAAAACCTGTCAACCCAAACATACCACTTTCTTTTTGCAGCATAGTATTGACTTCATCTAACGAATAATCTAAATTATTGACTAAATGAAAAATGAGTGAATGGTCTATATCTCCACTTCTTGTACCCATCACCAATCCGTTGATAGGTCCAAAGCCAAGAGAGTGATCGATACTTTTTCCGTTTTTAATTGCTGTCATACTACAACCATTCCCTAGATGGATGGTTATGATATTTGAGTTTTCTAAACCTAAGTATTCAATTGCTTTTTCTGACACATATTTATGACTTGTTCCGTGAAATCCATAGAGTCTGATATTGTGCTCGTCAAAAAACTTTTTAGGGATAGTATATTGAGAAGCCTTAGCAGGAATACTTTGATGAAATGCTGTGTCAAACACTGCAACCTGAGTGGCATTTTTAAAGATTTCTTCAGCAATTACTATTCCTTCTAGATTCGGAGGATTATGTTGTGGAGCCAAAGCAAATAATTCTTTGATTTTATCTTTTACTTTTTGATTTATGGCAACTGTTTTAGAAAATGTACATCCGCCATGAACCACACGATGACCAACCGCTTTAATCTCATCAGTAGAGGAAATGACACCTGTTTTATCATCTAATAAAATATTTACAACTTTTTCTAACCCTACTTTATGAGTTGGAATATCAAGTACATCATCAATTGTTTGCGCATCAGATTTAAAATGAATTTCGGCATTGTCTAAACCAATTCGTTCTACCAATCCAGAACAAATAACTTTTTCTTGTGGCATTTGAAATAGTTGATATTTGATAGACGAACTACCAGAGTTTATTACGAGAATATTCATATTAAATGTCTTGAGCTTGAATTGCAGTTAAAATAACTGTGTTAAAAATATCGTCTACAGTACAGCCGCGGCTTAAATCGTTTACTGGTTTGTTTAGCCCTTGCAACATTGGTCCGATTGCCAAAGCACCTGTTTCTCTTTGTACAGCTTTATAGGTGTTGTTACCTGTATTTAAATCTGGAAAGATTAAGACTGATGCCTCACCTGCTACTTCAGAATCGGGTAATTTACTTTTTCCAACTTCTTTATCAACTGCTGCATCGTATTGTATAGGGCCTTCAATTTTTAAATCTGGGCGTTTTGCTTTAACAATTTCAGTTGCCTTACGTACTTTATCTACTTCAGTCCCTTTTCCTGAAGAGCCAGAAGAGTAGGAGAGCATTGCTATTTTTGGTTCAATTCCAAAAGCGGCACTAGAATCTGCAGATGAGATTGCAATTTCTGCCAACTGCTCTGCATTTGGATTTGGATTGATAGCACAATCTCCAAAAACAGAAACGCGATCTTCTAAACACATAAAGAAAACAGATGATACCACCGATGCATTTGATTTGGTTTTTACAAATTGTAAAGCAGGTCTTATTGTTTGTTGTGTCGTATGAGCAGCCCCAGAAACCATTCCGTCTGCATGACCTTTATATACCATCATAGTGCCGAAGTAAGACACGTCTTCAATGATATCTTTTGCCATTGCCATAGAAACATTTTTATGTTTTCTTAATTCATAAAAAGTTTGAACATAGTCTTTAAAATGATCAGAATCAGCAGGGTTTATAATTTTGGCGGTACTTAAATTGAGGCGATTTTTTTTAGCTATTTCTTTAATTTTATCAGGATTACCTAATATAGTAATATCTACAAAATCAATTGCTAATAAATGTGCGGCGGCTTTTAGTATTCGTACATCATTCCCCTCAGGTAAAACAATGTGGCTGCGTTGGCTTTTGGCTTTTTCTAGCAAGCTATATTGAAACATTCTTGGAGTTATTCCACTAGATTTTGCAGTTGCAAATTTATTAGACAATTTATCAAAATTAAAATACTTTTTAAATGTGTTTACTGATTTTAGTATTCTAGATTTATTATCGGCATATATATGTGACTTAATGGCACCAATTTTGTTCGTGATTTCAAAAGTAGCTCCGTCTGTAACTAGTATAGGAATTTTTTGCTCTAGTCCAGAAATCAGTTTTAGAATGGGTTCTTCAGGTGTTAAACCACCAGTTAAAATGATTCCAGAAATTTTAGGATAATTTGTTGACATGTTTGCTTGTAAAGCACCTAAAATAATATCAGCTCTATCACCAGGAGTTATTACAACACAATTTTCGTCTAGTCTTGTTAAGTAGTTACGAAGCTGCATAGCACCAACTTTAAAACTAGCTACTTGATTGTTTAATTGACTCGATTTAAATAATAATGTTGCATTAATTTCTTTTACAATTTCTCTGATTGTAGGATTGTATAAAGACTGAATCATTGGAATAACTTCAACCAGAATATTTTTAGGAAGATGTTTTGCAATTCCATCTTTAACAAGTTGTACGTTTTTTTCTTGAATCTTATTTGCAACTATCGAAAGCACTTCAACTTCTTTTTCTATAAAAGAGTCATAAGCAATATGTAAGTTTCCAATAAACTCATCCATATTTTTATCAACTCCACTTGAAACCAGTATTGCAGGAACTCCCAAATTTTTGGCAATAATAATATTTGAATCTAGTTCAACGGCAGCACCTTCACCAGAAAAATCAGTTCCTTCAACAACTATAAAATCGAATTGTTTTTCTAACTGTTTAAATTTTTCAATTATTTTATCGAGTACTTCACCTTCTAGGCCTAAGTTTCTTTTTTTAACAAAATCACTTCGCATGCATACGTAAGCATCATCATGCTCTAAGCCTAAGTTGAAATGAGAAATTACAGTCTTAATATGATTGTCTTGTTCACCGTCTTTGAGGTCGTCAATTATAGGTCTAAAATAACCCACTTTAGGAGTGCGTGCCAAGAGCATACTCATAAGCCCTAAGCTTACAATAGACTTACCGCTATTAGGTTCGCTCGTAGCGATATATATTGCATTATTCATCTAACATGATTTTTTGCAAAGATACTTGAAATAGCTTTTTAGTAATAGGATATTTATCATTTTTTAGGATATTATTATATGAAAAACTAATGTTGAATTTAGAGTCGATTAGAACAACAAAGAACAGATCGCTTTTTAATTAAATTCAACTTGTCAATTAAGTAAATAACACTATATTTGCACCCTCAAAAAGAGAAAATTAAAATTTAAAATTATGAATCATTACGAAACTGTTTTCATTTTGAATCCCGTTTTATCTGAAACTCAGATAAAGGAAGCAGTAAAGAAGTTTGAAGACTATTTACTTTCCAAAGGTGCAGAAATGATCCACAAAGAGGATTGGGGCTTAAAGAAATTAGCTTATGCAATTCAACACAAAAAAAGTGGTTTTTACCATTTATTAGAATACAAGTTAGCAGGTGAGGCAGTTGCTGCATTTGAACTTGAATTCAGAAGAGACGATAGCGTTATGCGTTATTTAACTGTTAAATTGGACAAACACGCAGCTGCTTGGGCAGAGAAGAGAAAAGCACGTGTTAAAACCGCTAAAAAATAATTAGGATGGCAAGTTTAGAGCAATCAGCAAAAGGAGGAAAACAAGGTGATGTTAGGTACCTAACTCCATTAGACATTGAAACTAAAAAAGAAGCAAAATACTGTCGTTTTAAGAAAAACGGAATTAAGTATATTGACTATAAAGATGCAGACTTTTTAATGTATTTGGTAAATGAGCAAGGTAAAATTTTACCTCGTCGTTTAACAGGAACTTCATTAAAGTACCAACGTAAAGTATCTGTTGCAATTAAAAGAGCACGTCATTTAGCATTAATGCCATATGTGGGCGATTTATTAAAATAATAAAGAGGAAGGATATGGAACTTATATTAAAACAAGACGTAGAAAACGTAGGATTTAAAGATGATTTAGTAACTGTAAAAAACGGTTTTGGTCGTAACTTTTTAATTCCACAAGGTGTAGCTATTTTAGCAACTGTTTCAGCAAAAAAAGTTTTAGCTGAAAACTTAAAGCAAAGAGCTCACAAAGAAGAAAAATTAATTAAAGATGCAACTAAAATAGCTGAAGCTATCAAAGCATTAGAAATTAAGATACCTGCAAAAATTGGTGAAGGATCTAAATTATTTGGATCAGTAAACAATATCAACCTTTCAGAAGCACTTTTTAAAGCTGGACATGAAATTGACAAGAAATTCATTAAGGTAGAAGGTGGTAATGTAAAGAGATTAGGTAAATACAACGTAGCAATTAGATTGCACCGTGATGTAGTTGCTGATATCACTTTTGAAGTTGTAGCAGAAGCAAAATAATTAACATTTATTGTTAATAACAATATAGAGAGCTCACATTATGTGGGCTCTTTTTTTTTATATTGAAAGTTCTAATTCAATTATATATTATTAGTTTAACTAAATGATTTTAAGCATGAAACAAAAATTACGATTGTCATTTTTCCTTACTGTTTTTATGGTTGTAGCGAGTTTTGCTCAGGTTACAACTTCAAAAATACAGGGTGTAGTAAATGACGAAAACAACGAAGGCCTTTTTGGTGCAAACGTTATCGCAACGCACGAACCAACTGGTACTGTCTCAGGAACAATGACCCTTGATGGCGGTAGATTTAACTTACCTAACTTGCGTATTGGTGGTCCTTACACAATCAGTGTTAGTTTTGTTGGTTATCAAACAATGGAATACACAGATGTATATTTAGACTTAGGTTCAGCATTTGATTTAAATGTTCAAATGGTGAGTGATAGTCAGCAACTAGAAGAGGTTGTAATTACTTCAGCAAAAAGTTCTACATTTAATAATAGTAGAACAGGTGCTGAAACAAGTGTAGGTAAACGCGAATTAACAAAGTTGCCAACAATTTCTAGATCAGCTGCAGACTTTACGCGATTAGATCCAACAGCTTCTGGTGGTTCTTTTGGAGGAGCTAATGATCAGTTTAATAATTTCACCTTGGATGGTTCTATTTTTAATAATCCTTTTGGATTGGATGCAGCAACTCCAGGTGGGCAAACTGATGCGCAGCCAGTTTCATTAGATGCGATTGAGCAAATATCAGTATCAAGAGCACCTTACGATGTTACTTTATCTGGATTTACAGGAGCTTCTGTAAATGCTGTAACTAAAAGTGGTACCAACAAAATTTCTGGAACAGTCTATGGTTACTATAGAAATCAAGATTTGACAGGAGGTAAAGTAAAAGGAGATGATATTTTCGTTCCAAAATTAGAGCAAACACAATATGGTGTGAGCGTTGGTGGACCAATCATCAAAAATAAATTATTCTTCTTTGCAAACTTCGAAAAAGATGAGCGTACAGATTTAGGACAAACTTGGGCGCCAAATACAGGGACAGGAGCTATTAACGAATCTAGAGTTTTAGAAGCTGATTTAATGGAAGTACAATCACTTTTAAGAAGTATCGGATATGACCCAGGAGCATATGAAGGATATACACATGCATCAAACTCAACAAAAGGAATCTTTAAATTAGATTGGAATGTGAACGAAAATCATCGTTTGGCATTTATCTATAATTTTTTAGATGCATCAAAGGATAAAAATGCACATCCTACTGCTTTAGGATTTAGAGGTCCTAATTCTCAAATTTTACAATTTGAAAATGCGGGGTACCAAATCAACAATAAAATCAATTCATTTTTAGTAGAATTGAATTCAGCATTTGATGATAATGTGACCAATAAATTTCAAGTTGGGTGGACGCATTTTGATGATTTTAGAAATGCAAAATCAACTCCAATGCCAGCATTTAGAATTCAAGATGGTTTCGGTTCTAACTATATTGTAACTGGACATGAACCATTTTCAATTAACAACAGGTTAGATCAAAAAGTATTTCAATTCTCTAATAATTTAAATATTAGTACAGGAGATCATGATTTAACAATTGGTCTTTCATTTGAAAAATTCCAATTCGACAATTCATTTAATTTAGGTACTTATGGCTTCGGAGACCCAAGAGGATATGTAGGTGCGTTCTTTGGTGATTTTGCTGATATGGATGCTTTTAGAACTGGTATTTCAAATGGTTTATTAGCAGATGCAATGGCAGCTGCACAAGCAACTTTTGATTCGAAAAGTGCTAATGATACATGGGCTTTAGCTGAAACAAATGTTGGTCAAATGGCATTTTATTTACAAGATGATTGGAGTGTAACTGACAATTTAAAAATAGCATTAGGTGTACGCTTTGACAAGCCATTGTTCTTTGATTCTGCAGAAAAAGCTCAGGATGTGATTGATACTCCAGGTAATTTATATTTACCAGGAATTCCTTATACAGATCCATCAAATGGAGAAACTGTATTTTTTGATTCTACACAAATGCCAAATAGCGATATCATCATTTCGCCAAGAGTTGGATTTAACTGGGATGTTACTGGAGATAAAATGAATCAGCTACGTGGAGGAACTGGAATCTTTACAGGTCGTTTCCCATTTGTATGGTTAGGAAATCAAATTGGAAATCCAAATGTATGGTTCTACCAAGTTGTAGATCCTGACTTTAAATTCCCAACTGTTTGGAGAACAAGTTTAGGCTTTGATAAGAAATTAGAAAGTGGTTTAATCTTAACTGCTGACCTTTCTTATACCAAAGATATTAACGGTGCACATGTTCAAAACTGGGGATTAAGTGCCCCTTCAGGAACATTAAATGGTGGAGGTGATAATAGAGAAATTTATTTACCAGGTGATGTAGGTAATAATGCTTATGTATTTACAAACTCTGATAAAGGATGGACTTTTAACGGAACTGTAAGTGCAAAGCAAACATTTAAGAATGGTGTTTATACAAGTTTAGCATATAACTACTTAAACTCTCAAAGTGTTAACTCAATTGAGGCTGAAATAACAGGAGATGCATTTGCATTTAATCCAGTGGTAGGAAATGCGAATGATGCTGTTTTATCGCACTCTAAATATGGCGATACACATCGCTTTATTGGAGTAGTTGGTAAAACTTGGAATTATGGTGCTAATGACAAATGGGCTACAACTTTATCTGGTGTTCTTGAGTTTGCTCAAGGCGGTAGATTTAATTATACCTATGCAGGAGATATCAATGGTGATGGATCTGGTTTAAATGATTTAATTTATATTCCTACTGCTTCTGAAGTTCAAGCAATGAGTTTTGTATCTCCAGATCAAAATGATTTATTCGAAGCATTTATTCAGCAAGATGATTACATGAGTGATAATAGAGGTCAATACTTTGAGCGTTATGGTGCGTTAGCTCCATGGAGAGGAAAGATTGACATGAAGTTTATTCAAGAGTTAACTATAGGAGAAGACAATGCTATTCAATTTAGTGCTGATATTTTAAACCTAGGTAATTTAATAAGCTCAGAATGGGGATTAATTCAACAACCAGATGCGGTACAACCAATTGGTGTAACTGTTGATGGATCAGGAAATCCAACTTATAGTTTTGATGGTAATATTAAAGAAACATATGTTTACGATATTAGTTTAGCATCGAGATGGCAAGTACAATTTGGATTGAGATATATCTTTTAAGGTAGCCTTAAACCAAAAAGAAAAACCGCAACAATTCTGTTACGGTTTTTTTTGTTTACAATTTTGCTTTTTTGATTAACCTAATAACCCTTTGTATTCATGTTTATGTGCAAACATAACAACAACATTTGGCAATAATAGTACAGCAGCCATCATGGTTGTTGCAGAATCAAATGCTAGATGATACAATACCGCATTAACTGAGACACTTAATAAAACCAACATTGTTAAACCTACATATTTTTTTAGGAGTAAAGACAATCCTGCTACAATCTCTACGACTGCAACTAAGGTCATTGTGTGTGCTGTTCCTAAAGCAGTCCAATAAGCAATTGCTTCTGGGGTTGGAGGTGGTGGAGGGTCCATAAAACCAATTATTTTGTTGGCACCAAAAAAGAGTAAAAATAAACCAAAGATAATTCTGAAAATAAGGGAGACTTTTGAATTCATAATAGATTAGATTTTAAGTTAATATATATAAAACTAATAAAAATATTATAAATCAGTTTTCAATACAATTAATTTAAAGACTAATATTTAGAAAATTTTCAAAAAAATTACAATTTATCAGCCAAATAACTTGCCGTATAACTCTCTTTGCAATTCAATAAATCTTCTGGTGTTCCTTGAAATAATAATTCACCACCTTTTTTACCACCATCTTTTCCAAGATCAATAATATAATCTGCGCATTTAATGAGTTCTATATTGTGTTCAATAACAATAATAGAATGACCATTTTTTATGAGCGCGTTAAAAGAAGCCAATAACTTTTTAATATCATGAAAATGCAATCCAGTGGTTGGTTCATCAAAAATGAATAGCGATTTACTTTGACGTGTACCTTTTACTAAAAATGAAGCTAATTTAATGCGCTGAGCTTCACCACCAGACAGGGTAGAGGATGATTGCCCCAAAGTAACATAACCCAAGCCAACATCTTGTAATGGCTGTAGTTTCTTGGCAATTTTGGTTTCATGATGTTCTTTAAAAAAGGAAATAGCATCATCAATAGTTGCTTCTAAAATATCGTTAATAGATTTATCTTGAAACTTAACTTCTAAAATTTCCTTTTTAAACCGTTTACCATTGCATACATCGCATTCTAAATGTACATCGGCCATAAATTGCATTTCAATAGTAACCTCACCTTCACCTTTACAAGTTTCGCATCTACCACCTTCTACATTAAAAGAAAAATGTTTGGGTTTATAATTTCGAATTGTTGATAATCGTTGCGATGAAAACAAACTTCTTATATCATCATATACCTTTATATATGTAACAGGGTTAGAACGACTCGAACGTCCGATAGGATTTTGGTCTATAAACTCTAAGTGTTCTAGTTTATCAAAGTTTCCTTTGATTTCTGTGAACTGCCCTATTTTTTCTCCATACCCGTTCAGTTGTTTTTGCAAAGCAGGGAATAACACCTTTTTTACTAAAGTACTCTTACCACTGCCTGAAACACCTGTTATGATGGTGAGCATATTCAATGGAAATTTGACATTGATGTTTTGTAGGTTATTATGGCGAGCAACAATTATTTCAACAAAATCATTGATTGATTTTCTTTTGGCTGGCACTTCAATTTCTTGAGTACCATTTAGGTATTGAGCCGTTAATGAATCAGATTTTAGCAATTGCTTAAAAGTGCCTTCAGCAACAACTTTACCGCCAAATGTTCCAGCTTCAGGACCTATATCTATAATCATATCAGCAGCTTTCATAATATCTTCATCATGCTCAACAACGATAACTGTATTACCTAAATCGCGTAAGTTCTTTAAAACTCTTACAAGTCGCTCAGTATCTTTTGGATGCAATCCAATACTAGGTTCATCTAGTATATACATAGACCCCACTAGACTACTTCCTAAAGAAGTTGCCAAATTAATACGTTGACTTTCTCCTCCAGATAATGTATTTGATGTTCTGTTTAATGTAAGGTAATTTAAACCGACATTGGTTAAAAATAATAGACGATTTCTGATTTCTGTTAATAATCGTTTTGCAATATCTATCTCTTGATTATTGAGTGTAATATTTTTAAAAAATTCTGATAACTCATCCAATGGTAAATCGACCAATTCAGAAATTGTTTTTCCATTTACTTGTACATAGTTGGTTTCTTTTCTCAATCTCTTACCGTTACAAACATCACATTTTGTTTTTCCACGATAGCGAGACAGCATTACTCTAAACTGAATTTTGTAACTTTTACTTTCTAAGTATTTAAAACATTTGTGGATACCCTCAAAGTATTCATTTCCATCCCAAACCAACTGTTTTTGTTCATCGCTCAACTCAAAATAGGGGCGATGGATAGGAAAATCAAATTTATATGCATTGTCAATTAAATCAACTTTATAAGCTTCCATAGAAGGAGATTTCCACGGAACTATTGCATTCTCATAAATAGAGAGCCCAGTATTTGGAATTACTAAATCCTTATCAATCCCAATCACATTACCATAACCTTCACATTTTGGACACGCACCATAAGGATTGTTAAAACTAAACAGATGTGTGTTGGGTTCTAAAAATTGAATACCATCCAATTCAAAAGAATTGCTAAAAGTAGTTTGTGAATTATCGCTTAAATTTAGAAGGGTACAAGTTCCTTTACCTTCAAAAAAGGCAATTTGAATAGCATCAGATAAACGGTTGTAAAAATCTTCATTGTGCTGTACTACCACACGATCAACCACCAATTCAAAATCATGCCCAAAACCTTTGTTTTCATCATCTACAATTTTAGCAAAATCTTCAATCCGTAGCACTTCATTGTTAAATTTTACTCTAGCATATCCTTGTTGCGCTAAAATTGTCAATGATTTAGAAACGCTTCTATCTTCTGGAATATGAACTTTTGATATAAGTAACAATTTTGTTTTTTCACTTAAACCCTTAACAAAATTGGTTACATCACTAACTGTATCTTTTTTTACTTCTCTACCAGAAACAGGAGAGTAAGTTTTTCCTATTCTTGCAAATAGCAATTTAAAGTAGTCATAAATTTCTGTTGATGTACCAACAGTAGACCTAGGGTTTGTGCTATTTACTTTTTGTTCAATGGCAATAGCAGGAGCTATACCTTTAATATAATCAACTCTTGGCTTATTTAACCTCCCTAAAAATTGACGAGCATATGACGATAGGCTTTCTACATACCTTCTTTGACCCTCTGCATATAGAGTGTCGAATGCCAAACTTGATTTTCCAGAACCAGATAAACCAGTAATAACTACCAATTTATTTCTTGGTATGGCAACATCAATATCTTTTAAATTATGGAGTTTAGCTCCCTTAATTAAAATGTATTCCTTTGGATTTAATGCTGCAATATTTTTAGTCATTAGGTTGCTGAATATTTAAAATGAATGCAAAGATAAAGTAAAGATTTCGGAATTTATTATAGGTTGATTAATAATCAATAATGGCTTGTAATTATCTAATAAAACCATTAGTGTCCGATAAAGATACAAAAATAATTAAAAGCACCTCACAAGGTCAATAAAACTTAGCCAAAGTTTCAGTTTTCTCAATAGCATGGTGTGTTACCAAAAATATCTAATTGA
>JAQRMW010000205.1 GCA_028599075.1 Urechidicola sp. | reverse complement strand
CAACAATGGAATGCCAGCGACAAAAAACAAACCCTCATCGAGCAACTCACCGAGCAAGGCATTGTATTTGCCGACCTTAAAGCCGCAGTCAACAAAGAAATGGATATTTTTGATTTAATTTGCCACACCGCCTTTGACCAGCCACCCCTAACAAGAAATGAGCGAGCCAAAAATGTCAAAAAACGCAATTATTTCACCCAATACGGCGAGCAAGCCCGCCAAGTGCTAGAAACCCTGCTGGATAAATACGCTGATGAAGGCATTGAGAATATTGAAGATATGAAAATCCTGCAAGTCAAACCGTTAAACGCACTCGGCTCACCACTGGAAATTGTGGGATTGTTTGGGGGTAAAATGGGATATTTACAAGCGTTGGGTGAGTTGGAATATGAGATTTATAGGAGGGTTGCGTGATGAGTAGAAAAAAACCAACAGAAAAAACTATTAAGCGGTTATATACGAGATCTGGGAATCAATGTGCATTTCCAAATTGCGAGCAAAAATTTTTCCCAGATAATAACACGGAAAATATATCTCAAGTATGCCATATAGAGGCCGCAGAAAAAGGTGGGCAAAGATACAATCACAACTCTACAGATGAGCATAGAAGACAGTATGATAATCTGATAATTTTGTGCCCAACACACCATAAAATAACTGATGACACTAGCGAATATACGGTTGAAGTGTTAAAAGATATGAAAAATAAGCATGAAAATAAAATAGATGAAAGAACAGTATCAAATAAACCTACAATTTTTGTAACTGCCATAAATGCCTTGGCTAATATAGAATTTAGCAATGATGGTAACATTGATAGTTTAAATAGCTTTTCTATAGACGAAAAAATAAGCCATAATCAAGTTGTTAGATGGAAGCCCCGAATAAATGAATATAAAAAATATCAAGGAAAAGTGGAGTCAGTTTATAAAAATTTAGAGTCCACTGGTGAAGGTTTTAAAAAGGATAAATTGCTGCAATTAATTCAGCAGCGTTATTTAACGACTAAAGGAGAATTTTTACAAAAGTCAGAAAATACACCAAATAAATCGGATGATATTTTAGATAAGATAGAAAAGAAATTAATAGATGAAGTGGAGGCTGAGTATGATGATATGGTGATTGCAATACCAATTATTATGGTAGATGCCTTTATGCGTTGTAAAGTCCTAGAAAAACCAAAACAATAATATATTATGATTTTAAATAAAGATATAAATCCTGAATACAGTCTTTACCATGTGGGGTCGCATATTTTAGAAACACTGATTGAAATGGATAAAAAAAGTTCTTTTTCTGATCTTTATAATTCTGTTTATAGTAAGAATAAAACAACAGTAAATTTGTTTTCTTTAGCGTTAGATTGGTTATATGTAATTGACGCTATTTTTTTAGATGAGAAAGGATCGATAAGATGTTTATAAAATCCTTAACTATTCGTAAAAATGGAAAAAAAGGGGAGATTGTTAGGGAAATAATATTTCGTAAAGGGGTGAATTTAATTATAGATAACACCTCCTCGTTTATTGACAATCCTGAAACAGGCAATAATGTTGGAAAGACCACAGTATTGCGTCTTATTGATTTTTGCCTCGGAGGGAAAAAGGAAAAAATTTATCAAGATCCAGAGTTTAAAGGAAGAAATGAAGAGGGTAATAAAATAAAACAGTTTCTAGTAGAAAAAGAAGTGTATGTTGAATTGGTTTTAGTAAAAATTTTAGATAATGAAAGCGAAAAAATAATTATTGGGAGAAATTTTTTAAATCGAAAAAATAAAATACAAGAAATAAATAATGAAAGCATAGTTAATGATGATTTTCCTAAAAAACTTGCCGAATTAACACTTGGCTCTTTACTGGAGAAGCCTAGCTTTAGACAAGTGATTGGCAGAAATGTGCGTTACTCTTCTCAAGCATTAAGCCATACTGTAAAGCCACTTCACCTCACTACCTCTAATGCTGAATATGAGGCAATTTATTTGTATTGGTTAGGCATTGCATCAAATTCAAATAAAATAGAATTAACCACAAAACTTAGTAGCGAAAAAACTTATCGTAAGCAGATTGAAGACTCGCAAGGTGATAATCTTAATGCTGTAACACAAAAAATTATAACTTACGATAGACAAATAAAACAACTAAACCGACAAAAAGAACGATTTAATCTTAATGAAAACTATACTCAAGATTTAGATAAACTTAATCAGGTAAAGCAGACTATCAATGGACTAAAAACTCAAATAGTTTCTTTAGCAATGAAAAAGAATCTGATACTAGAGAGTCAAACAGAATTAGATAAAGCAACTCCAGATATTGAAAACAACAAAGTGAAGCTTATCTATTCTGAGGTCAAAAAACTTTTGCCTGATTTACACAAACGCTTTGAAGACATATTATCATTTCATAACAGTATGATAAGTGAAAAAAAGAAATTTATTGGTCAAGAGTTACCGCAACTTGATACTGATTCAGAGGAGTGCGAGAAACGAAAAAACAAACTTTTAGAAGAAGAAAAAGTTTTAAGTGAAAAATTACAGAAAACAGGGGCATTAGAGGAATTAGAAAAATTAATAGAACAATTAACCAAGCAACATGAAGGAAAAGGTCGTTTAGAAAAAGTAAAAGAACTATTAACTTCATCTGAAAATAAAATTAGTGAATTTGAAGAGCAATTGAATAAAATCAATGAACAACTAAAAAACCAAGAGAGTGAAGTTGAAAGAAGAATCACATTATTTAATAAATATTTTAGTGAAAAATCAAAAGCTTTATATGGTGAATTATTTTTACTTAGTCATGATTTTTCTACAATTAAAGGTCAAACGAGTCTTAAGTTAGAAATTTCAGGATTGGAAGAAAATCCAGGAACTGGAGGGAAAAGAGGAGAAATTATCGCTTTTGATTTGGCGTATATAGAGTTTGCTGAAAAACTAAAAATACCACATTTAAATTTTATTTTGCACGACCAAATAGAAAACATACACGATAACCAGATTAGCACTATCTTATTAAGCTTAGTAAGGAAGATAAATTGTCAATATATAGTTCCTGTGCTTCGAGATAAACTACCACAAGAAGTAGATACAAATACATACTCTATATTGTCTTTATCGCAAAATAATAAATTATTCAAAATACCATAAATCACGATGTGCAAAAACCTGATTGGTTTTGTATGGCAAAAAGAAAAGGACAAAAAATAAAATGAACAACATTTCAGGCATCGTAAAATCAGCACGCAAAATAATGCGGCAAGACACTGGCACAGGCAGTGATGAGTTGCGG
>JAQRMW010000204.1 GCA_028599075.1 Urechidicola sp. | reverse complement strand
ATGAAATAATAAGAAAAATGAATACGATTACTGTTTTAAATAATGGCAAGAAAACAGAAGTTGGGCTTGGACAGGTTATAGGTAAATATAAAGGGCTAAATGAAATCCAACACGGTGGAGCTGACGCTGGATACCGAAGCTATTTTGCTCGATATCCCGATCAAAATTTTTCTGTAATGGTTTTTAGTAATGAGGCATCATTTAAACCAAATAAAATTGCACATGAAATTGTAGATATCTATTTGAAGGATCTCATTAAAGTTGAGCTTAAAAAAGAAACCTTAAATGTAGCTTATGAATCACCAAAGAAGATTTCAATAAGTCAAGAGATATTAAATACTTATGTTGGTAATTATGATATAAAACCTGGCGTTACATTCCGTATAACAACAAAAGAGGGGCAATTATTCATGCAAGCGCCTAACAATGAATCTGGGTTACTTATTCCAACTTCTAAAACCGAATTCGCAGTTGAAAACGGTAAGGCAAAAATTTCGTTTGTTACTAATGGGAGTCAAGAAAGTTTACTTAAACTACATGTGAATGGTCGTGTTATAAATGCTGAAAAAGTTGTGGTGGCTAGGGAGACGACTATAAAACTCACTGATTTTGAAGGTCATTTTTACAGTGAAGAACTGTCTACAGAATATCAATTTGTGGTAATAGATGGACAATTGATTGTTAAACATAAGAGACTAAGTGATATTATATTGAAATTTGAAAAAGACGATATATTTTTTGGAAGCAATTGGTTTTTTGGTAAAATTAAATTTATTCGAGATGCTAATAATGCTATTAAAGGATTTGAAATTTCGTCTCATCGGGCTAGAAAAATGTTATTTAAAAAACAATCAATATGAATTTAGATATCACTCCAGCGATTTCAAAACCAACTAATTATAAAGGATTTTTACTCGACTTAATTATTTATATATCTGTAATGTTTTTGGTAAGAGAAATTTATATACCAAAAGTAGGTTTTATAGTAAACGGACTTTTTTGGTCATTTACGACTTTAATTGTAGCAAGTTGGAGAATGAAAGTGAGAGGGGTTTCTTGGAAAGATTTAGGATTGAAAAAACCTGAAAACATATGGAAAACATATGGGATTTCTGTTATTATTTTCGTAGCCGTAATGGTTTCAATAATAATCTTTGAGCTTATAAAAGATAATTTGCCTTTTTCCATTGCAGAAGATACTTCATCAGAAAGTGCTGTTTCTAAGTTTGGAGACCTTAAAGGAAACTGGCCTCATTTTTTTCTTATTATTTTCTTCATTTGGGTTGAATCTATGTTAGAAGAATTATTAGATAGAGGTTTTTTAATGAACTGGATTGAAAAATTCTTTTCAATGACCTCATACGCTACAGTGATTGCTGTGTTATTACAGGCAGTCATTTTTGGGTTCAGGCACTCAAATGACTTGTCGGAAAGATCAATAACAGTTGGATTAATTGGTTTAATTATGGGAATAGCCTACGTGAAATTTGGACGAAATTTATGGCCACTGATTATTGCTCATTGTATATTGAATAGTATGTCTATGATTGAAAGAGTACTGTAAAAAAATAAACAACACACGCTAACAACTGTAAAAATGCTAGAAGCCATAGTATTTAACCCATTACGGTTTTCGTACAAACTGTTATCATTGAATTAGAAAAATGAAGAGACTTTTAACTATAATATTCCTGATTGCAGTTTTTTTGAGCTGTAAAAATAAAATGGAAAATAATAAAACGAGATTTTTAGTAACTGAAGTTCCGAACGATATCCCAATCGCTTTTAAACGAGACCTTGTTCCCGACTCTAAATTAATTCACAAAGGAGTATTTTCTCCAAATTTGGAAGAATATTATTATACTGTTTCCAATAAAAATTTTGAAGAATTCGATGTTTATGTAATTGAAAAACAGAACGAAAAATGGTCCGAACCCCGACAAGCATTTTTTAATAGTAAGTATAGCGAACACGGAATGAGTTTTTCTCCTGATGGAAACTCAATTTACTTCAGTTCAACAAGACCAGTTGATATTAATGGAATTATGTCCACTTGGCATATCTGGAAATCAGACAAAGTAAATGGAAAATGGAATGAACCAATCTTTGTAGATATTCCAAACTTGAGAAATAAATTAGTCTCTCATCCAATAATTACAAATTCTGGAACAATTTATTTTCATGCGAGTAATTTAGATTATAGTGAAATGGATATTTATCATTCAAAACAACTAAATGGAAAGTTTGAAAATGCTAAAAAAACTATAATTTCAATAAAATCAGAAACTGGAAAGTGCACTCCATATGTATCTCCAGAAGAAGATTATATGATTTTTGCTTCAATTGGCAATCAGCTTGACCTTATGATTAGTTTTAGTGATGGAAATGGTGGATGGAAAAATACGAGAAAATTGAATGATGAAATCAACAATTATGGACAAGGAAATCCATCTGTAACATCTGATAATAAATTTCTATTTTTCACAACAGGAGAACACTTGGAGGATAATTGGTTAGTTAAATGGGTTAATATGGAATCCGAACTGAAAAACAATTAATGTTAACAAGGTATAAATTAGTAAAAAAGGTCAACCCATATCTGTATAATACAGTAGTTGAATTTGTTTGTTATGATTCAACTATGGGAAAATAATAATAAAGTTGTCCCTATTTAATATTTTCAATTGTTATCTAGTTGTAGATGAAGTAGCGTTATTTACAACTTAGGACTTAAAACAACATGCAAATAATGAACTCTGCTAGAATTATATACGATAACAAGTAACCATTAGGATACTGTTAAATGTCTAAAACATAAAACATATGAAATATAAAACATTATTAATAAGCTTACTTTTTGCAACGTACCTTATAAATGTACAAGCTCAAAATAATAATCTTGGGATTAAAGCAGGATTAAATTATTCGAATTTTTCTGACAACTCCAACGAAACTTCTGGTTTTGATTATACTAGTAAAGTTGGTTTTTACATAGGAGGATATATAAATTTTCGAATTACAGAAAAGATTTCGATCCAACCAGAACTTTTGTTCTCTCAGCAAGGAAGTAGTTTTTCATTTACTCTTCTTACTATCAATGGTTTAAATTCCAAAGCTAAAAGTGAAATTAAAGAGTTGTTGGTTTTAATTCCAGTTATGCTAAATATTTCCATAAAGGATAAATTTGAAATATTAACAGGACCTCAATTTGGATATGTCCTTGAAAGAAACAAGGATCCTTACCGAATAATAATAAAGGATTCTAATTCAGATAAATTTGAAATTGGAGCTAATATTGAGGTTGGATATAATTTTGGAAAGAAATATAGAATAGGATTTCGATATAATTACGGAATTACTAAAAGACACAACTTGCGTAGCTCTGTTATGCAACTTGGCTTACAATATAAACTTTGAGAACAAGAAAAATAATTAGAGAAAAATAGATTTGCAAAGACAAAAATGATTATGGAATTAAGTAATTAATAATATATATAAAGTGTTAAAGTAAATAAAGAGTTCATGATAAATTAAATCAAGATAGGGTAAAAACTTTCAATTTTTTTAATTTGGATCATAAATAATGAATCAATCAAATAAAAAATACAGTCGAGAACTTACAGAACATTTTTTCAGAAATGAATATGGAAAAATAGTATCAGTAATTACTAAATATATTGGAACTGAAAATGTAGAAACTGCTGAAGACATTGTTCAGGAAACCTTATTAAAAGCAGTTGACTATTGGCAACACAACGGAATTCCTAAAAATCCTCAAGCTTGGTTATATACAACTGCAAAAAATTTAACGTTGAATATTTTAAAACGAAAAAAGTATCAGAAAAAGTATGAATCTGAAATAGAGAAAAATACGCTAGAATTAGAAACGCTCCATATTTCCGAAGAAATTATTTTGGATGAACAATTGAAGATGATGTTTGTTTGCTGCCATCCATCTATTTCAGAAAACTCTCAAATATCTTTGGTTTTAAAAATACTTTGTGGTTTTAGTATCTCCGAAATTTCCAATGCCTTTTTCTCAGCTAATGAAACCATTAATAAACGCCTGGTAAGAGGGCGTAAACAGCTACGAAAAAACAAGATAGATTTTGTACTTCCCCAGAATATAAACGAAAACCTTTCAATTGTCCTTAAAACGATATACTTGCTTTTTAATGAAGGTTATAGTCCTTCACAAAAAAATGAATTGATTCGTTATGACTTATGTTTAGAGGCCATTCGATTATGCAAAATATTAATTCAAAGTAAAGCAATTGAAAAAAAAGGGAAATGTTATTCGTTATTAGCGCTTATGTATTTAAACGCTTCTCGCTTTGAAGCTCGAATGAAGGCTTCAAACACCATAATAGAAATGGATAAACAAGATCGCAATACTTGGAATCAGAAATTGATAAATAAAGGAATTCATAACTTAAATAAAGCCATAGAAGAAAAAGAAATTTCGCCTTATCTCATTATGGCAACTATAACAGCCAATCATTGTATTGCTCCAAGTTTTGAGAAAACAAATTGGGAAGAAATACTTTCTCTTTACAACAACCTTATTGAATTAGAAGACACGCCCATTGCACGATTAAACAGATGTGTTGCAGTATCAAAAGTAAAAGGAAATAAAAAAGCTATAACAGAATTAAAAGACCTTGAACTTTATATGGATATTGGGAAGCATCACCTCTTCCACTCTACTTTAGCAGAATTTTATAGGCTAGAAAATGAAACAAATAATGCCATTAAACATCTGAAAAAAGCAATTTCCTTATCCAAGAATGAGCGAGATACTAATTTACTAAGAAAAAAATTAATAGAAGTTGTCCCTAATTAAAAAACTCAATTGTTATAAGGGTATAAACTATTAATTAA
>JAQRMW010000203.1 GCA_028599075.1 Urechidicola sp. | reverse complement strand
CAGGTTGCTTTAGAAAATGAAAATATTTGAACATTGAGGATATGAACAGTCCTAAAACTATTATTAGTATTGTATTTAGTAGTTTGTTCTTCTGTTTCATTCCTCTAATTGCTTACAACGTTAAATATATGGCAAGTTGGGCAGAAAATAAGCGATTACTTTCGGTTTAGCCACAAGCCAAATCTTTTTATTTTGTTTTAATTTTCTCTTTTAATACCAAATCAAAAGATTTGGTGACTTTGCAAATAGACAACGACTTTTCGATTAAGCACTAATCGCCCAATTTGCTATATATAGTGTTACCACACGTTTTTTTATCCGAACCAAGTTATTGCAGTTATAAATCCAACAATTACTAGCACTACTAACAAAATTCCGATTCCAACACAACCAACTTTAAATACTTTGTCTTTCCACGTTTCTTTATATTCAGAATAAGGTTTTATATCATTTCGCTTTTCCTTTTTCAGTTCAACATAATTAAATCCAAAATCACTTTCTTCATCAGGTATTCCCTCGTCAAGTCCGAATGTTTTTTCTTTTCCCGTTTCAAATTCGGTTTCAGTTTCAAGTGCAGCAGCTAATAGTTCGGCAGCGTGCAATTCAAGTCCTTGTCTATTTGCTTTTATATAACTTTCATCAGGTCCGCCACCATATTGGAAATATCCGATATACGCTTCGTCATAGTTTTTCTTACTGCGTAATTCATTAATTAATTCTCCAATTTGTTCGTCTGTCATTTTTTTCTCTAATGTGTGGTAACGGTCTCGTGTACCTGCCGTTGCCAGCTTTTGCTGGCAATGGACAGGTACACAATGTTACACACAGGCTTCTTTTTTCAATATTTCTTTTGCTCTAATTTGATTTTCGGTTAATCTATTTCTTTGTCCGTAATTTTCAATTTTAGCGATAATTTCTTTTGGTGAAGACGATTTCATAAACCAATCTTTATGTACTTTTTCGAGTTTGAAGTTTTCAATTGGTGAGCCGTCTGCTTCAATTTTAATTCCTTTTCCATTTGCTCCCACAATTCCAATTTTGTAAACTTTTCCGTTTTCTGTTTCCGAGAAATAGACCTTTTTCTTGGAAGCTAATTGATTTACCTTTTCAATTGTGTCTTCAAAGATTCTGAACTTCTTATCTTTTTTCTTTTTCAGTTTATTCATCGCACTTAATCCAATATCCACTTTTCTCATTCTGTCTTTAACTTCTTCAACCGAACAAAACACTTCATAATCTGACAACTTAAATAAATCTTCATTTGGGTAAATCAAGTATTCTCGGATACATCCAATCAATTTTGCTCTTTGTAAGGGCTTCAAGTCAATCACGTAGGAATTTAGTCTTTCGACAATATCATCCAGCTTTGAAATTTGGTCGAGATTATTTTCGACGCTCTTTCTTCGCAACTCAATTGATGCTTTGATTACTTCAATTTCTTTCGGATTTAATTTGATTAAGCTCATATTTTGATTTTTTATTTGACGATTAAAATCTGGATTTTCTTTTTTGACAATCAGGTTTTTGACTGTATTTTTTTCTTTTTTGCTTGTGTGTAACGTGTTTGTATATGGAAAGTTGCGTGTTTGCGTGCGAGGATTTTCCGAAGGAAAATCAGACGTAGTAAACGTGCAACGATCTTTGTTTTAGCACAACACCAGCAATTTTATATATACGGTGTTGGCATTAGTTTTTTTTCATTTTGTCAGTCCAATTAATTATTTCAAAGGAAAAGTTATTTTGTTCTGAAACACTTATTGGTATGTAACCTAGATATTGTAAGTTATAATCTTTCATAATAGCTTCTTTTTCTGATGAACCCCTAGTAAATCTGACACTTGATTCTTGTTGTAAATCTAATGTTATAACTCTTTTGAATTTAGAAACTTTGTTCATTTTCACAATACCTTCTTTCCAATTTCCTAGCACTTCTTGATTACCACTTATGTAAACTTCATCTTTTTCATTTGGAACTTTGACCTCTATTGTTGTTTTGTATGTTTTTTTAGGAAGTTTTTCTAAAAAATCAAAGTATGAAGTTAATCCTTTTATAATACTTGGCACAAAGGTTGTAAAGTGATTTTTATTTGGGATGCTATCTGTTATTGCATCTATTTTATTAGGAAATTTTTCTTTTAGTAAGTAGTTCAACCTTTTTCTAGCTGATTTTGAGCTAATCCAACCATTATCTTCATTAACATAACTTGAATATATAAACTTTGACGATTTTAAATATTCAACTTCTTTTTTTTCTAGTTCATTTGAAACCCCTTGTTTATCATACACTAAATTAGGCGAAATAGCGATATAAGAATTATATAAATTAGGGTTTAAAATAAAAGTCGAAATAACAAAAGAGGCACTTAATGAGTGTCCAACTAAAATTCTTTTCGATTTTGTTCTATAATTATTATCTACGAAAGGGATAATTTCTTTTTCAAAGAATTTTATAAAATTCTCTCTATTAGCGTGACCATAAAAATTGTTTTGAGGCACATTTTTGGGTTTCGGCAGTAAGTCATCATTTCTACCGTATGGATTTTCTGGGTCGTCAATCCAAGTTGATGTAATTCCAACAACTATATATGGATTGTCTATCTCTTTACTTAAAAAAGGAAGCAGAGAATGTACTAAATCAAAATATTCTTTTGTTTGAGAATCAAAAACATAAATTACATTATAATTTTGGTGTTTATATTCTTTATAAAATCTAGGTGTATAAATAAAGAATTCACGGTCTTGATTTAATTCTTTTGAGTGAATTTTTACTGTTTTAATTTCACCATAATCTTGAGCAAAAAGATAACTTAATTTAAAAACGAGTATTAAAATTATAAATGTGTTTTTCATTCAACGTTCTTTTTTTAATTAATGCCAACGTTTGGTATAAAAACAGTAGCGGTTAAAAATGCTCTATTTTTCAGTTAAAAAACAAAGATAGTAAATAATCACTAAACTTCGAGTTTTGCAATTAGCCGCTATTGGTTTTATACGGTG
>JAQRMW010000202.1 GCA_028599075.1 Urechidicola sp. | reverse complement strand
ACAAGTTCTTTTTACATTTAAAGGAATGTGAATATCGTTATAATTATAGAAATAAAAATTTGTATATTAGCACCCTAAAATTAATCAAAGATAACCCTCTTAAGTTATCTTGAACCTAATTTTTAACTCTAAAAAAGCATTCCCAATATTTTGGCTACCTTAGTTGCTTTAATCTAACTTAAAGCAATTTATTATGACAAATACAAGAAACAAACCAAATGTATGGTTTTGGATAATTGGTGTAATTGCACTTATCTGGAATCTTTTAGGTGTTGATGGTTTTAGAGGACAAGCCATGATGAGCGAGCGATTTAAAACTATGTATACAGAAGAACAATTAGAGGTGTTTAGTAATTTACCTTCTTGGTATATCGTAATTTTTGGAATTGCAGTTATTACTTCAGCACTTGCATGCATTATGATGTTACTAAAGAAAAAAATAGCAGTAGGACTATTTCAATTAGGCTTGTTAGCGGTGTTAATTCAAACTACCTATAATCTTTTTGTTAATGAAGGTAGGTATGCTTATGGCCCTTTTGAATATTCAATGCTGGTATTAATTCCTGTCGTTGCCGTTCTTTTATTATTATATTCTAAGAATGCTTTGAAAAAAGATTGGCTATCTTAAAAAGATAAAACTCTATTTAATTGAAAGAATGTAATCACTTTGAAATCCATTATTGCTCAAGACTTTTGGCTTGGAATGACAGTATTAAACCATCATTAAAATGTGCACTCACCTCAATGGGGTTACAGCAAACTTCACAATCTTCAATATAATTGAGATGATTTTCTGATGTGTCTAGTAAAAAAGAAATTTCTTCCCAGCAATGCGGACATTGAAAAAAATACTCTAGCATTCTAATAATTTAATAACTCTTGTAATTTTTCTTTAAATCTATTTTTTGATAGATAAATTTCTTCTATCTGACTTGCAAACGGAATCGGAGTTTCTAGACTTGCGCATCGCATTACAGGTGCATCTAAAAATTCAAAACATTGCTCTGTGATTAAAGCAGATAAGTCAGAAGCCATCCCGCCAAACATAGAATCTTCTTGTAAAATAATTACTTTCCCTGTTTTTTTAACTGATGCAATAATTGTTTCTATATCCAATGGATTCAAGGTTCTTAAATCAATTAAATCTGCTGAAATATTTGTATCAGAAATTGTATCTAAAGCCCAATGAACTCCTAATCCATAAGAAATAATACTCACGACATTTCCTTCTTTTAATAAGTTTGCTTTCCCGAAAGGAATGGTAAAATAATCATCAGTAACATCTTCTCTTATAGTTCTATACAGTCCTTTATGCTCAAAAAACAGTACAGGGTTTGGGTCTTCAATAGAAGTAGCCAAGAGTCCTTTTGCATCTTGTGGAAAAGCAGGATAAACTACTTTTAACCCTGGAGTCTTCGTAAACCAAGATTCATTTGTTTGACTGTGAAAAGGGCCTGCACTTAAACCACCACCACAAGGCATTCTTAAAAGTATGTTCGCATTTTGTCCCCATCTATAATGTGATTTTGCTAATAAATTTACTACTGGATTAAAACCAGAAGTTACAAAATCAGAGAACTGCAATTCTACTACACTTTTAATTCCATTAACAGCTAAACCATAAGCTGCTTCAATGATTCCTGATTCGCAAATTGGTGTATTTCTAATTCTTTGCTTTCCAAATTTTTCAAGAAATCCTTCTGTGATTTTAAATACACCTCCATATTCAGCAATGTCTTGCCCCATGATAATCATGTCCTCATGACGCTCCATAGCTTGCTCTAATCCTTTAGAAATAGCATCAACAAAACGTATGTTCGTTTTATTATTTGATGGATTTATTTGTTGATAATCAAAATCCATATAAACATCTTCTAATTCTTTTTGAGCTGATGTTTCAATAATTTTTTCGTCAAAGGCTAATTTTAAATTTTCATTTATTTCTGTTGTAATTTCTTTTTTAAATGCTTCATTTTCAGATTTGGTTAATACATTTTTATCTAATAGAAATTCTCTAAAGTTATCAACAGGGTCTTTTTTAGCCCATTCTTCCATTAACTCTTTTGGGACATATTTGGTACCACTCGCCTCTTCGTGTCCATGCATTCTAAATGTTTTAAATTCTAATAGAATTGGTCGTGGGTTCTTACGAACATCTTCAGCCAATTCAGAAACTATGGAGTAAACTTCTAAAATATTATTTCCATCAATGGTATGGCTCTCCATTCCATATCCAATGCCTTTATCAGCAAAATTTTGATTGGCAAACTGATCAACACTTGGTGTAGAAAGTCCGTAGCCATTGTGCTCAATACAAAACAGAACAGGGAGTTTCCAAACAGAAGCAATATTTAAAGCTTCGTGAAAATCACCTTCACTTGAGCCCCCTTCTCCTGAGAACACAGCTGTTACTTTATTATTTTTCTTTAATAAATTTCCCAATGCTATTCCATCAGCAACTCCTAATTGAGGACCTAAGTGAGAAATCATTCCAATAATATTAAACTCCTGTGTACCAAAGTGAAAAGACCGATCACGTCCTTTAGTAAAGCCATTCAATTTTCCTTGCCATTGTGAAAATAAACGATACAACGGAATTTTACGTGTGGTAAATACCCCCAGATTGCGATGCATTGGTAAGATATATTCATCATCGTTTAATGCGGATGCAACGCCAACAGGAATTGCCTCTTGTCCTATACCGCAAAACCATTTAGAAATTTTTCCTTGTCTTAATAAAATAAGCATCTTCTCCTCTATCATTCGAGGTCTTAAGAGTGCTTTATATAGAGTGATGAGTTGTTTCTTGGTAAAATTATCTGAATTATAATTCATCAAAATGTAGTTGTTTTTTGAGTTGATAAATATAAAACAAAAAAAGGCTTACATAAAAAAACCTTATCAATATTTGATAAGGTTTTTACAAAAATATAAGTAGGCTATAATTTACAGTTCTCTAAAAATTGAGTGCATTAAACGTTTTTTATCATTAATACTTTCTTCTAATGAAATCATCGTTTCTGTACGTGCTACACCTTCGATATCATCAATCTTAAAAATAATGTCTTTTGCATGATTTGTATCCTGTGCTCTAATTTTACAAAAAATATTGTATTTACCTGCAGTGATATAGGCTACAGTAATATTAGGAATAGCTCTTAAGTCTTCAATTACTTGTTTTGATCTAGAGGTTTTTTCTAAAAAAATACCAGTATGTGCAATAAATGAATAATTCATTTTATCATAATCAATGGTAAGTGTAGATCCTCTAATGATTCCTTCTTCTTCCATTTTTTTAACACGAACGTGAATTGTACCCGCCGAGACTACAAGTTGCTTGGCAATATCCGTAAAGGGAGTTCTTGCATTTTCAATAAGTACATCTAGAATTTGATGATCAATTTCATCTAAAACGAATTTTTTCATGATATATAAATATTATGTTGTTTAGAATTAATAATTATTTGCCAAAAATACTAATTTTATTTAAAAAATACGCAATAATATCTATAATAATTACATTTTCTTTATTGATTGAGCAGTTTTCCTTTTAAATCAATTTTAGAATGAGCATAGAAATAATTTAAATCCCCTGTTTTTTCTATATGCACATATCTCACTAATTTATTATTGATAATTTTATACTTAAACAAAACTCCAATATCAGTTAAGTCATTACTCTCTTTAGTTTTAGCATTGATATATATTATATCAAAAAAAAATTTATCATTATTCGGGATGTCAAAATAAGAATGGTAATTATTATAATCATTTGTAATTGACAAAAAATAGATTCCTTGAAGCATTGCAAAGAAATTATACTTACGCGTTATTTCCCTTTCATAGTCATTCGGAAAATGTCCTGCTTCAATTAAAATTGTGTTATGTCCTAATTTTTGAAAATTATCTCCTGTTGCGGTTGGATAAAATTCGTCAGTATATCTCCCAATATGATTGGGAATCGCTTTTTGTAGCAAGTCATTCATTGCCACTATAACACTCATTGTTTCTGTTCTCCCTTTTGTGACTTTTCTTGTAATATCTTCTGATGGGGCTAAAAATGAAATTGTAGCGGGGTTTTCAAATCCTGAAACATTAAACAATGTTCTTTGATCATGAAGGTTAAAACAAAAATGTGGATTAAAGCTATCTAACAGATTTCTTAATAAATTGCTTTCAACTCCTTTTTTATCAACAGCATCTCTGTTAAGATCTATGTTTACTGCGTTTTCGCGAGTATAATTAATTGCACCATCTGGATTCAACATAGGGATACATATTAAGGTACAGGTTTCTAAAATACTTTTGATAATTTTAGAATTATGAGATGAATCAGCTAGAAATTTAAACAAATCAAATAAAGCTTTTGTGCCGGTACTTTCATTTCCGTGCATTTGTGACCAAATTAGAATTCTCTTTGGCCCATTCCCAATTTTAATTTTATGAATAGGGATTCCGTTAGTTGAATACCCCAATAATTCATTTTCGAATTTTAGCTCTTTTACTAATGGAGATATATCGTTATACAAGATTCGCAATCCATAAAGATTAGATTCGTAATTTCTTGCATACCACTTTTCAATATTTTCTACTTTGATTGATTGCATTGAACAAAAATAATCATTCGCAAGTTTACAGTTGTAATGAGT
Organism: Urechidicola sp.; assembly: GCA_028599075.1. Taxonomy (GTDB): domain Bacteria; phylum Bacteroidota; class Bacteroidia; order Flavobacteriales; family Flavobacteriaceae; genus Urechidicola. The sequence goes on along the minus strand of JAQRMW010000202.1, from coordinate 3,283 downwards.
TTACAAAATATTATTAATAATTTTAAATTAATTATTAGATGATTCATAATTTTATTAAAAGTCCCGATTAGCAAAATAGATAAATCTTATGCTATCTAACTACAACACATATTAACAGTTAGTTAAAACCACTTATCGAAAGTTAAATCTAGTAGTGGTTTTTAAATTGGAATTCCTTTTTTAATCACTTATAAAATATTTACATTTGTAACTATAGAAGAAGTGTTACAATGGTAAACAATATTGAATTTTCTGAACGACTAAAAAAAGTAATGAATCATTACGGATTAACTGCAACGGCTTTGGCGGATTCTATCGAAGTCCAAAGGTCTAGTATATCTCACTTGCTATCCGGAAGAAATAAGCCAAGTTTAGATTTTGTTTTAAAAGTATTGGAAGAATATCAAGAAGTTGAGCTGTATTGGTTATTAAATGGTAAAGGGAGTTTCCCAAAGGTGGTAAAAACGGATACTCCTACTCTATTTCCTGTGGATTCCACTAACCTTCCGTCTGATTCTTATTTGTCAAAAAATCAAACTGAAGATGATATAGAAAAGATTATTGTATTTTATAAAAATGGGACTTTTAAAAATTATAAGCCTTAATTTCTCAATTGTGCTATTCCAGTTCTAATCGCTAAAACTAATTCTTCTTCATCAGCGTGATTAGCATCCTTTTGCATTGCAACCATTTGCCTTAGAAAGTTCATGCTAGCAACGTCTGCACCATATTTTTTATATTGTATTCCAGAATTAACCAAACTAGCAACTACATTTTCAATTGCTTCTTTGTTATCACTTTTAGAAATCCACTGGAAAGCCCACATGTACTTGTTTTTCGTTTTTTCATCCTGAACAAAATATAAACCTCTTACCAAATGCTTAGAAATATAAGTCATGTATTTTTCATCCTGTTGATCTATATAAAAGCCTGTTACAATTCCTGATAAGTGATCTTTAACAGCCTCTGGTAGAGCGTCAACTTTTTGTAATGCCATAACTCTATCCATTTGATATAAAGCAATAACGCCACTCTCAATAACTTTATACGACTTACTATCTAGCAAACTTATAAAATGTGGAATATATGCAGGGTCAACCAGTTTAGCTAAGGTTATGTTTGCTGCTGCCTGTACTAAAGTATTGTCAGATTTTTTTGCCAACTGCTCAACAATTTTAACAGCAACTGTTTTGCTATATTTATTTACGAGGTCAAGATTTTCTAAGGCAAATATTTGAAGCTTTGGCGATTTATCATTCATCGCTTTTTCCATTGACTTAAAAGCATTCTTATCATCTTGATTTTTTGCAATACGCTCTAGCGCCTCTTTTCTTGCCTCATAAGCATCAGCATGATTGTATTGATATATATAGTGTTCTAAGGTTTTGTTTTGAAGTATTTCTGCCAACAAAATTTTCTTAGCTCCAACATCAATTAATTTTGGCTCAGAGTTTACATTGAATGAAAACGATTGTTCTTTTTTATTTATCCAAACTTGATGTGATGATTTTTGACCACCCTTTTCATAAACATCAATCGTTAGTGGGAATTCGAAAATATTTACACCTTGAAATATTTTGATTTCAACAATATTATTAAAATCATCATAAATTGAAATTACCTGTAATTTTGGATGACCATTACCAAAAAACCATTGATTAAAAAACCAATTCAAATCTTTTCCACTCACAGTTTCCATCGCTAATCTTAAGTGATGCGCTTCTACTGCCTTATATTTATTGTCAATTAAATATTTTTTTAGTCCCGCAAAAAAGATTTCATCACCCAAGTAATTACGAAGCATATGCAAGATTAAACCACCCTTTTCATAAGAAACGTTATCAAACATATCATTGGAGTTCTCATGATAAAACCTAATTAAATCTTTACTTTCATTAACACCTTTAAAGTATATTTCTTTATTGTGAAACGCATGTGCATCTGCAACTTCTTTCCCATATGCATGTTCTAACCAAAGGTATTCACCATAATTTGCAAAAGCTTCATTCATTGGTAAATTACTCCAGCTTTCAGCTGTGGCCATATTTCCAAACCAATGATGAAACACTTCATGAGAAATTGTGTTTTCATGTGTATTCTCATCAATTAGCGCTCCTAACTCTTGGTAGGCAGCTGTACCATGAGTAACAGCTGTGGTATTTTCCATTGCGCCACTTACATAATCTTGTACAACTATTTGACTGTATTTATCCCAGGGATATGGAACTCCTAATAGATCTTCATAGAATTGAAGCATTTCTGGAGTTTTTCCAAAAATTGCTTTGGCAACAGATTCATATTCTTTTTCAACATAATAATTTACAGGCTTACCATTCCAAGAATCTTCTACTATGCTAAACTCTCCAGCTCCAATAAAAAATAAATATGGCGCATGTTTTTGATTTTGTTTCCAGTAATCTGTTCGCGTACCATCAAGGTTTTGCTTCTCACTAACTAAGGTTCCATTAGAAAGGGTGATAAAATTATCTGGAACAGTAATGTAAATTTCTTGTGTGGATTTTTGATTAGGTGAATCAATCGTAGGAAACCAAATACTACCATTTTCCGGTTCACTTTCAGACCAAATCTGAATTGGTTTGTTTGGGTCAGTGTCTATTGGATCAATAAAATACAAGCCTTTTTCTCCGTTATTTATTTTCGCGTAGTCATTTGGATGTGCCGTGTATTTTATATAAACAGTAAACTCTTCACCTTTCTTATAAGACCTGTCTAATTCAATAATAAGCTCTTTACCCTGATAATAATTATAAGCAGCCTTTCTATTATTAATTGTTACTGAGTGTAAGGTCATCCCTTTAGCATCTAGTGATACTTTTGAAATTGGAGAAAAATGAGGGGTTAAAGTTACCCAAGCTTCACCATGTAATTCGCTTTTAGGAATATCAAAACCAACAACTAATTTTGTGTGAACTAGGTTACTTATTCTTTCTCTTTCAGCCTTGTATAACTTTGTTTGTGATTGGATTGCAACGGTAAAAAGAATTGCAATTAGGATACTTATTTTTTTGACACTCATAGAGGTTGCTACTTTTAAAACATCAAAAGTAACTTTTTTAAAGAACTTGCTCGTTAATATGGCGTTAAAAAGCCACTAAAGTTTTTCTCCTCAGTGGCTTTTATTATTAATGGAATTTAATAATTAATTTAGGTTCAAGATAGTTTAGGGAAATTTATATCTTTGTAAATTATTGAGAAACAATGAAGAACAAGTATATTTTCCGTTCCCGAATTTCTGAGAAGAAATTTAGACAAATTTTAAAGC
>JAQRMW010000201.1 GCA_028599075.1 Urechidicola sp. | reverse complement strand
AAGAGCTTTAAAATTTGTCTAAATTTCTTCTCAGAAATTCGGGAACGGAAAATATACTTGTTCTTCATTGTTTCTCAATAATTTACAAAGATATAAATTTCCCTAAACTATCTTGAACCTACACTTTTATGTTCAAGTATCTTATTGGCGCAAGGGGATGGGCCAAGAAATTTACTATGGGGGCCAAAAGGAGCAACTGCCTTTATTCCAAAATGGATGAGTTTGGACCAAAATATTACTCCAGGTAATGTGTTAATAACAGATACCGATATTGATATTAATGTATTTCCGCTAACACTTGTACACAATATAAATATTGGCGGAAAGTTTGCTCAAGTCATGCTTAATGCTGTTCCTGGTAATGCAAGTGGAATTATTACTGACACACAAGGTGTTCCTATTCCAAACGCGAGTGCTTCAGGTTTTGCTGATGGATTTATTGGATTAAAGTACGGTTTGATTAATACTCCATCCTTAAATGCCATAGAGTTTTCACAACATCAACAAAAATTTTCAATGTACTTCTATAGTAGGGTATGGTATTCCGGAACTTATGATGAAAAAAAACCACTCAACTTAGGAACGAATCGATTTACTTTTGATTTTGGCCCAGTAATGAATTTGCAATTTAGTAAAAACTCGAAACGTCCAACCACATTAGAATCTTATTTAGGAGTCCATCTTTATACTGCTAACAATTCCCCATCAATAGGAACATTTGCAGATAAATCTCAACAACTTCCTTCTCTCGTTTGGGAAAATCATTTTTCACATAATTTTTCTAATAAACTTTGGGGAGCAGCTACACTTCGCTATCAATATGGAGGTGCTTTAGAATTAGATGGAATAAATCAAGATAATAAAATGAATATTTTAGGTGGTGGCTTAACATTAGGTTATCAAGTGATGCCATTGCTTGCAATTCATACTTCTTATGGCGGAATAATTACTGGAGATAATGGAGCACAATCTAATATGTTCAGAGTAGTTGCGATGTTTACCTATGTAAATCTAAAGAAATTGAAAAAGCAATCTAACTAATTTTTAAACTATGAAAAATCTGATCAAACTAATTATTATAAGCATTGTATTTATCACTTGTAAAGACAATAGCTCCAAAAAAGAAGCTGATTCAAAAGATTACCCCGTTGTTGCAAAAAATGAACATACTAAAGATTACAACCAACTTAGAAACCCCTATTTTGGGGAAACACACCTGCACACAGGTTGGTCTTTTGATGAAGCTATTTACAATGTAACTCTTGGACCAGAAAACAGTTACAAACACGCTCGTGGAGAAGCCGTTTTACATCCTAATGGAGATACGATTCAATTAAAATTACCTTTAGATTTTATGATTGTATCAGACCATTCAGAATATTTGGGTGTGTTGGTTAGAATGTATGATCCAAACGACCCGCTTTCAAAACACCCAATGGCTAAAGCTGTTGTTGGTTCTGGCAATGACTTAGACAAATCTACGAATGCCTTTTATAGTTTGGTGAAACAAACCATTCAACCCGATGGAAGTACCAAACCAGATGCTATCCTTAACAGCCCTGAGCTTAAAAGAACCATTTGGGATGAATACATAAAAATTACAGACAAGTATAACGATCCTGGAAAATTTACAACTTTGGTGGGGTATGAATGGTCATCACAACCTAATATGAGTAACCAACATAGAAATGTAATATTTAGATCCAGCAAAAATTTACCAGTTCCATATTCGTATTTCGATTCGCAACACCCAGAAGATTTGTGGAAATGGATGGACACACAAAGAGATAATGGGCACACACTTTTAGCGATTCCACACAATGGGAATTTGAGTAATGGTTTGATGTTCTCTATGGATGATTCCTTTGGAAATCCAATTACTTACGAATATGCCAAAGCGAGAATGCGTAATGAGAAGTTAACAGAAATTATTCAAACCAAAGGACAGTCAGAAACCCATCCGTTAATGGCTCCAAACGATGAATTTGCAGGATTCGAAATTTGGACAAAACCGGTTGCAGGACCTGGGACGGTAAAAGTTGAAGAAGGAAATTATGTTCGAAATGCCTTTTCTAATGGATTAGCTTTAGAGCAAAAAATAGGCCTCAATCCATTTAAGTTCGGTGTTGTAGGTGGTGGAGATATTCATACTTCCATTGTTTCACACGAAGAATACGCACATACTGGAGAGCATAATTTAAAATCAAGTACTCCAAAAGCAAGACTATTAGTGAATGCTCCGAATGAACCTTCAAAAATAGAACAAGGAACTGCAGGTTTATCAAATGTTTGGGCAGAAGAAAATACCCGGGAATCTATTTATGACGCAATGGAACGTAAAGAGACCTGGGGAACCAGTGGACCTAGAATTATCACACGAGTATTTGCAGGATATGATTTTGGGGCTACTCAACCTGGAGATGACAATTGGGTAGAAATAGGTTACAAAAACGGAGTTCCAATGGGAGCTGATCTAAAAGAAAACACTGAAGCAAAACCTGTTCAATTAATGATCTATGCATTAAAAGGGCCAAATAGTGGTAACTTAGATCGTATTCAAGTAGTAAAAGGATGGATAGATGCTAATGGAAAAAACCAAACTAAAATTTACAATGTGATTTGGTCTGGAGATAGAAAATTAGATGCTAAAGGAAAATTACCTGCTGTAGGAAATACAGTGAACATTCCTGACGCTTCATATACGAATAGTATTGGAAGTGCAGAATTAAAAACAACATGGACTGACCCTGATTTTGACGCAAGTCAACCTGCGTATTACTATTTAAGAGTGTTGGAGATTCCAACACCACGTTGGTCAACATACGATGCTAAAGCCTTAGGTATTGAGCCACCTAAAGATTTTCCAGCTACCATACAAGAAAGAGCTTGGTCAAGTCCTATTTGGTACTCGCCAAGAGCAGAGTCGAATGGAAATCCTTTAAAATAAAAAATTATGAAAAAAATTATCTTAATTAGTTTTGCGGTACTAGCTTTATCAGCTTGTAAAGACAATAAACAAACACACAATTCAGAAAGTTCAAATAAAGTTACTACTAAAACCAGTACTTCTGAAGATATTCCAAACAACCCTCTTAAAGAAGCTTATTTTGGAGAAACACATATGCATACTCAGTATTCGTTGGATGCCTATATTGGAGGAAACCGATTTACTCCAGACCAATCGTTGCGTTTCGCCCAAGGAGAAGCGATTGAATTAGAAAAATATGGAAAATCCTGGCAATTAAAACGGCCATTAGATTTTGCTGCAGTTACGGATCATGCGGAATATATTGGAGAAGCATATACCATTGCGACACCAGGAGCAAAAGGTTATGATGATGATGCACCGAAGTCAATACGCGATGTTGATAATTTGGAAGAAGGATTAAAATTGTTTTTAAAATATGTTGTTAGTGTTAATCGTAGTTCAACCCCAAGTCATCCAGAGTTTTATCAAGGTGTAAATTCTACCATGAGTGCATGGAAAATTATGAATGATGCCACTGAAAAAAATTACAAACCAGGAAAATTCACAACACTTCATGCTTTTGAATGGTCAGGAGCACCTAATGGCGGGAATTTACATCGAAATATTATATTTAGAGATACTATTGTTCCAAACTTACCAGTAAGTTATATTGAAGCAAATAGAGAAACTGAATTGTGGAAATGGTTAGATGAGATTACGGGTTATGGTTCTACTGTATTAGCGATTCCACATAATTCTAATGCGAGTAAAGGGATGATGTTTGATGAAAATATGCCAAACGGAGAACCACTAACTAAAGAATATGCAGAAGCGAGAAATAAGTATGAACGTACAGTTGAAATGATGCAAATAAAAGGAGCTTCCGAAGTGTATGCTGCAGCTTGGGGAAGCGATGAATTTGCTGATTTTGAAAACGCAACTACTATTCAAAACTTTAGTGGACGATCTTTCGATAAAAAGAATTTTGTGAGATATGCCTTAAAAAAAGGATTGCAATATCAAAATGAGCTAGGTGTGAATCCATATAAATTAGGCTTTAACGGAGGTACTGACAGTCATAATGGTTTTATGGCAAATGTAGAAGAAGACAATTGGACAGGTGGCCATGGTTTGGCAGATATGACTGCCGAAGATAGAGTAAACAATACAGTAGATGGCTGGGCACAAGTTTATGACACCAATCCTGGTGGATTAACAGGAGTTTGGGCTCCAAGAAATACACGTGAAGATATTTGGGATGGATTATATAATCGTGAAACTTTTGCAACTAGTGGTCCAAGAATGAAAGTTCGTTTATTTGCAGGTTATGGCTATAAGGATACTTACGATAGTTATAATGCTTTTGTAAAAGATGGTTATGACAAAGGAGTGCCAATGGGAGGGGACTTAGAAGTAAAAGAAGGGGGATCACCTTCATTATTAGTATGGGCATTAAAAGATCCTATGAATGCGAACCTTGATAGAATTCAAATTATTAAAGGATGGTATGATAATGGTGAATTACACGAAAAAATATACAATGTCGCTGCAAGTGATAATCGTTTGCAAAAAGATGGTACTGTAACTCCTACAGATGCTAAAGTAAATTTAGAAACTGCTGCATACGACACTTCTAAAGGAAGTAATCAATTTATGATTACTTGGACGGATCCTAATTTTGATCCAACACAAACCGCATTTTATTATGTAAGAGTACTACAAATTCCTACAGCACGTTGGAATTTATGGGATGAAATAAGAGACAATGTTAAATTTCCAGATCAAGTTGCTAAAACAGTCCAAGAAAGAAGTTGGTCTAGTCCAATTTGGTACACACCTAAATAGAACTGATTAAAATAGCATTTAAAGGCTGTCTTTTTAGATAGTCTTTTTTTTTGTAATTTAGTCATCCTTAATATTCAAAAAATTTTAATTATGAAAAAAATAGTATTAATAGTGTTAGGTCTTACATTGATTCTTTCTTGTAGCTCTGATAAAAAAGCAGATTCAAATCAGAACGAAACCCAAATAAATACATCAACAGAAAGTAGCAATACTGGAAACGCAACTAGCGTTTATTGGGGAGATACACATTTGCATACAGATCTTTCAATGGATGCAGGAGCTTTCGGAAACCGAATTTGTATGGATGAAGCATACAAGTTTGCGCGTGGTGAAGAAGTAACATCTTCAACTGGGCTGAAGACAAAACTGTCAAGGCCTTTAGACTTTTTAGTAATTGCAGATCATTCAGATGGAATGGGACTTTTTCCTGCAATTGTTAATAAGGAAAAATGGGCAACAGAACTTGAAGAATACCCTCGATGGAGAAAACTATATGATGAAAAGAAAAATAGTGAAATGGCATTAGACATCATCTTTAATTTCAGTCAAGGGAACTTTTCATTTAAAACAAACGACCCTGAAATTATGAAACCTGTTTGGGAAAGTATTGTTGCAGCTGCTGAAAAATATAATGATCCAGGCACATTTACTGCTTTTATTGGTTACGAATGGACTTCGCTTATTGCAGGGAACAACTTACACCGTAATGTAATTTATCGCGACAATGGGGATAAAGCCATTACACAATTACCTTATACAAACGAAGATAGTTCTGACCCTGAAAAACTTTGGGAGAATTTAGCAAGTTATGAAGAACGTACTGGCGGACAAGTATTAGCAATACCTCATAACGGAAACTTATCAAACGGGATGATGTTTATGGAAGAGACCATTTCTGGTAGTGAGTTTGACGAAGCATATTTAAAGAAAAGAGCTAAATGGGAACCTTTATACGAGGTTACCCAAATTAAAGGAGATGGTGAAGCGCATCCTTTCTTGTCCCCTAATGATGAATTTGCCGATTATGAAAATTGGGATTTTGGTAATTTAGATTTAAGTACGCTTAAAACAAATGACATGTTAGAACATGAATACGCCCGTTCTGCTTTAAAAATAGGATTAAAGTATAAAACAACTATGGGAACTAATCCTTATAAATTTGGTTTGGTAGGTAGTACAGATTCTCATACTTCATTGTCAACTGCAGATGATAATAATTTTTTCGGAAAGGCATCAAATGTAGAACCGAGTAAAGAAAGATGGGATCACCCCTTTGTGAAATCTGAAAAAGCAACCATTTATACCTGGCAAACAATTGCTTCTGGTTATGCTGCAGTTTGGGCACAAGAAAACACAAGAGCTTCACTTTGGGATGCCATGAAGCGAAAAGAGACATACGGAACAACAGGTTCTAGAATGCAAATTCGTTTTTTTGGTGGTTATGATTATACTGCTTCAGATTTAGATAATTTAGTGGATGCTGGTTATAGCAAAGGCGTACCAATGGGAGGAGATTTAAATAATGCTGGCGACAAGTCTCCTACTTTTATGGCTTATGCCTTGATGGATCCTGAAAATGGAAGTTTAGATAGAATTCAGATTGTAAAAGGCTGGGCGAATGCTGATGGCTCTTTAGAAGAAAAAGTATATGATGTAGATTGGAGTGGAGATAGAAAAGTAGATGCAAATGGTAAAGTGCCATCTGTTGGAAATTCTGTAAATCTAGAAAATGCTACTTGGGATAATTCAATAGGCGCAACAGAATTAAAAGCAGTTTGGACAGATCCTGATTTTAATGCAGCTCTTGAAGCCTTTTATTATGTGAGAGTTATTGAAATACCTACACCTCGTTGGACATTATTCGACAAAATAAATTATGGAGCTGAATTTAGCGATGAGGTACCATTAACACAAACGGAAAGAGGTTATACTTCGCCAATTTGGTATAGTCCTAAATAATAAAATCAATAAAAAAATTTAAAAGACTGTCTTTACGGACAGTCTTTTTTTTTGTAGTTTAGTCATCTATAAAAATAATTTTAATTATGAAAAAAATTCTAATATTATTATCTTTCCTAACCGTAGTTGCATGTAAGAAAGATGTAAAATCAGAAAAAATAACTGAATCTAATTCAACAGAAACTAAACAACCTGCTTCTCGTACAGCTGGCTATAGTGAAACAAAAAACGCCTACTTTGGTAATCTACATATACACACGTCGTGGTCTTTTGATGGCTTTACAAATGGAAGTGTAACTGACCCCGATGATGCATATCGATGGGCGCAAGGGGAATCTATTCCAGGAGGAGGCGATGGAACTCCCTTACAAATTAAAACACCTTTAGATTGGTATGCGGTTTCAGATCACGCTGAATGGATGGGAATGTTTAAAATGATGGCAGACCCTAGCACACCAATTAGTAAATTAGATTTTGCCAAACGAGTAACTTCTAAAGATCAAGCTATTGCATTTAAAGCTTTTGGTGATTTTCTATATGATTTTAGTACAGGAGGCCCTTTATCTAAAGAGCCGTTATTTTCAGATGAAAATATTATGAAATCTGTTTGGAAAGAGATCGTTGATATTACTGAAAATCACAATAAACCAGGAAAGTTCACCACATTCCCTGCTTTTGAGTGGTCATCAAATCCAAATACACAAAACCTACATCGTGTTGTACTATTCAAAAATTCTGACAATATACCAGAAATTGCATATTCTTCATTGAATTCTACTCGACCTGAAGATCTTTGGACTTGGATGGAAGATTCAAGAACTAATGGTGCCACATTATTAGCTATTCCTCATAATGGTAATGCTAGTGATGGATTAATGTTTTCTTTGAATGATTCCGATGGTAATCCTATTTCGAAAGCATATAGTGATGCTCGTAGCCGAAACGAACCACTATATGAAATAAGTCAAATTAAAGGTACTTCTGAAGTTCATCCAGATTTATCCCCCAACGATGAATTTAGTAATTTTGAAATATGGGATTATACACTAGCGACAACTGCTGAAAGAAATACGCATAGAAAGGGCAGTTATTTACGCCAAGCCTTATTAGATGGAATTAGAATTGAAAGTGAAGGAAATGGTAACCCGTTTAAATATGGAATCATAGGAGATTCAGATTCTCATAATTCAGCCGCTTCAATAGAAGAAGACAATTACACTGGTAAATTTGGAATGGAAAACGACCCTGCTCATAGAGTAAACGGAGTACCTGGATTTCCTGAGCCTAATAACCAACAAATTAGAGAATTTAGTTCTGGAGGTTTAGCAGGTGTTTGGGCTGAAGAAAATACTAGAGAAGCAATTTACAACGCCATGCTAAAAAAAGAAACATTCGGCACTTCTGGAACTAGAATGAAAGTTCGCTTTTTCGGAAGTTTTAATTTTGACGAAAATATTATTTCAAATGACGATTGGCTAACAACTGCTTATGCATATGGCGTTCCGATGGGAAGTAACTTAACAAATCCTAAGGGTAGTGCTCCAACATTTATTATTCAGGCTCTTAAAGAAGCAAATGGTGCTAATCTAGACAGGGCGCAAATTATTAAAGGTTGGGTAGATGCAAAAGGCAAAACACAAGAAAAAATTTATAATGTCGCTTTATCTGATGATAGAACTGATGGAGCAACACCTGTTGGAAATACTGTAGATTTAAAAACAGCAAAATATAGCAATGACATTGGTGCAGTTCAATTCTTTACGACTTGGACTGATCCAGAATTTGATGCTTCACAAAATGCATTTTATTATGTACGAGTAATCGAAATTCCAACACCGCGTTGGTCAACTTATGACGCTGTTAGTTTAGGAATTCCAATACGAACAGATATTCCAGCGACCATACAAGAAAGAGCGTGGAGTTCGCCTATTTGGTATAGCCCGAAATAAAATTGAAGAACCTTCAAAAAAAAGTGCCATTTTTTGGCACTTTTTTTATATTTATACTTTTAAACAATTATACATGAAAAAGATTTTAAAAGAACCCTTTTTACACTTCATATTTTTAGGGATCGTCTTATTTATTTTATACGGATTAGTTAATAAAAACTCCAATTCAAAAGACACCATTATTATCAACGACTTTGATGTAAGTGCACTTATATCAAAATGGGAAATGCAATGGAAACGCCCTCCAACCGAAAAAGAATTGCAAAACTTAATCAATTTAAACATCAAACAAGAAATATTTTATCAAGAGGCGTTAAAAATGAATTTAGACCATAATGACGAAATCATTAAAAGAAGATTATCTCAAAAAATGAAATTTTTGTCGAATGATATTGCTGCAATGATAGAGCCAACAGATGAAGATTTGAAAGGTTATTATAAAGAGCATTCCGACAAATATCTAACTCCACCTTCTTATTCTTTATACCAAATTACATTTAGTCCAGACAATAGAAAAGATAATTATAAAGATGCAGTTGAAACCTTAAAACAATTTCCAAATGCATCTTTTGATGAGATGAAAGTATGGGGAGATGCACTTCCGTTCTCTTATTACTTTGAAGATATTGACGCCAATGAATTAGGATTGCAATTGGGTTCAAAATTTCCTGAAGGATTAAAAAAAGTTGCAATTAAACAATGGGCAGGTCCTGTACAGTCTGGGTTTGGAGTCCACTTAGTATATATTACCGAAATTAAAGCACCTACACTACCCGATTTTGAGTTGATTAAAAAAAATATTATTCGTGATTATGAATATGACAATCAGCAAGAAATTAACGAAATCATTTATCAGGAATTCAAAAAGAATTACAGTATTGAGATTGATATAAAGTCTGAAGATTTTGATCCAAAATTTGTGGAATATTTACAAACGGAATTGAATAACTAAATGATGAAAAAAACAATTCTACTTTTCGTTTTACTACTGTTTATTTCAATTAATGGTTGGTCGCACGAAATACGCCCAGCATATTTGCAAATAATTCAAACTAGTGAAACTACTTATGAAATATTTTGGAAAGTACCAAGTATGGGTGACGCTGTACCAAAAATATATCCGGTTTTTCCACCGTTTTTTACTGTAGAAGAATTAAAACGTCCGAATCAAATTCCTGGATCAGTTATTTACAGCTATAAAATTTTTTCCGAAGAAAGTTTACAGGGAAAAATGCTTAGAATAGATGGCTTAAACAAAACCTTGATTGATGCCCTAGTAACCGTTACTTATTTAAATGGAGAAAAAGTAACATTAATGTTACAACCCGATAAAGACGCAGCTATAATCCCCGGTGAAACCTCAACTTATGATGTCATAAAAACCTATTCAAAATTAGGTGTAGAACATATTCTTTTAGGTATTGACCATTTATTGTTTGTATTGGCTTTGATTATAATTACGCGTGGGAAATGGAAGATTATAAAAACCATTACTGCATTTACTATTGCACATAGTATTACATTGAGTTTAGCAGCATTGGGTTTGGTTAATTTCCCAGTTCCACCAGTGGAGGCAGTCATCGCATTGAGCATTGTATTTTTAGCAGTCGAAATTGTAAAATATCAAAATGGACAAGAAACATTGACAAGCAAAAAACCTTGGTTGGTTGCGTTTACTTTTGGCCTTTTACACGGATTTGGTTTTGCAGGAGCATTGGCAAATATTGGCCTACCACAACAGGACATTCCTTTTGCATTGGCATTTTTTAATGTAGGTGTAGAAATAGGACAACTGATTTTTGTTTTTGTTGTTTTAGCCATTATCAAATTATTATCTTACAAAAAGAATTGGCCTTTATACATTCGAAAAATTCCGGCTTATGCTATTGGATCTTTAGCCACTTTTTGGATGATTGAACGAATCCTTGGTTTTTGGAATTGAAGCTGCTTTAATGAAATATGCGTTCTTATTGTTGCGATACTAGTATTAATTGCCTGTAAAAATGAAAAATCTAAAAAAATAAATCCAGAAACTTTAGAAATTTCGAACCCAAATATGGTATACCCGCTCGACCGTCAGGCGAGTAAATTAACGGCGTAAATCAATTTTAACCAGCAGCCATATTTCAGGACAAGACACTATCATTTTTGACGGTCTTTTTCTTTTTTCAACTCACATGAAATACGCATTAAAACGGAGCTTTCTCTTCAACCCAATCTGCACTTTTTTTTAGAAATTTTGGAGCATCAAACCGATAGCCCAAAAACACTTGGAGATGCGTTCTAAAAGTATCATAATTTACGATTTCGGTTTCTTTTCTGGTAGTGGTCAGCATTCTAAAATAAGCACCACCAAACCACCTTGATGAATTGTATCCTAATCCTAAATGACCATCAAAATTGAGTGTGTAATCAGAGTCACTACTCATAACTTCATTATCACCAGTCGTTACTTTTATTTTATTAAAATCAATTCCAGCGCCAGGAGAAGCACCAATACTTGCATATATTTTTTGGTTCAAGATAGTTTAGGGAAATTTATATCTTTGTAAATTATTGAGAAACAATGAAGAACAAGTATATTTTCCGTTCCCGAATTTCTGAGAAGAAATTTAG
>JAQRMW010000200.1 GCA_028599075.1 Urechidicola sp. | reverse complement strand
TGGATATTACTCCTGCCCTTGCCTTACTTTGTATGTCTTTTCCTTTTAGTTCAAATTTCATCGGCGCAAAGATATAGAATCAGTTTGTTTCGTTTCATTTATTTGTAAAAAATATACTTACTTATTAATTACATTATTTGATTAAATTTACAACCAATTAAATTTATTAAAAGTTGCTTTTAAATATATTCAATAAAAAAACACTTTCGTTTCAAGAACTATTTCCTGATGGATTTTACGATATACATTCGCATTTACTCCCAGGTATTGATGATGGCGCAAAATCACTAGAGGATTCTATTGAATTGATTCAGTTATTTAGAAGTGTTGGAATTAAAAACTTAACAACCACACCACATGTTTTAGGAGAGGTTTGGCCTAATACTCCAACAATTGTAAATGATAAATTAGACTCGGTCAGAAAAGAATTACTTAAAAATAATATTACTGATATCAACTTAAATGCAGCTGCAGAATATATGTTAGATGACGTATTTATGGAATTGCTAAAAGATAAAAACCTACTTACTATTAAAGATGAGTTTATTTTGGTGGAGTTTTCTTATATCAATCACCCTGAAAATGTATTTGATATTATTTTTGAAATTCAAACTCAAGGCTACAAACCTATATTAGCACATCCAGAGCGTTATAATTATTTCCACAACAATAGAGATATGTATTTGAAGCTAAAACAAATTGGATGTTATTTTCAGCTCAATTTATTATCACTTACAGACTATTATGGTACTTATGTGCAAAAAGTTGCAGTTCATTTATTAGAAAATAATTTGATAGATTTTCTTGGTACAGATATACATCACAAAAAGCATTTTAGCTTTTTGGATAAAATTGGAACTAAAAAAAATGTGAGATTATTACGTCCTATTTTAAGGAATAATGAAATTCTAAGAAATGCTTAACTAAACATCTTTTTATACCACGGTTTTTGAGCATTGCTTCCATAACCATACCCGTATCCATAATTATTATGGTTTTGTTTTATTCCGTTAATAAGAATAGACATATTGTCTAATTTCTTTTCTGTATGTATTGCTTTAGGCACATTTAACATTCTTCTATCTAAGAATCCTGCTCTAACAACATAAACAAATAAACTTGAAAATTTATTCAATATAAGTGTATCGGTAACCAAACTCAATGGAGAAGTGTCTACAATAATATAGTCATACTTTTCTTTAAGATCTGAAAATAAAACTTCGAGCCTCTCACTCATTAGTAATTCAGCAGGGTTTGGAGGTATGATACCAGAAGTAATTAAATCTAAATTTTCGGTATCTGGTAAAGGATTTATAATATCACCTATAGAAACATTTGCATCAGTAATAAAGTGTGTAACTCCTTTTCCTCGTTTTAAATTTAGTGTTTTACTAATTGTTGGTGCTCTAAGATCTAAGCCCAATAGCAATACTTTATTATCAGATGTTGCCAAAGTTTTTGCTAAATTTAATGCAACAAATGATTTACCTTCATTACCAATAGTAGATGTTACAGTAATAACTTTTGATCCTTCTTTTTTATTAGCCAACATAAACTCTAAATTGGTACGTACTAACCTAAATGCCTCTGCAGTACCTGAGCGATCGTCTTTCTCTAATATTCGTTTTTTCTTTTTACTAGTGTAAGGTATTTCTCCAAGAAATGGAATATTTAATTGCTTATCAATATCAGATCGTCTATGCACTTTAGTATCAATAATATCATACGCATATAAAACTAAAAATGGTATCAATAATCCTCCAATTAAAGCAGCTATCATTGACAATGTCTTGTTTGGAAATACTGGAAACCCTGAGCTGTAAGCCGAGTCAATAATCTTGGCATTAACTGCAGAAATACCCAATGAAATAGCAATTTCTTCTCTTTTTTGTAAAAGATACAAATACAATTCCTCTTTAACAGCTTGCTGTCTTGTAATATCAATTAGCTCTCTTTGTTTTTTCGGTGCTGCGAATAACTTAGAATTTAAAACAGCGTCCTGACGCTCTAGACCATCAATAGTAATTTGAATAGAGTTCTTTAAGTTTTGTAATCCTTGTTTTATAGTGCTTTTTAATCGCACCAATTGTTCATTAAGATTAACAACAGCTGGGTGAATATCACTTACATTCTTCATCATCTCATTTCTGGTAAGTACAAGCTCGTTATATTTAGAAATAGATGAACTTAGTGAAGGGTCAGAAAAACCTAAACTCTCTGGTAATATTCCAACTTCAGTTTGATTGTTGATATACTCTTCAACAGCAACCACCATATTCAACTGATTATTTGCATCGATAATTTTAACTTGATTTTCTGTATCACTTTGCAGATTAATTCCTGCTTGTGATTCGATATCAATAATATTATTTTTGGTTCTGTAGTCTTCAATCGATAAATCTACTTGAGAGAGCTCATCAGAAACAACTTGTAATCTATTGGATATAAAATCAGAAGTGTTGGCCGAGATTATACTCTTTTCATTTACAGCATCAGCATTGTATTGGTATATAAGATTGTTAAGAATGTCTATTCCTTTTTCTTTGACCTCAATTTTAATTCCAAGGGTAACAATATCAGTCTTTTTAAGAGCGATTACATCTATTTCGGATTTTAAATAATTAACAACCGACTGCAATGGACTAATTGTAACAACAATTGTTTTATTCAAAAATTTATCATAAACCTCTATATTAGGGGTGATAATAATCCCTCCAACACTTGTTTCGATAGTATTACCATATACTTGGCTTAATTTATTTGCTCCAAGACCTTCTTTAAAATGAAATTTTTCATTACTCAGTAGTTCAATTTCAAATGAAGTCCTTTTTTGTAAAATGATTGAATCACTTTCTAGAAAATTTATACTCAAGGGGTTGCCCATATAAATTTCTTTTGGTGTAGGGCTACTAGTAAAAAAGGAAGAAACATCTTGAATAAATGTTTTTCCTTTAATATGATATTTAATATTTAGCTTTAAGTCTTTAACTACACTTGCCAATAAATTTCGAGATTCTATGACTTCAATTTCATTATCGACATTGCTCTTTTGATTCATAAACATGCCCATGTCTTCAAAAGCAGAGAGTTCTGAAATGGCACCACTAGAATCATCTTTAACTTTGATTGATAAATTGACTTGGTATAATGGTGGGATGAAACGCAGTACAATAAAAGTTGTTATTAGTGCTAATGCAGCACCAATTGCAAACCATTTCCAATTTCGTACATAGCGCTCTACAATATCTCTTATAAAAATATTGCTATCATTTAGGCTATCTATATTTTTATCATCCATAAGTTTATTCTAAACAAAGTAAATTAATATTCTCTAGTAATTAAAATTGCCAATGTCCCAGCAGATATTAGAATTCCAATAATAGGTAAAGCAATTTGTGATAAATTTGATTTTGATTGATTCATTCTATCACCATTTGGCTCGATATAAAGAACATCATTTTGAGTTAAGTAATATACAGGAGATTTAAAGACTTCATCAGTAGTTAAGTCAACTCTTGTATATGATTTTTTACCATCCTGCTCTCTAATCACCAAAACATTTTGACGTTCACCAAAAATAGTCATATCACCTGCCAATCCTAATGCCTCTAGAATTGTTACGCGTTCATGGTCTATATTAAAAGTACCTGGACGTGCTACTTCTCCTAAAACTGTAATTTTAAAGTTTACGATTTTAAGATTTACTATTGGATTTTTGACATAAGCTTCTATTTTTTCTTTTAAAACATCTGTTGCTTCTAGCCTAGTTAGTCCAGCTAATTTCACAGCACCAATAATAGGGAACTCAATCTCTCCGTTTTGATCAATTAAATATGTTTTCTTTACTGATGCAGAAACATCTCCATCAATCCCTGTTCCATTAAATGGCCCAACAGCCTGCATATCAATCGCCGCTACACTAACTTCTAATAAATCATCGGCACTTAAAGTTGGTGTATAATTACCAAGCTCTTTTGTGGCATTACTAACACCTGTTTCTGAAAAATAAGCAATATCTTCTCTAGATGCACAAGAAGTTATAAGAATTAATGCTAAAAAAGCACTAAAAATGTAACTGAAATTTTGATAAGTTTGATTTTTCATAATACTAGTTCGTTTTTACAGTTTCTTTATCGAGTAATTCATATTCAGAATTATTTGAAATATATTCTGGAATTATCTCTTTCATTTTTGATACCAATTCTGTTTTTGAAGTTGTATCAAGTCTATTACAAATATCGATTATTTTTGGCTTAATCAAAGCACAATCTATATCTTTTGCTTTGGCAATCATTATTTTATCATGGTGTGTTTTTATGGTGTTCTCTCCATCACCTAATAACTCTCTTTTGTAAATAAATTTCCAGATATAGAATAAATCATTCAAATGGTTTATAAAAAAATCTTCTCCAGAAATAGGATGCACTAATTTATTTGGAATAAACGTATCAATTACTTTATCATTCGAAACAACATCATGCCCCAACCAAAAAAAATCTGATTGGTGCTCTTTTATTCTAGAAATAATTTCATCCAAACAATTTTCTTCTAACCAATCATCAGAATCTACAAACCAAACATAATTTCCTTTAGCATATTTTAAGCCAGTATTTCTAGCACCACTTAGGTCTCTATTCTCTTGAGAAACAATAGTCATGTTTTCTATTGATGGCAATAGTCGCTCACATATTTCTAAGCTTTTATCTGGAGAACCATCATTAACAACTATTAATTCATAATCATTTTTTGAAATATCTTGATTGCTGCAACTTACAAGGCATTTTTCTATGTATTCCTCTACGTTATAAACAGGTATGACAATAGATAATATCATAATTGATTTAAAACAATTTCTTTTATTTCATCAAATTTAGGAAGCAGATTCTGTTTCTTATTTTCAAAAGTGTCCGACTGTATTTGATCAATTGCATTTTGTACATTCTTTGCTGAGTATTCAGAAATCAAATGGATATTTGTAGCATTTCGTATCCACTCAAAAGATGATTGCACTTTATGATTGCTATTTAACAAAACAATTACTGGTGTATTTGTTACAAAACAAAAAATCATTCCATGTAACCTGTCTGTCACAACTATCTCTGCTTTTTTAAAAGTATCCCAGATAGAAAATAGTTCAGAAACTCTTGTTTTTAACCCCATAAAATTAGTACCAATATGAGTATCTCTAAAAGTGTAATTTTTATAATGACCAGCTACTATAGATAGCAATTCACTATGTTGCTCATTGGTCAGTTTCTTTTCTTTATCTTCACGTAAACAAATAACAGCATCCGTTCTTTCGAACTTTGGATCAACCCTATTAAGTGACATTACAATATCTGGCACTAATAATGATTTGTTTTTTGGAAAATGTTTTTGATAAAAATCAAAAGTCTTCTGCTCTCTTGCCAGCAGCAATAAACGCTTATGCTTACTATAAATTGATTTTGCAGTATCTAATGCATTAAGTCCACTTATGGTTTCAGAAAAATCTATTGTTTGAGGAAAAGAGATAATTTTATTGTCTGGAAAATTTTCAATAACCAATTGGCGAAAATTCTCAATATGCTCATACAAATCGCCCATATTTCCTCCACCAACAGTTGTAATAATATCATCCTTCGTTATAATTCTTCTAACATGCTCTAATCCCATTAAAGATTGACTTATAGGGATTTCTGTTATTATATAATCACTAAAAGTACTACTTAAAAACTTGTGTTGAGCATACGTAATAGCAACATCTCCTAAGTTGCCATAATCTGCAGCTAAAAAGATAAAGATTCTTTTTTTTGAGTTTGGTATTTTAAGATTGAAATATGAATTCGATTTAAATTTTAATCGGAATAAGAGTAACTTAACTTTTGATTTATGAGAAATGAGGTTTTTTAGCTTTTTTAGCATTATAATTTATTTTCTAACAATTTTACTTTTAATTTTTTCTATCGTATTATAAACTAATACTTTTTCATTGTTGGTCAATATAAACCAAAATAGGACAACATACAAACTACTATATACTACACCTCTAACAATTAAATATTTAACAGATAAACTTGGTAGGAATTGTGATAAATAATTAGTGGTGACAATTAATATAAAAGCCATGATAAACAAAGGTGCTATTTCTTTATAATATCTAAACATCTGTAACCCAATTTTAGAATGATAATACCAAGTCATAATTATTCTTTCTAAAAGCATAAAAATAACTGTTCCTATTATCATACCTAGTCCCTTTTGTTCTTGTGCCAAATAGGCTCCTAAAGCAGCTCCACATAAAGTAAGGAATAACAATAATAAACCTCTAAATTTAATTTTGTTTTTAGCCTCTAAAATATTATTTCCAAATCCTTGACTCAATATCAATGTCAGACCAAGCATAATAATTACTGCGTACAAATAAGCATCAGTGAAAAGCTCACCTGCCCAAAAATACACAAAGTCTTTACCTACCAAAATAAAGCCCCCTAACACATATAGCAATACTAATAATATGATTCGAGATATTCTAATAAACATATTGGTCAACTCAGTTGATGTAACATTTGCACTAACCATTTTCATAGCTTTGGGCAAAAAGACAGATGCTATTGCTGATGAAAAAGCACCATAATAATTACCAAGTGTAATACCAACAGCATAAACTGCAACCACACTAGTAGTAAAAGTTAATCCTAAAATAAGTTGTCCGAACTGCCATCTAAATTGATGAACCAAAGCAAATACAAAAATCCAAATTGAGTAACCAAAAATCAGTTTCAACAGTTTTTTATCAAATTGATGTAAGTGAATTTTTACTTTGAGCCTTTTAAATACAATAGTCATGTTTACTGCAATAATCAGCAAATTCATACTCGTATCAATAATTACGATTCCAACAGAATCTCCACCATATAGTAACAAGGCTACAACTAATAAACTTCTAGAAACATAACGGATAATATTGGCAGTTCTTGGCAAAATAAATTCTTCATAACCACTACAAATACCTGTAAAAGCACCACCCGGTAACGAAATTGCCAAATTAAATATAAGAATCAAAAACATGATTTTTGCTTTCTCAAGCTCATCAATCGTTAAAGTGTTTGCATATAAAGTATCTAAGTTAAAGTAAACGGTGAGCCCGACACCAACAACCATCAAAGAAATGAGTCCATACATTATAAAGCCATGAGCAAGAAAATTCTCTTCTCCTTTTCTATCATTTTCGGCTCTATATTTTGCTACAAAACGAACGATGGTTTTATTCAGTCCAAAATCTAAAACAGACATATAGCCAACTAAAGCACCAATCATTGTCCACAATCCATATTCAGATTGCCCCAATGATCTAATAATAAAAGGTGTTAAAACCAATCCTATGCCATTGGTCAATAGTATGATGACATAAGAAAGTGCAACACCTCCTTTTAGTTGATTTACAGCCATGTTAGTTTTTATCTTTTACCAATCTGATAATATTCAAACCCCTGTTTTTTAAGCCTTGATTCATCATATTGATTTCTTCCATCAAAAATTATTGGAGAATTTAATTGGGATTTTAATTCGTCAAAATCTGGAGAACGGAACTCTTTCCACTCTGTTAAAAGAATCATTGCATCTGCATCTTTTATCGTTTCATATTTTGATTGGTAGTAAGAAACTCCAGCTACATCTTTTAAATAAAAATGTTGTGCTTCTTCCATAGCCTTTGGGTCATACGCTTTAATTTTCGCCCCGCGTCTTACTAGTTCTTTTACAACATAAATTGCAGGTGCTTCACGCATATCATCGGTTCCGGGTTTAAAAGCAAGACCCCAAAGGGCAAATGTTTTGCCAGATAAATCTTCTCCAAATCGTTTAATAATTTTATTTGCAATGACAAATTTTTGTCTGTCATTCACATTTTCTACTGAAGCAATTAAACTCGCGTCATAACCTTTTTCTTCAGCCATTTTCTTTAATGCTTTTACATCTTTAGGAAAACACGAACCTCCATAACCACTTCCAGGATAAATAAAGCTGTAACCAATTCGACTATCAGATCCGATACCAATTCTAACTTCGTTTACATCGGCTCCGACTAATTCGCAAATATTTGCTACTTCATTCATAAATGAAATTTTAGTTGCTAACATTGCATTGGCAACATACTTTGTCATTTCAGCAGAGCGAACATCCATAAAGATAAGTCGGTCATGACTGTGTACAAAAGGTGAATATAAAGCACGCATTTGTTCAATAGCAAAATCATTTTCTGCTCCAACCACCACCCTATCTGGTTTCATAAAATCTTGAATTGCAGCTCCTTCTTTTAAAAATTCTGGATTCGAAACCACATGAAATTCAATTTCAACATTTCTCTTTTTAAGCTCAGCAGCAATTGTCTCTTTAACTTTATCAGCAGTACCAACTGGGACTGTAGATTTATCTACCACAATAAGTTTTTCTTGCATTTCTTGACCAATCTGTTTTGCAACAGCGGTTACGTATTGTAAATCTGCCGAACCATCCTCACCCATTGGAGTACCAACAGCAATAAAAACAATATCACATTTTGAGAGTCCGTCAGAAAGTTTTGTGCTAAAATTTAAATTGCCTTTTTGATGGTTTTTTAAAACCATAGCCTCAAGTCCAGGCTCATATATAGGTATAATTCCTTTTCCTAAGTTTTCTATTTTTGATTTGTCAACATCAATACAAGTAACATTGTTTCCCATTTCTGAAAAGCATGTTCCACTTACCAACCCAACATAACCAGTTCCTACGACTGTTAAATTCATCTTTAAATAGTATTTACAATTTTTGTTTTTTAAGTATTACAAATAAAAGAAAAAATAAACTAAAACTCGATTCTTTAATTTAAAATAACCTGTGCTGCACTTGTATAGTTTAAATGATAAATTATTTGTAAATTTACTTTTCAAACTTTCAATCCCATCAATGACCAAAATTAAAGTCTCCATTATTTGCATCACTTACAATGCCCCAAGTTTACTAGAGAGATGTTTAGACTCCTGTATCAACCAAACTTTAAATGAAATTGAAATAATTCTTGTTAATGATGGTTCTACAGACAATACAGATACCATTTGTAAACAGTATGCTAAAAAAGATAGTAGAATAAAATATTATTATAAAGAGAATGGTGGAGCCTCTTCTGCTATGAATCTTGGATACAAGCACGTAAAAGGCGAATATATTCATATGATTGATGGTGATGATTACATGTCGCCAGATTTGTGTGAAAAGTCATATTCAATAGCAAAAAAATTAAATTTAGACCTTTTAAACTTTGGGTATGCCTATGAAAAAAATGGTGTTAAAGAAAAGCGTCTTTCAATTTTTCCTAAAAACACTTTATTTGATAATACTGATTTTATAAAATTATTAAAAAATAGCCCATATGATTCAAAGCTCCTTTGGTTTACATGGATGAATCTAATGAAAACCACACTTCTAACTGATTTTAATATTCTACATAATGAAGAATTAGCAATCGGTATTGATTCTTCTTTTAATTTAGAGTGCTATTTAAATGCAAAAAGAATGTATTCTATTGATGATGTATTGTATTATTACGTGTACAATCCAAATTCACTAACACAAACTAATTACAAACCCAATTTAACAAAAGATATCGAAACGCAATTTAATGTTAAACTAGAATTGTATAAAAAATATGATTTAACAGATATCGTTTTTAAAATAGATTTTTCTAGATATTACCTCCAACACTCCCTATTGTTCATTCTAAATAATGAGTTAAATTATAAAGGGGGATTTACATCTAGCAGAATACAAAAAATTAGAGAGCTAGGTATGTTTAAGCATTGTTTTAAGCATTACAAACCTTCACCTGACTGCCCACAAAGAGCAAAATTAATAATTTGGCTCTTTAAAAATAAATTATTCTACCCTATTCAATATCTGCTTTATAAATAATTGTAGCCACTAAATTAAGCCAAATAAAAAACTATTAAAGTTGCCTTTAATAGTTTTGATGAATTGAGTTTGTAAATGCATTTAAACCTTCTTTACGATAATTTTGTTTCTACGAATTTCTATTTTACCTGCTGTTTCGAGCCTTTTTAGTAATCGTGAAATAACAATTCGAGATGAGTTAATATCATTTGCAATTTCTTTATGGGTAATAACTAAAGTTTTGTCTTTTGTAATTTTAACTTGGGTCGCTAAGTATTTTTGCAATCGATCGTCTAGAGACATGAAGGCATGACTATCAATAGATTCTACCATTTCTAACAAACGCTCATGATAACTATCAATAATAAAATATCGCCAAGATTTATATTTGGTAAGCCAATCATCTATTCTTTCGACAGGTATAAAAACAGCTTCTACATCTTTTTCTACAACCCCTTTAAAAATACTTTTTTTACGATTGATGCAATTGACAAAAGATATTGCACAAGTATCTCCTTTTTCTAGGTAATACAAAACTAACTCTTCCTCTTCGTTTTCTTGACGGATAATTTTTACAGCACCACTTATAATCAGCGGAATATGTGTCATTTCATCATCAATATCAATCAATAAATCTCCTGATTTAAGCTTATCGCAATAACCAATATCTACAATTTCATCGATTAAGCTTTCTTCAAAAACAGATGTGTAATGTTCGCTTAATTTTTCTCTCAATAATATTTCTTGTGTATTCACTTTTAAAATTTAATTAGGTGCTAAGTTACAGCAAAAAAGAATTAAAAAAAACTCTCTAAGGAATCTTAGAGAGCTTTTTTTTCAAATTCAATTTTAGATAAAATACTAAACAATTAGAATACAACTTGAATTTGAGCCAAAAACTTATCATTATCTACATTGATATATGTTTCTATATTAGCTTGATAATTTAATTGTAATCTGATTTTATCATTAAAGAAATAATTAATTCCTAAGGTCATTCTTTCAGAGTAGCCAATATCTTTAATATCTAAATCTTGATCAAAAAATTCGTATTTAAATACTGGCTGTACATCCCATTTCGTATCGTACCAAATCATACCATAGGCACCATCTCTTTTAGCACCCAATACCATAGGCTCTGCACCACAACCTCCTCCGGCTGCTCTATTATAATCACCTTCGTCATAAATATACTCTCCTTGGATGTGTAGATTATTAAAATTCAATAGAATTTCACCACCTACTGTTGTTCTCGTATCAGTTTCATTATTTGGATATCCATATCTAAAGCTACCTCCAATAGTCATGAAGTGAGTCGCTTTATAAGTTACCCTACCAATAACATCTTTTTTATTATTGTTATCTTTAACGTTAAGACCTCTACCATTCATTACTGCAACTGCATACTCGAATTTGGTATATTTATTACCTCCAAAAACAGCTACACCGTAATCTCTCTGTGGGGCAACTAATTGGTCAGATACAATAGCTCTATCAATAGTAGTTAACTTACTACAAGCAGTTGCAACCTCTTTACCAAATGGTTGTTTAAATGAACCTACAGAGATTCTTGCCCAATCGTATTTATCCCATGTTATAAAAGCATCCATTAAATATGCACTACCAACACCTCCAATAAATGGACTTGTCTCTAGCATGAAATAATAAGAAAAATCTTCATACACTCTACCTCTAACACCTATTCTAGCTCTCTTAAAAGCAAATGAACTCTCTGCTGGGTCTGTAAAGCTATAGTCATATTGTGGTTGAATAAAACCGAAGATTTTAATTTTTGGGGCTGGGATCGAGTCATTTGTTGGCTCGTCAGAATCACATCCTTGTGCATAAACATTACTTATATTAAATATAAATGCAAATAAGAACAATAATATTATTTTACTTTTCATCTTTTCTATCTTTAAATTATTAATTTACTAATGGTAAATCTTTTGAAACTGCAGGACTCCATTTATTAGATACCCAAGCAGAATTTGAATTGTACAATCCATTCATACCAAAAGTTAAGCTATATGCGTCGTATCCTAAAACATTTAACCATGCTGTTAAAACTGCAGAAGTTTGACCTGTATAGCAATAGTTAACTACTTTTGCATTTGAATCTGGATCCATAGCTAAATAACCATCACCTACAAGTAATAATTCTTCTTTTACTCTATATGCATTTGAAATATGCCCAAACCCTGAATAATCAGTTGCACTGAAATAATTGTTTACAAAATAGTTACTTGGTGTTGCCAATACATCTACATTTGATGCTGTTTTGAAACCTCCGGCTACCAACCTAACACATTGAGTTGCTAGGTAATCCAACTACCTAACACATTGAGTTGCTAGGTAATCCAACTACCTAACACATTGAGTTGCTAGGTAATCTAACTACCTAACACATTGAGTTGC
>JAQRMW010000020.1 GCA_028599075.1 Urechidicola sp. | reverse complement strand
AGATGACTAAATAATGAAAAACACCCTTTAAGAGGTTTCCAATAAAACTAAATAGTTTCGAAAATGCATTCCCAATCAAGGAAAATAATTTACCTAAATCAATCTCCTCTTCTTTAACGGTTATTGGATTTTTGTTTTCTTTATCACTCATGTTTTTTTGTTTATAGAATATGGCAAAAATATACTTTTTAAAAGATTTGCTCTAATGTTTTTTGTGTTATTACATAGGTTGGTCTCACTCCCGTTGTCCCAAGTCCGCCTGAGGCTAAAGTGCTCCCTGTTTCAAGTGGGTTGTCCGAAGCGTAATAGGCATATCTTACTTTTACATTTTCTGAAATATTGCCTCTGATTTTTGAGGCTGCTTGAATTGCCTTTTGATAGTGAGCTCCTTCCATTTCTAAACCTATCACTTTCCATGTAGAGTCATGGAAAAATTTTAAGATATCTTTATTTTGTAAAGAGGTTCCTAATACCGAAATCATTGCTCCTTCAAAAACTTCAACACCCAAACCTTCTAAATCAGATTTTTTGAGCTCATTATTAAATGGATAATTATCTGCAGTACCTTCAAATATATGTGAAGATGGAATCATAATATCTCCTTTACCTCCATCTAAAATTCCGGCTTTACCCATAATTGAAACTGATTCTACATTTAAATGATAACTCTTTCCATCTGGACAATAATATGGTTTTAACAATTCATCCATAGTTTCATATGCCTGTTCTCCAAACGCATAATCCATTACAATAATTACTGGTTTTTCATTAGGCTCTTTGCTCGAGTACATCGTTTTTGAAAAGTCAATTTTACGAGTATCAATCACCTGTACATTAATGTTTGTTCCTGAAGTGTCAGGGATATAAATCAAACCTTTTTTAGAGGCCTCTACTTTTACTTTTCTACGTAAATCTTCATTTTTTGATTCACTTAACAATTCAAACAAAGCAATAGAATCATTTTCATCCACACGATCTTTCAAAAAAACAGGTGCGTAAATTGAATTCATCACACTATGCATATTGGCACTAACAATATGAATCGGTCTATCTATTAAGCCTTCTTTATGCATTACTTTTTTGATATTATTCGCCCATGCATCTCCATAAATATGATGTCCGATTTGTTCGCGCAAAACAGGGCTGAAAGTAATCTCTCTTTTTTGGTTGTCTCTAATTTCTTGAATTGCTAAATATCCCATCCAATAAATGACATGAAAAAAACGATCTTTATTTCTTGGTTCAGCAAAATCAGTATGTGCCTCCTGAATTTCTTCAAAAGTGCGCCCTAAAATATGACCAATATGTGCCATGGTAACTTCACGCTCTTCTTTAGTCAGCTTTTTATTACTTAAAACCAACTCTTCCAAAATATTCCATTCGCGGATTGTTTTGTTTTTTTCACGAATTAAAACACGCTCCATAATCTTGTGCGATTCGATAGATAAAAAAGTTAAGTGGGTTAAAATATCATAGATTTCTGAACGTCCTCGAGTAATTTCAATGTTCATCTGATTCTTATCAATTCGATAACAATTACGACGACGTTTTGCGGGAATAATACTTTTAAAATGCGATTCTGAATACCCTTCATCTGCAGTTAAGTTAATATATCTACATTCCTCAATCCCAATAGGTAAACGATCTAACACATAGGTCAATCCATTCAACTCTACCTTTTCCTCGGCAATAGACCCATAAATTTCTGGACGTAATAATAATAGTGATTTTCGAAGTGTGTCACCTGAGACTCCCATTGGTTTATAAAATCCACGACTAAATAAGTGTCGCATAGCTATGTATAATCTCTCAATTGCCGATGATGATTCTTGTGCTCTAGTTCTTTGATTCATACTGTATTTTATCTAACATTCTTTAACGAACAAAAGTACATTTTATTTGAACTTAATAATAAAATTTGATAAAACTATTTTTAAGATAAAACACGTTAAATGATTACTCAATAGATACTCCATAGCAAAGGCATAGGAAAGCCATAGTAAAGGCACCTCAAGGCACCTCCATTCACCTCAATAAAAAAACCATCCCCAACCTCAACTGTTTTATCATCTCAATTAAGAATATTAAAAAAATATTTAGTTCAAAATATCGTTATACTTCTCTTGATTTTGTAATAATACAACAGCTTCTTTTATCGTTTTATCAAAATTCATTTTATGTTGATATTCACCATTTCTATAATAATATTGGTTTACAATTTTCAATGTCAAAGCAGCAATAATTTCTTCTTTATTTGAACTCAATGCAGCTATTTTTTCATTTTGAATATTTTCTTGTAACTCTTGATATACTGCATCAATTGACAAATCATCCTTTTCGGCTTTATCTAGTGCTTCATCAAAATACTTTTCAGAATTTAACTGAAAACTTTTTGGGTGTTCTTTAAGATATTCTCTAAATAATTCAAACTCCTTTTTCTCTAATTCAAATTTTGATACTTCACCAATAGTTGTGTGATTGTAATAATATTCAGTAGCATAATTATACATCCCGTCTGAAACCAATAAACGCTTAGTGGCTTCTGTTTTTTCTGGAATATCAATTTTAAAATCGGGTGCTATTCCTCCTCCATCAAAAACAATTCTACCGTTTTCTGTTTTAAACTCATTCACACCCCCATCAGAAAATTTTGGAATGCTATCTCCTTTTCTATTGGTATAATCTAACTCTTGAATACATCGTCCACTTGGCGTATAATATTTAGAAATTGTCAATTTTAATTGGGTTCCATAAGATAATTTTCTGCTTCTTTGTACCAAGCCTTTCCCAAAAGAACGATTACCAACAATCACTGCTCTATCATAATCTTGTAATGCACCTGCCAATATTTCTGAAGCAGATGCTGAGCGCTCATCAATCAAAATCGTTAATGGGATATCAATATCTAAAGGCTCTTTTCTTGTCTTATAGGTATTGCTCCATTTGTCTAACTTGGCACGGGTAGTTACTACAACTTTGTTATTCGGAATAAAAAAGTTAACAATTTCTACCGCTTCATTTAAGAGTCCTCCAGGATTATGACGAACATCAATAATGAGTTTTTGCATCCCTTGTGATTTTAAATCTTCTATAGCATTCTTAACTTGATCAGATGCTTTTCTGTTGAATTTTACAAAGGCTATGTAACCAACTTCATCATCAATCATTTGATAAAATGGTACTGCATCAATCTCAACCGTTTCTCGAGCTACTTCAAAACTCATCTCTTGATTTTGGCGTTTTAATTTCAAATTTACCATTGAATTTGGTAAGCCTTTTAATAGTGATCTAACAATTTCTTCCGTTTGATCTTTTAAAATAGTATTGTTAATTTCAATAATTTCATCCCCCACTTTCAATCCTGATTTATGCGCAGGGTTATCTTCAAAAATCTCTCTAATAATCAAATTCCCATTTCGATACACAATAGATGCTCCTATTCCGCCATAAGCTCCCTCAGCAGAAATTCTTGCATTTATAACTCCTTGTTCGTCATAAAATTTGGTGTAAGGATCTAGATTTGCTAAGGTGTTTTCAATTGCTTTATCCATAACCTCAGCAGGATTTATCTCATCAACATAGTACAAGTTTAACTCCTTAAATAGTGTAGTGTAAATCTCTATCTGCTTTGCTATTTCAAAGAAATCTGATTTATAAGAAACCGATATTGATATCGCTGCAATTAAAAATAGAACTGTTAGTTTGTTCTTTAAATTTTTCATAACGAGTGAAGGTGAATTAAAGTTGTGACTAAAGTAAGGAAATATGTAAAAGAGGAGTAGATAAAAATGTTAATCCTTATTTAAAGTTTTTATAGCGACTTTTAAACTGTCTTTCCAATAAGGAATATTAAGGTCTAACTTTTCTATAATCTTTTTCTTTGAAAGAACACTATAATAAGGCCTTTTAGCTGGTGTTAGATACTCTTCTGATTTAATTTCGTTTAATGCTATTTGCACACTACTTTCTTCAAAAATTGCTTTCGCAAAACCGTACCATGAGGTATTACCGCTATTTGCATAGTGGTATATTCCATAATCTTTAGAATCAATTTCTATAATTTTTAATATAGCTCTTGCTAAATCTTTTGCATATGTTGGTGAGCCTATTTGATCAGAAACCACATTTAATTGATCTCTTTCATTTCCTAATCTCAACATGGTTTTCAAGAAATTAGAACCATATTCTGAATACAACCAAGATGTTCTTAAAATAAAATACTGACTTAAATTTTCCTGAATTAACTGCTCTCCTTTTAATTTAGAAGCTCCGTAAACATTTATAGGGTTTGTTGTATCCCTTTCTTCATAAGAACACACTTGCTCTCCATCAAAAACAAAATCTGTTGAAATATGAATAAGTGTTACCTCATTTACCAAACAGGCTTTGGCTAGATTCTCAGCACCAGTAGCATTGATTTTAAATGCTCTTTCAGATTCTTCTTCGGCTTTATCTACAGCAGTATAAGCAGCACAATTGATGCAATAGTTAAATGAGTTTTGATCAAAAAAAATGTTAACTTGATTTGTGTTAGTGATATCTAAATCAGTAGAGCCAGCAAAAATAAATTCATATTTAGTTAAAGGATTTGCAACATCATTTAAACACCTTGCTAATTGTCCGTTACCACCAGTAACTAATACCTTCTTCATAATTTGGCTTCGGCTAAAGTTGGCAAAATGA
This sequence comes from Urechidicola sp., assembly GCA_028599075.1. Taxonomy (GTDB): domain Bacteria; phylum Bacteroidota; class Bacteroidia; order Flavobacteriales; family Flavobacteriaceae; genus Urechidicola. The sequence goes on along the minus strand of JAQRMW010000020.1, from coordinate 2,986 downwards.
TGTCTTTTGGAGAAATAATAAAAGCTGCTTCTGGTAGTTTCCAATCAATATTTAAAGAAGGGTCGTTGTATATAATTCCACTTTCAGATTCTTTGTTATACAAATTATCGCATTTATAAAGGAAGGTAACAGTGTCGCTTAAAACAATAAATCCGTGAGCAAACCCCCTAGGAATAAAAAATTGTTTTTTATTCTCTCCTGACAATTCTATTGCAACATGTTGTCCAAAAGTTGGTGAGCTTTTTCTAATATCTACAACAACATCTAGCACTGCGCCATGAGAAACTCGTATCAATTTTGCTTGGGCATCGTCGCCTCTCTGAAAATGCAACCCTCGTAATACTCCTTTGGTTGAATATGATTCGTTTTCTTGAACAAATTCAATTTCAACCCCAGTGAGCTCATTAAATTTTTGCTTGTTAAAACTTTCAAAAAAATAACCTCTTTCATCTTCAAAAATAGTAGGCTCGATGATAAAACACCCTTTTAGTTTTGTTTCTGTAACTCTCATTTACTTTTTTAAAATACTTAATAGGTTTTTACTATAGCCACTTTTTAATAATGGTTCTAAAAGGTTTTTATATTCAGTTTCAGATATAAACCCTTTTCTAAAGGCTACCTCTTCAATAGCTCCAATCTTTAACCCTTGACGCTCTTCTATTACTTGTACAAATTGTGATGCCTGCATCAATGAATTGGTAGTTCCTGTATCTAACCAAGCAGTTCCTTTATCTAAAATACTAACCCTTAATTTTCCTCTTTTTAAATATTCTCTATTAATATCTGTGATTTCTAATTCACCTCTCTGGCTTGGTTTAATATTTTCGGCAATCTCTACAACACCGTTATCATAAAAATAAATTCCAGGAACTGCAAAATGCGATTTTGGCTTTTTAGGTTTTTCTTCGATAGAAATTGCCTGTCCATTATCATCAAATTCAACTACTCCATACCTTTCTGGGTCTTGTACATGATATGCATAAATGATTCCGCCTTCAGGGTTGTTATTTGCTTCTAATAATTTTGACAATCCAGATCCGTAAAAAATGTTATCTCCTAAAATCAACGCTACTTTATCTTTTCCAATAAATTCTTTACCTATAATAAACGCCTCTGCTAATCCATTAGGGTTTTCTTGAACTGCATACTCAAAAGAACATCCATATTTTTTACCATCACCTAATAACTTTTCAAACAAAGGCAAATCTTGAGGGGTAGAGATTATTAAAATTTCTTTGATTCCTGCCCACATCAAAGTTGATAATGGATAGTAAATCATGGGTTTGTCGTAAATAGGCATTAACTGTTTGCTCACTGCCAATGTGAGTGGATGTAATCTTGTGCCCGAGCCTCCTGCTAGTATGATTCCTTTCATTAGTCGTTAAGTTTTTTAAAATACCAATCTACTGTTTTTTTGATACCCGATTCAAAATTCTCATCTGCTTTCCAACCCAATTCTTTTTCTATTTTTGTTGCGTCAATCGCATATCTAAAATCATGACCTGGTCTGTCAATTACAAATGATTTTAATTCTTTATACGAAGTACCATTCTTTCGTGGTTTTAATTCATCTAAAATTGCACAAATAGTATCCACAATATATAAATTATTGCGCTCATTTCGCCCACCAATATTATAGGTTTCTGCAGGTTTTCCTGTCTTGTATGCCAATTCAATTCCAATACAGTGATCTAACACATACAACCAATCTCGAATATTTTTCCCATCACCATAAATTGGAATATTTTCTTCTGACAAACACTTTCTAATGATAGTCGGAATTAACTTTTCGTCATGTTGCTTTGGTCCATAATTGTTAGAACAGTTGGTAGTAACCACGGCCATTCCATAAGTATGAAAATAACTACGAACCACAAAATCTGATGAGGCTTTTGACGCGCTGTACGGACTATTTGGTGCGTACGGAGTATCCTCTGTAAATAATCCTGTTTCGCCTAAAGTGCCATAAACTTCATCCGTAGAAACATGATGAAAACGACAATTTTTATATACTTCCTTGTATTTATTAGGAGCGTCCATCCAATAATTTCTTGCAACATCTATCAAGTTAAAAGTACCAAAAACATTGGTCTTAATAAATGTATCCGGTTTTGAAATAGAGTTATCTACATGTGACTCTGCTGCAAAATTAATGACTCCTTTAATATCGTATTTTTTAAAAAGTTGTTCTACTAAATTACGATCACAAATATCTCCTTCAACAAAAATATAGTTGGGGTGATTTTCAATTTCAGAAAGATTTTTTAAATCTCCAGCATAGGTTAGTAAATCCAAATTTACAACTTGAATTTCGGGATTACTCTCCAAAAAATATGGAATAAAATTAGAACCTATAAATCCTGCTCCGCCTGTAACCAAAATACTTTCTTTTATCATCTAATTCAATTTCTGATTTTCTACAAATTTACGCAATAATAAAATCATTTTTTTTTCTAAATCTTGGTATTCCCATTCAATTTTATCTGTATAAATAAACATCAAAACAAAACTGTTTTCAACATCATCAATCAAAAGATGCATATTTAATCGGTATGCTTCTCGTAACAACCTCTTAATTCTATTTCTATCTACAGCTAATTTAAAATTTCGCTTTGGTACCGAGAACCCAACTTTAAACTGTGAATCTGCTTCCTCAACTTTAAGAAACCGGAGGCGAATTGGGTATTCTTTTAAAGACAACCCCTCATCAAATAATTGGGTTATTTGCTTACGGCTTTTTAATTTTTCTGAAGCTCCTAGGGTAAATTTCATCATGACAAATATAAGTATAATCCGTAATTGTAATTGTTTTCATTCAACTGATTTGACGATTCATTTTTAAAAGAATTAATACTATTTAAATTTGATGAATCTTTTTCTGCACAAAATTTATTTTTAGGTATAGCAATTTGTATTTTTGACAAAAATTAACTCAAGTACAATGAACCAAGATTTATTTCAGGCTCCGGATTATTATAACCTAGAT
>JAQRMW010000002.1 GCA_028599075.1 Urechidicola sp. | reverse complement strand
ACAAGTTCTTTTTACATTTAAAGGAATGTGAATATCGTTATAATTATAGAAATAAAAATTTGTATATTAGCACCCTAAAATTAATCAAAGATAACCCTCTTAAGTTATCTTGAACCAAAGTGTAATATATAAAAGTAGTCTATTTTTTTTCATCTGTATTAAATTATTTTGTTGATGCAAACATGGCATTGATATTTAAACGAATGGTAAAATCTCCTTTTCCAGGACCACTCACCACATATTCTGGACCTATAAACATGGATAAGTTTTTTGCAAAGGCGCGCCCTACATTAAATCCAATGGGGATATTATAGTCATCGTTTTCCCAATCAAAAACCATGATAGGCGAGAAGTTGGCGAAATACCCTTTCTTAAATATTTTGGTAACTACAGGTTGAAACAACATTTTATTAACGTCTTGGCGATTAGACTTTCCAGCAAAGGAATTGAATTGTTGTGCTAGCACTCCAAAAGTCCAGCTTTTCTTTTTTTTATAAAGTATGGTGGCAGCAGGGCCTGCACTCCATTTACCAGAACCGAGTGCATCAGAACTAGCAGTTGGTAAAATAATAGCAGGACCAATTCCCATAAGCCCCCAACTTCTTTTAAAGGCAATAACATCGATAAAAACAAAGTCAGTAAGTCCTGTTGCATCCCCAGCATTATTTGGAAATGTCTGACTTCCTACAGGTGCTTCTAATCTATAAATTGTATATACTTTGCTAGGATCTTTACTTTTAATAAAAGGCAAACCAATGGTTTTTGAAGGTTGCATGATACGACTTATCAATACAAATTGATCGCCTCCATTATCCTTAAAGGTATAATTGGGTTGAAACTGTAACTTGGTTACAAACGCCAAGGGGTTGGTGGCATTGTCGGCTGCTTTGGATGCCTCTGTATGTTTATCTTCTTCTTGAGCTACAATCAAAAGAGGAAGAAAAAAAATGATAAGACATATTTTTTTCATAGTAGTTAGTTTTTTGTTGAAATGGTCTAGCAATTTATTTCGAACCTCAAATATAATTAATTAATTATATTTGAAATGTTTGTGATTAGTTGGATTTATTTCTTTCTATTCGTTTATAAATAAACTCAATCAAAAAACAAATTAAAATCAATGATAGTGCAATGAGAACCCCAATCTTATTCGATTCATATTGCTGAGATATCAAAATAATCAAGGCAAAAACACAAAGCATGAATCCTATAAAAGGAATCATTTTATTCCCGTTTATTTTGTTTGATAGTTTAAACCCAACATAATTCACAATGGCAAAAATTAGTAAAAAACCAACACTACCAGCTGTTGAAATACTTTCTAAATTTAAGGTGTTTGTAATAACTAATGTTGCAATAGCGGTAATTAATAATCCAATAGGTTGATTCCATAATTTATTCGTTAACTCATGAGGCAATTCATCATCTTCTGCAATTTCATAACTCACTCTACTACCACCATATAACGAAGCATTGATCGCTGAAAATGTCGAAATCAAAGCGGCAATGGTAATAATGGTAAATCCTACTTTACCTAGCATAGGTTTAGCTGCTTCTGCTAATACGTAATCTTCTGCAGTTGCAATTTCACTAAAAGGTAAAGAGCCTAGAGTAACAATCGCGATGATTATATACAGCAGAATTACAAATATGACAGAATAGAAATAGGCTTTTGGAATGTTTTTCTTTGGGTTGACAATATCTGGAGCAGCGTTTGCTATGAGTTCAAAACCTTCATACGCCACAAAAATGACCATACCACCGGCAATTAAATGAATGGGAGTTTCCCAATTGCTAACAGCTAATTGACTTAAATTGGGATTTCCGATTAAGCCATAAAGACCAATGGCAACGAAAGAAAGTAGAATAACCAGTTTAATGATGACTGCATAGGATTCTATTTTCCCTACTACAGCAATACTATAATAGTTAATCGCCGTTGCTAAAATGATGATGGCACTAGCATAAATATGTGTGTCCAATCCTTTATCTCCGGAAATATCATACAGATTTGGAGCATACGAGCCAAATGCCGAGGCATACAAAGCCAACATAATAATATAACTAATCCATAATAGATTATTGATGCCGCCACTAAAAACTGATTTACCGAATCCTTGATTTACAAATTTTACGGTACCTCCGCGATCTGGAAATGCTAAGGATAGTTTTACATAGCTATATGACGTAAGTAAGGCTAAAATTCCTGCAATTAAAAAAGCGATGGGAGTACCACCTTTTGCTAAGGAAACAGCCAATCCTAAAACTGCAAAAATACCTCCACCTACCATCCCTCCTATTCCAATTGATATGGCTTCTCTAAGACCTATTTTTTTGTTCATAGTAATTTTAAGTTTTTAGCAGTCCATTTCGATATAAATCTAAAGATTGATTAAGGAGCAGTTGAATCGTATTAATGTCAATATCTATAGTTGGATCCACTCTTAATATTTTCATTCGTTTTCTATCGCCTGCTTCCAAAAGGGGATGTTCTAAATGATTTCCTTCAACAAATAACAAATAAGGCTCCGCTGTTTTTTTGTCTGTCCATAAATAACAAAACATTTTGTTTTTATAACAAAAACAGGGCATCCCGTATTTGCGAGTTTCAGTAACGCGTTTATCTTGTTTTAAAATAATATCCCGTAAAGCCAACAAGCAACTTTTATTGGGTTCTGTTTTGTTGAGGTAATATGAAGTAAGCTCTATTGGCATCCTAACAGTAATCTCAAAGGAATTAATATAAAACTTATTTCTTTTTCTTACTCCGTATCATCATTTCCAACATATCCCACATTTCTTCAGGAATTTCTTCGAGCATATTAAATTCTCCCGCACCTTTTAACCATTCACCACCATCAATAGTTACAACTTCACCATTCATATAAGCTGAAAAATCGGACATTAAGTAAGCTGCTAGATTTGCCAATTCTTGATGTACTCCTACCCGACCTAATGGCACTTTCTTTTTCATGTCGAACTTTTCTTTCAATTCACCAGGTAACAATCTATCCCAAGCACCTTTCGTTGGAAAAGGTCCAGGAGCAATGGCATTAAAGCGTATTCCATATTTTGCCCATTCAACTGCCAATGACCGTGTCATGGCTAACACCCCTGCTTTTGCAGTTGCAGACGGAACCACATATGCCGAACCTGTCCAAGCATACGTTGTTACAATATTAAGAACTGTTGCTTTTTCTTGTTTTATTTTAATCCAATGTTTACCAAAAGCCAAGGTGCAGTTTTTAGTTCCTTTTAAAACAATATCAATAATAGTATCAAAAGCATTTGACGAAAGGCGCTCGGTTGGAGAGATAAAATTACCAGCAGCATTGTTTAGTAATCCATCAACTTTACCAAAAGTATCGAGCGTTGTTTGTAGCATTGCTTCAACTTCTTCATAATGACGAACGTCACATTGAATAGGTAAAACAGTTCCTCCAGTTTTTTCTTCTAACTCAATTTTAACCGCTTGCAACTTTTCGATATTACGTGATGTAATCGCAACTTTAGCACCCAGTTCTAAAAAATAAGTCGTCATTGCTTTACCTAATCCGCTTCCACCACCAGTTACAACAATTACTTGATTGTCTAAACTCCCTTCCTTTAACATTGGTTTTGTATACATATTCTATGGTTTTATGTTCTCACAAATATATCTTTTTTAGTGTAAAAATGAGTGGATAAATTATTTTTAAAATTTTGTATTTTTGCACTTGTCATAAATAAAAATGATTGTATATTTGCCCCACTTTTAGCAGAGGATTTCGCGATTGAAGCTAAGTAATAAAAATTAAGACGATTTTAAAATATTTAAGTAATGCCAAAAAGAACGTATCAGCCATCGAAAAGAAAGAAAAGAAACAAACACGGTTTCAGAGAAAGAATGGCATCTGCTAATGGTAGAAAAGTATTAGCGAGAAGAAGAGCTAAAGGAAGAAAGAGACTAAGCGTTTCTTCAGACCCAAGACCAAAAAAATAATGATTTAATCATTTATATATAAGGTGTTACTATTTTTAGTAACACCTTTTTTTTAGACCTATTAATAAGTTTTAATAACTATTTTTTACGACCCAAACTAAAAATACAATCTTTACAATCTAAGAAAATTAACAACACACAATGCCAAAAAACAACAATTTAAAATCGGTTTTAATTATAGGTTCTGGCCCTATAGTTATTGGACAAGCATGTGAATTTGATTATTCGGGTACACAAGCAATTCGCTCTTTAAGAGAAGAAGGAATTGAAGTGGTCTTAATCAACTCTAACCCTGCAACAATAATGACAGACCCTACCACTGCAGATCATGTTTACCTTAAACCATTAACTACCAAATCTATTATTGAGATTCTAAAAATACATAAAGTAGATGCTGTTTTACCAACTATGGGAGGACAAACTGCATTGAATTTATGTATTGAAGCGCAAGACAAAGGTATTTGGGATGATTTTAATGTTGAGTTAATAGGTGTTGATATTGATGCTATTGAAATTACTGAGGATAGAGAGAAATTTAGAAAATTGATGCTTGAAATTGGGATACCAATGGCGCCTCAAGCAACCGCTACATCTTTTCTAAAAGGAAAAGAAATTGCTCAAGATTTTGGTTTCCCATTAGTAATTAGAGCATCTTACACCTTGGGTGGTGCTGGAGCATCAATCGTTTATGATCCAAAAGATTTTGATGAATTATTAAGTCGCGGATTAGAGATTTCTCCTATTCATGAGGTAATGATTGATAAAGCATTGATGGGATGGAAAGAGTATGAATTAGAATTGTTGCGAGATAAAAATGATAATGTTGTTATTATCTGTACCATTGAAAATATGGACCCTATGGGGATTCATACAGGTGATTCTATTACTGTTGCCCCTGCAATGACGTTGAGCGACACCACTTTTCAGCGTATGCGTGATATGGCAATTCATATGATGCGTTCTATCGGTGATTTTGCTGGTGGATGTAATGTGCAGTTTGCAGTTTCTCCTGATGAAAAAGAAGATATTATAGCTATAGAAATAAATCCAAGAGTCTCTAGGTCGTCTGCATTGGCATCAAAAGCTACTGGATATCCCATTGCAAAAATTGCTTCGAAATTGGCAATAGGTTATCATTTAGATGAACTAAATAATCAAATTACAAAAACAACTTCTGCATTATTCGAACCAACATTAGATTATGTTATTGTAAAAATTCCTAGATGGAACTTTGACAAGTTTGAAGGTTCTGACAGAACTTTAGGATTGCAAATGAAATCTGTTGGTGAAGTGATGGGAATTGGACGTTCTTTTCAAGAAGCCTTACATAAAGCAACACAGTCTCTTGAAATAAAAAGAAATGGAATAGGAGCAGATGGCAAAGGTGAAAAAGTATATGATAAAATTATCGAAAAACTAACGTATGCAAGTTGGGATAGAGTATTCGTAATTTATGATGCAATCCAAATGGGAATTTCTTTGAAAAGAATTCATGAAATTACCAAAATTGATATGTGGTTTTTGAGACAATATGAAGAACTACACACACTTGAAAAAGAAATTTCTACCTATACCTTAGAAACACTTCCAAAACCATTGCTGCTAGAAGCTAAACAAAAAGGATATGGAGACAGACAAATTGCACATATGTTAAAATGTTTAGAGAGTCAGGTTTATAAAAAACGACAAGAGCTAAATATTAATCGTGTATATAAATTAGTTGATACATGTGCTGCAGAATTTGATGCCCAAACACCTTACTACTACTCTACTTTTGAAAATAATATGATTGTTGATGGTAAAACATATGCCGATAATGAATCTGTAGTTACCAATAAAAAGAAAATAGTTGTGTTAGGCTCTGGCCCAAATAGAATTGGCCAAGGTATTGAGTTTGATTACTGTTGTGTACACGGGGTTTTAGCAGCACGCGAAGCTGGCTATGAAACTATTATGATTAATTGTAATCCTGAAACAGTATCTACCGATTTTGACATTTCTGACAAGTTATATTTTGAACCTGTTTTTTGGGAACATATTTACGATATCATACAGCACGAAAAACCAGAAGGAGTAATTGTTCAATTAGGAGGACAAACTGCTTTAAAATTATCCGAAAAATTAGAATCATACGGAATCAAAATTATTGGAACAAGCTTTAAAGCTTTGGATTTGGCAGAAGATAGAGGTCGTTTCTCAGAACTGTTGACAGATTTAAAAATTCCATTTCCACAGTTCGGAACCGCAACTACTGCTGATGAAGCACTTGCTATTGCAGATGACTTAGATTTTCCAATCTTAGTAAGACCATCTTATGTTTTAGGAGGGCAAGGAATGAAAATTGTTATCAACAAAGAAGAATTAGAAAAAACTGTTGTTGACTTACATCGTAAAATGCCAGGAAACGTTTTACTATTAGATCATTATTTAGATGGTGCTATTGAAGCCGAAGCTGATGCCATTTGTGATGCAGACGGCAATGTATATATTATTGGTATTATGGAGCATATAGAACCTTGTGGTGTACATTCTGGCGATTCGAATGCAACATTGCCACCTTTTAACTTGGGTGAATTTGTAATGCAACAAATAAAGGATCACACACATAAAATTGCTAGAGCTTTAAAAACTGTTGGATTGATTAACATTCAATTTGCAGTAAAAGATGATACTGTTTTTATTATCGAAGCCAATCCAAGAGCTTCGAGAACGGTTCCTTTTATTGCTAAAGCTTATCAAGAACCGTATGTAAATTATGCGACCAAAGTAATGCTAGGAGCTAATAAAGTTACCGATTTTACCTTTAAACCAAAACTATCTGGATTTGCAATTAAACAGCCAGTTTTCTCATTTAACAAATTCCCGAATGTAGACAAAAACTTAGGGCCAGAAATGAAATCAACAGGTGAAAGTATTTTATTTATAGATAGTTTAAAAGATGATGAATTCTATGAGTTGTACTCTAGACGTAAAATGTATTTGAGTAAATAATTTATAAATACTTCCTGATTCAAAAAAACACTTGCCTACAAAGGCTATTCTATTATCTTTGTTCAAAAACCAAATTCACATGAATTATATTTTGTTTGATGGTGAAGTTCGCAATGCGTTATTGCCATTTACCTATACCCGTCCTGTTGCTGATATCAGAATCGGAATTCTAACCATCCGCGAAAAATGGGAAAAAAGATTGGGCTTAACCACAACTACCCTTACAGAAGAATACTTAAGCGAAAAGTATCCGATGGTAGAAATGGAGCAAAATGTAATGCTAAATGCTTCTTATCTACCTACTGATGAATTGGTTGAACAAGTAAAAAGCTTAAAAGAAAATCAAGCTATATTTTTAGAAGATGACGTAGTAGCATTTTTTGCTACCAATACTCAAGAAGTTACAGACTTTAACAAATATGAACAATTAACTTATGATGGAAAATTGATTCAAGTTAAAAACACTTGGGATATTTTCTCTAAAAACTCTGAAGCAATTCAACAAGATTTTGATTATTTAACTGCTGGTCGAAAATCGGCAGAAATTCCTAAAACTGTTCATTGTTTTAATAAAGAAAATATTTTTGTTGAAGAAGGTGCTCAGTTGAGTATCGCATCCTTAAATGCTACAGATGGACCTATATATATTGGAAAAGAAACATTGGTAATGGAAAATTGTGCTATTCGAGGCCCTTTTGCTTTGTGCGAGAAAGCCATTTTAAAAATGGGTGCAAAAATTTATAAAGGAACAACAATAGGCCCAAAATGTACCGTGGGAGGCGAAGTGAGTAATACTGTATTTTTTGCACATTCTAACAAAAGTCATGAAGGGTATTTAGGAAATGCCGTTTTAGGTGAATGGTGTAATATTGGTGCGGATACTAACAACTCTAATTTAAAGAATAATTATGCTGAGGTAAAATTATGGTCGTATGAAAACAAGAGATTTGCTAAAACAGGTTTACAATTTTGCGGATTAATGATGGGCGATCATTCTAAATGTGGTATCAATACTATGTTTAATACTGGGACTGTTATAGGAGTAAGTGCTAATATTTTTGGGGCAGGTTTTCCACGAAATTTTGTCCCTTCATTCTCGTGGGGCGGTGGAGCAGGATATAGTACATATAGGATGAATAAAGTTTCGGAAGTTGCTAAAGTAGTTATGAAACGAAAAGGGATTGACTATGACGTACAAGAAGAAAAAATTCTATCTCATATTTTTGATATTTCTGCAGAGTATCGGAATTTTTAAATTTAACATATCACTTAAAATATTTCATAAAAAAAGAGGGATTAATGTTAATCCCTCTTTTTACGTTTTATAGTAATCGTTTTTACTTTACACCACCATCATCATCACCATCTCCACTTTTGTCACAGTTGACTTTACAAAATTCATAATACATAGCCCAACTATTTCCATCAAATCCTTCTCCTTCTCCCCAAGCTGTTTCTCCTTGGTTTGTAGCGATTTTTTCTACCTCTGCATGTGCAGCAATGTAAAAGCAATCAGCAAAAGCATCGGCTTCTATTTTATACTCTATTTCAAAATCTGAAATAACATTTGCAGAATAATCCATTCTTTTTTCAAAAACACCTGGCTTAGGGTTTCCGTTTCTAGTTTCAGGAATTCCATCTCTATCACCTGCATACAAATGTGTTAATTTTAAAATCCATTCGCTATTGGTTATGTAAGTAATATAAACATAATCAATACCTTCTTCATTTACAATTTCAACATCAATACGACCAGCAATTTCATTCTGACCTGCAATTAAGTCTGTAGAAGAACACGCAGTTTCTGTGTTTCTAGAAAATAGACTAGATACTTCTTGTGCGCTTACTTCAAAGTTAAATGTAGTTTGTTTTGTTAATGAATTTTGATTAAGTGTTTCAAATTCATCATTTTCTTGACAACTATATAGCACAACTAGTGCTACTATAGCTAGGGACATTTTTTTAAACATTTCGTTTATTTTTGGGGTTAATAAACAACTAAAGTAGAAAATATTTTTCACATAAGCAATTAAAATATTCTAATTTATTATTTAAGATCATTAGTGTCCGATAAACATTTTTAAAAGAGGGATTTCCATGGTTGGATTTCCCTCTTTTTTATATATCTTAATTTTCACAACAAAAACAGATATATGAACAAAAGTACACACTTTAG
>JAQRMW010000199.1 GCA_028599075.1 Urechidicola sp. | reverse complement strand
TTAAGAAAACTGAAAGTAGTTGTAATAAAAGTTTTTTCATTCTTTCTTCTAATCAAAGTATGAACTTGAATTTGTGAAATTTAGAGCAGTGAATTTCGTTGAGAATTAATTTCTTTCTTTTTCAAAATACATCATAGCAACATCTTTACGAGCATTGTTTACAGCTCCTTTTTTCCATCCGTTTTTTAAATAGAAAGAAGTTGCAATTTTATTTCCTACAAAAGACTGTAGTTTAATATTGGTATGATTTTTAAATAAAATTTCTTCAACGGCAGTCATTAAAAATGATCCCATTCCTAAACGATGCGCATCTTCATCAATCATCATGATATGAATAAAGTCATCAAAATAAATTGCAAACCCTTTTATTTCATTATTGATAAGTAACACGTGTAAATCGTTAGCATGTTTTACAATTTCACGTTTAAGCTCTCCGCTACCTACATACCAATCAACATTGTAGTCGCCTAAAAATGGGCGGTAAAATGTGTCGAAAGTCTTATTTGCTAAAGCAACAATTTCTTGAAGTTCTGAGGGTTTTGATTTTCGGAGTTTTTTTGAGGTTTCTAATACTGAGTTCATAGCGTTATTTAAAGTATGCTCCAATATACCATAATATATCGAGAGTGCCAAGCAATTATGTATCAGTTTTTAACAGGAATATGAACAGTTATCTTTACTCAAACTCACTTGTAAAATGCAATTTTACTGACGGATATTTGCTTTGAGTCATTTGAATTGTAAATGAAGAATCTGCAAAAAACACCAATTGATTGTGCTTGTCATGTGCTAAATAACGTTGTTTTACACGCCTAAATTCTTTGAATTCTTCACTCTTAGGGTTATCGGGTTGTACCCAGCAAACTTTGTGCATTGGTAAGTTTTCGTAGGTACATTTTGCACCGTATTCGTGCTCTAATCGATATTGGATAACTTCGTATTGCAGTGCACCAACGGTTCCAATAACTTTTCTATTGTTTATTTCTAAGGTGAATAACTGTGCTACACCTTCATCCATTAATTGATCCAACCCTTTTTGTAATTGTTTCGATTTCATAGGATCAGCATTATTGACATAACGGAAATGCTCTGGTGAAAAACTAGGGATTCCTCTAAAGTTGATAGTTTCTCCTTCGGTCAAAGTATCTCCAATTTTAAAGTTACCTGTATCATGTAAGCCAACAATATCACCTGGAAAAGATTCTTCAACAATTTCCTTTTTCTCGGCAAAGAAAGCATTGGGACTAGAAAACTTCATTTTCTTATTATTGCGAACATGTAGGTAAGGCGCATTTCTTTTAAATGTACCAGAGACAATTTTTAAGAATGCTAAACGGTCTCTGTGCTTCGGATCCATATTGGCATGAATCTTAAAAACAAACCCTGTTAGTTTTTCTTCTTTAGAATCGATTAAACGTTCTTCGGACATTTTTGGTTGTGGAGTTGGAGCAATCTCAGTAAAACAATCAAGTAATTCTTTGACTCCAAAATTGTTTAATGCTGATCCAAAAAATACAGGCTGTAATGAGCCGTTTTGATATTCGGTTAAGTCAAACTTTGGATATACCTCAGAAACTAACTCTATTTCTTCTCTCAGAGTATTTGCAGCATCCTTACCAACTATAGTATCTAATTCTGGATCATCAAGATTACTAAACTCTATGCCTTCAGAAACGGTTTGTTTATTTTCGGCAGAAAAAAGGTTTAGCTTTTTACCCCAAATATTATAAATTCCTTTAAAGTCATAACCCATTCCAATTGGGAAACTTAGCGGAGTCACTCTCAATCCTAATTTTTGCTCAACTTCATCTAACAAATCAAAAGCATCTTTACCTTCTCTATCTAATTTATTGATAAAGACAATGATAGGAATATTTCGCATTCTACAGACTTCTACTAATTTTTCAGTTTGGGTTTCAACTCCTTTTGCAACGTCAATCACCACAATAACAGAGTCAACCGCAGTTAGGGTTCTAAAAGTATCTTCAGCAAAATCTTTGTGACCTGGTGTATCTAGAATATTAATTTTTTTGTCTTTGTAAATAAATGCTAAGACAGAAGTTGCAACAGAAATACCACGTTGACGCTCAATTTCCATAAAGTCTGAGGTAGCTCCTTTCTTAATTTTATTACTCTTAACAGCACCAGCTTCTTGAATTGCTCCACCAAAAAGCAAAAGTTTTTCAGTAAGGGTTGTTTTACCAGCATCGGGGTGAGAGATAATTCCAAAAGTTCTTCTGCGTTGTAATTCTTCTAAAAATTCCATTCTTTTAAATTAGGGGGCAAATATACCGTTACAAATACAATTATCAATTTAAAACTTCAACTTTCATATACACATCTTCATAAGGCCATTCATCGGTACTTGTTTCTAGTTTTGAGATTTTAGTGATGGTGCTATATCCTGATATAACTTCACCAAAAACTGTATGCTCATTGTCTAAATGATGAGCGCCGCCTTCTTGCTGTACGATGTAAAATTCAAATGGGTTTGATTTTTTATCAGGATTGTTTTGCCATCTTCTTGCGGCGGCTAAAGCGCCGAACTTATGAGTTCTGTTAGATTTGAATTCTGATGGTAAACGATAATTTTTATATTTTCTTCGGAATTTCATCATTTCAATATTTTCTGAATTCCCACCTTGAATGACAAAATCTTCTAAAACACGATAGAAAATGGTCGTATCAAAATATCCAGCTTTTGTTAAAAAAATAAAATTGGCTCTATGAAGAGGAGTGTCATTGTACAACCGCAGTTTTATATTGCCGTATTTGGTTTTTATCTGCACAACAGTTTCTTTGTTTGCTTTTCCATAAGCCGTTAAAAAGGCAACTACATTATTTGGCGTAATACTATCCCAATCCTTTTTTACAATTTCTTTTTGCTTGATTTCTTTTTTGGCAACTTCTACTTTTTTAACAACTGGAATCACTTCTTTTTTAGGGAGTTCCTTTTTTGACTCATTTTTACAGCTAATAAATCCGAAAAAGAATACTGATAAAATTAAAAAGTAAATTCGTTGCATAAGTAAAATAATGTGCGTTTGTTTTTTACAAAGATAGATTAATCATTTAATCTTTGTAATTTCACAACCTTAAATATGAATGGAGATTAATTGATAATATATGGCTGAGGAATTGGTAATATTGGTGAATGAAAATGATGAGCAATTAGGGTTAATGCCTAAGATGGAGGCTCATGAAAAAGCAATATTACATCGTGCATTTTCAGTTTTTACTTTCAATAAAAAGGGAGAGTTGTTATTGCAACAGCGTGCAGCCTCAAAGTATCATTCTCCGTTATTATGGACAAATACTTGTTGTAGTCATCAACGAAATGGAGAGTCGAATATTGATGCTGGTAAACGCCGATTACAAGAAGAAATGGGTTTTGTGTGTAATTTAGAAGAAGTATTTTCGTTTGTTTATAAAGCTCCTTTTGACAATGGATTAACTGAGCATGAATTAGATCATGTTATGGTTGGTACTTATAATGAAACCCCAAAAATCAATAAAGAAGAAGTCGAAAATTTTAAGTGGATGACTGTTGAAAATATAAAAAAGGACATGGAAGTTCATCCTGAAATTTATACAGCTTGGTTTAGAATTATTTTTGACAGATACTATAAATTTATTAGCAAATAATGGCAAAAGTTACTGTACATAGAAAAGCACATTTTAATGCAGCACATCGTTTGTATAATGGCGAGTGGAGTGATGCCCGAAACGCTACAGTTTTTGGTAAATGTGCCAACCCACACTATCATGGTCATAATTATGAGTTGATTGTAGCTGTGAAAGGTGAAATAAATACAGACACAGGATTTGTGATGGATATGAAGATTTTAAAGCAACTGATTGAAGTTGAAATTGAAGAAAAATTTGATCATAAAAATTTAAATGAAGAGGTAGCAGAATTTGAATCTTTAAATCCTACTGCCGAAAATATTGCTGTGGTTATTTGGAATATTTTACGTGGAAAAATTAAAAACGAATTAGAGCTAACTGTTACCTTGTACGAAACACCACGTAACTTTGTGGTATATTCTGGAGAATAAAATAATCCCAATTTACACTTGATGAATATCAACTATCCTATAAAGTTTAAACCAATCCTTAAAGAAAAAATTTGGGGTGGCGAAAAACTAAACAGACTGCTAAATAAACAATCAGACAAAAAAAATATTGGTGAGAGTTGGGAGATTTCGGATGTTGATAATGATATTTCCATAGTCTCAAATGGTGCGTTGGCTGGATTTAGTTTACAAGAGTTGATTTCTAAGTTTAAAGGAGAGCTAGTAGGAGAAAAGGTATATCAACAATTTGGAGAAAAGTTTCCACTGCTTATCAAATTCATTGATGCCAAAACGGCTTTAAGTATCCAATTACACCCAGATGATGCATTGGCTAAAAAGCGCCATAATTCGTTTGGTAAAACAGAGATGTGGTACGTGATGCAAGCAGATGAAAATGCAAATTTGATTGTTGGCTTTAAAAATGATGTTTCTTCTGAAGAGTATTTACAACATTTAAAAAACAAAACGCTTCTCGATATTTTAAATGTTGACATTGTAAAAAACGGAGATGTTTATTTTATTCCGACCGGTAGAGTTCATGCTATTGGTGCTGGAGTTTTTTTAGCAGAGATTCAGCAGACATCAGATATTACGTACCGTATTTATGATTGGGATCGCGTTGATGCTGAAGGTAACGAACGTGATTTACATACTGATGAAGCTATTGATGCCATTGATTATAAAGCACAGAAGAATTATCAGACAAACTATTTAAAAGAGGAAAATAAATCAAATGAAATAGTATCGTGCCCTTATTTTACAACAAATGTTTTTCCAATTAAAGGAAAAGTAAATGTGAATCATTACGATAAAGATTCTTTTGTGATTTATATGTGTGTGAGTGGTGAAGTTAATTTTAGCTATGGTAATCAACAATCAGAAAAACTGATGGTTGGAGAAACTGTATTAATTTCTGCAGCACTTAAAGAGTTTGAAATTGAGGCTGAGGTTCAGTCAGAATTACTTGAAGTATTTATAAAATAAAAACAGGCTTTTGTAAAGAACAAAAACCTGTTTTACATTGATTGAACCAATACAATCAATGACCAAAATAGACAAGTTAAGATGCAAAGTCTATTGCATTTTTATTTAAGTCGAAACTAAAAAGGGCGTTGCAAATAATATCTTTATCTTCTCTCAATTCCTTATAAACTTCAACTGATAATAAAAGTTCATTTGCATTAAATTTCTTGATACGACTTTTCACTTTTAGCACATCATTTAAATATGCATTCTTTAAGATATTTAGCTTTGTTAAACTAGGGTTTGGAATGTTTAGATCTTGATTTTTTATAACAAGATTAATGGCAAAATCTTCCATTTTTTTGTATAATACAATTGGCAATAAAGCTCTATTGCTATTTATTTGATCAACAGCAACAGTAAATTTTGCTGTAGAAACAATGGGTATATGAATTGTGTTTTTCATGGCTTATGGGTTTTTAAATATGGGTATGTGTTCTTTATTCTTACTAAACTTGATGCAATTAATTTGTTGCAGTTTACGATGTATTGTGGATGTGGCTGTTTTCATTTTGTAAAATTTTAATTATTAAATTGTTATATAAAAAAAAAGGTGCTTTTCGTTAGAAAAGCACCTTTTGATTGTTAGTTGGTATATTTTGGTCTAATGTCGTTTGTGTAAATGACCGATGCTTTTCTTTTCTATAGTTACATACTGTTTCTGCATATTTTTGGTACACAAGACAGCCCACGTGTTACGAAGAATCGCTGTGGATGTATTTATAATATTAGAAATAAAATGTTGCATATCTGTCGTTTACTGGTTCAAAAATAGTCTAATTATGTTTCTAAACAAATTATATGTGTTCAAAGTTTTAAATAATATGAAGCTTTAGAAGGATTACTAGTTTTTTGTTTTTAAATTTGAATGTCAAATAAATCAACTTATATGTATAAAAATATCAAAGTAATAGCGCTAGATGCCGATGATACTTTATGGGTAAATGAGCCTTATTTTAGAGAAGTAGAGCATCAATTTGCCAAATTGTTATCACCCTATGAAACCGAAAATAAAATCAATCAAGAACTGTATAAAAAAGAGATTGACAATTTAGAACTGTATGGCTATGGTGTAAAAGGTTTTGTTTTGTCTATGGTAGAGGCGGCTTTAGAAATATCGAATAATAGAATTGGCCCGAAAGAAATTCAAACAATAATTGGTTTTGGAAAGGAGATGCTAAACAAGCCAATTGAGTTGTTAGATGGGGTAGAAGAGGTGTTAAAAAAATTGAGCCCAAATTACAAATTGATTTTAGCTACCAAGGGAGATTTATTAGACCAAGAACGCAAACTTAAAAAATCTAGACTGCATAAGTATTTTGACCATATTGAAGTGTTAAGTGATAAGCAAAAAGACAACTATCAATATTTAATTGATTTCTTGGAAGTGAGCCCTTCTGAATTTTTGATGATTGGTAATTCTTTAAAATCAGATGTATTGCCTTTGGTAGAACTCAATTCTAATGCTATTCACGTACCATATCACACTACTTGGATTCATGAAGAAGTAACACAACAGAATGATGAAAACTCTTACAAAACGGTACAATCACTCTCTGACGTTTTAGCATTTTTATAACAAAAAATATCCGTAAATTTGCATCAAATAAAAAAGATAATTATGGCAAGCATAAAAAATTTAAAAAAGGACATTAACAACGTATTAGGTGATGTGATTGAAGAGTGTTATATGTGGGAGTTAATGAATCCAAAAGCTGACACAAAAAAATCACAAGCAATTATTGATGAAGCTGTTGGTGTTTTTGATACGCTGATTGTAAAGATGAGTGAAAAAAATATTGAAAATAAAAAAGCGCATTTTAATTCAGTTCAGTCTGATTTAGTGTCTAATGCAACTAAATTATTGGGTAAGGTAAATAAATTGTAATTTTTTAATACTAAAACTTAAATATTTACGTTGACTATTTAAACCTAACCCTCTAAAAAATTATTTTCTATGGCAAGAGCAATGTTCGAGTACACTAAAACGGTGCTCAAAAAAGTAAGCTTTAATACAGAGCTGTTTTGCAAAGAATTAGAAAAAGCAATATCGAGATTATTACCTTATGAGATTGATGAATTGAGAATTTGGATAAACCAACTCATTCATGAGAAACCAGAATTAAATGTCTGTTTGGTTTTAATTAAGAATTAATAAAAAAGGAGCGTAAAGTTCCTTTTTTATTTGTGCTATTTTTTAAGCGGACTAATAATCTCAACATCATTAAAAGCAATTGCTCCTCTAACAACACTATCAATAACCCCTTTTAAAGCTTCTATCAATTGCATTTTTAATTGCGATTTATGAAAAATTAAACTCACTTCACGTGCAGGAGCTGGAGCCGTAAATTGACGCAAATACTTTTGATCATCTTCTAATAAATCCATTGTGTGCAAATAGGGTAATAAAGTCATACCCATATTTTCTTTTGATAATTTTATGAGGGTGTTAAAACTTCCGCTTTCTAAATGAAAGTGTGATGACGTATCCTTTTTAAAAGAATTACAAAGATTAATTACACTAGATTTAAAACAATGGCCATCCTCTAACAACAAAATATCTTCTAATTCTAAATCTGACGAGTTGATTTCTTTTAGAGAATGCAGACGATGATTTTCAGGAATAAAAGCTACAAAAGGTTCGTAATATAAAACACGCTCTTTAATAGCTTCATTCTCTAGCGGAGTTGCAGCTAGGGCAGCGTCAATATGTCCATCAGATAGTTTTTTTACAATATCTTCAGTAGTTAATTCTTCGATTACTAAATTTACTTTTGGGTATTTTTTTACAAATGTTTTTAAGAACATTGGTAATAAAGTTGGCATTACAGTTGGGATAATTCCCAATTTAAATTCGCCACCAATATATCCTTTTTGTTGATCAACAATATCAGTAATGCGATTACTTTCATTGACAATCGTCTTTGCTTGTTCAACAATTTTTTCTCCAACTGGCGTTAATTGAATTGGTTTTTTACGGCGATTAAATATTTGGATATCGAGTTCGTCTTCCAACTTTTGGATTTGCATACTCAAAGTAGGTTGTGTAACAAAACAGTGTTCAGATGCCACTGTAAAATTTTGATGTTCTGCAACTGCAAGAACGTATTTTAATTGGGTAATTGTCATTGCTATAATTTTAGATGATAAAATTACAAAAATGAATTGATAAAACTTATAATGGTATGACTATTATTTTTTTCGTTTAAGCTTACGAAGCGGTGTAAAGAACCCTCCCCAAAACTTTCTTTTTTTATGAAGCTTTTGTTTTGAAGTTTGAAACTCTACAATTTTTGGAACCTTTAAAAAAGATTTGTGTTGTTCAATTGCCATTTCAATCTGTTCAACAATTTCATTGATATCCCCTTTTTCATAATCTATATCTAGTGGTTTTTTAATCACCATAGATTGTAGTACACCACGTTTTTTAATCATCAATCCTTTTTTATCAAAAGACCTTCTAAATCCGTCAATCACAATTGGTATTACAATTGGTTTGTAGGTTTTAATAATATGTGCTGTGCCACGTCTAATAGGTTTAAATGGCGTAGTAGTCCCTTGTGGAAAAGTAATTACCCAGCCATCATCTAAGGCAACTCCAATATTTGTTATGTCAGACATTTTTACCTGACGATTTACATCTTTACCTTCACTTCTCCATGTTCTTTGAATTGAAATAGAGCCGATATACGCAAATATTTTTGGTAACAATCCAGATTTCATTGTTTCTGAAGCAGCTACATAATAGATATTTAATTTTGGATGCCAGATATAGCCAATGTTTTTTAAAGAATCTACCCTGTTTTTTAATGATGCATTAAAAACATGTAACATTGCAGCAACATCAGCAAAATAAGTTTGGTGATTTGCGACAAAAAGTACATTGGTGTGAGGTAGATCTCTAATGATTTCTGACCCTTCAATTTGTAAGTGGTTAAATCTTCTATAGCGTCCATGAGAAATAATTCCGAAAATTCGAATAATCCATTTCTTGATGAATAAAATATGCCCAAATGGATTTCTTTTAAAAAGTGCCATAGTATTCTAAATAGGAAAGGCGAATTTACAAAAAAATCTAATTAATTAGACTTGAATACTTGTTTGATTTCGCTCAATATCATAGCTGTTGCACCCCAAACAATATAATCGTTTAGTTTAAAGCAAGGTACGTCAACATTTTTCATATATGAAGTATTCATGTTTTTTACAACAACATTTTTATCATCTAGTAAGTCGGCTAATTTCACTTCTATAAGCTTATCAACTTCATCATTTGGTTTAAATAAAGGAGTGCTATTTGAAACACCGATATATGGTGTGACCAAAAAATTACTTGGCGGAATATAAGCATCCGTCAGCTGTTTTAAAATTTCAATATCACTTGGATTGATACCTACTTCTTCTAAAGTTTCTCTAAGTGCAGTTTGCTCTAAATTTAAATCGTTCTTTTCTTTTTTACCTCCAGGAAAACTGATTTGAGCCGAATGAGTTCCGTTATAACTAGCTCTAAGCGTTAGTAAGAATTTTGTTGTATTTTCTGCATCGGGATAAAATAAAGCAAGCACTGCTGATACTTTGGGGTTGTTAGCTTTTATCATATCATCAGAATAACGTTTTCTGATTTCTGGTGCTAACTTAAATTGTGCTGCTAAACCGCCTAAAGCGATATTTTTTAAGGTTGGAATGTATTGTTGGAATTGGGTAAAATTCATAGTGCAAAAATACAAAAAAGAGTTGTGAGAATTTTGAAGTTTCGCTTATCGGTTTATTAACATCTTTCTTTATACTCACTCACTTTGGCTTAATCACTTATTGTACAATAATTTATATACTTTGTTAGGTTTTCGTTATTCTATGTTTTCCAATATTCATTATTATACTCTATCAATCATTGACATTGTATTCAAAAAGCAATGAGCAATAATTAATGGCCATAAATTACGTCCAAATTTCACATATGCTATTCCCATAACTAAACCAATAAGACCTACTGTTATTGATCTCTCTGATAAATCGTTAGAATGCCTAAAACCGAAAATTCCAGCCTGTAAAAGTACAGCAAGAATAGTTGCAACAGAAGTTTTAGAAAATAATTTCTCAAACCAGTTTATTAAAAAACCTCTATCTAATAATTCCTCTAACATTGATTCGATTAAAACCATTGGCATAATTGTAAAGAAAAGCAACCAGTTTCCTTTTAGGTCTCCAAATTTAGAAGAGGAACTTCCTTCAGAAATTTCTTGTTCAGTTAAAAAAGGCAAAAAATCTTTTATCATATGAAAAAGCATAATTGATAATACCGTTGCTATTAAAATACCAATAGAAATTAATAAAGTTTTTTTGATGCTTTCGGGTTTCCGTAACCCTAAATCTTTCCACGAGATATTTCGTGCTCGCATTCTCCAAGTCGCAATAATCAAAGTTGAGAATGACCAAAAAAGTCCGTTTATAAGAAAGTGAACTTCTTGAAAATATACTTCTCTAATTAGAAACATCACTGTGATATATACAATTAGGTCAAATAAAAATCCTTTATGATCAATTGCTTCTGATAATTGAGTTTCTGATTTCAAAATTTTTCTCTATTTCTGTTTTGTGTGAATTCTTAATTTTTTGTTTCGTCTTTATATTTTTTATTAGACGATGCTTAAATGTGGAATGTTACGAATTTTCATGAGTTTATTTAATGAAACCTAATGGTTAAGATATATTCAGTTTAAACATTTAAACGAGTTCAGCACAGGTAAGCGAAGTTAGTGTTTTTAATAAAAAGAAAAAACCCAACCAAATTACCAAGAACCATCAGCTTGTTTTTTATTAGCGTTACATAACTTAATAATTTCTTCAATTCGCTTTTGTTGAGTAGCTTCTCTTTTGGCAGCATACAACCAATACAAATAGCCTCTTCGGTATGAGGGTGCAAAATTCTTGTAATTCTCAAATGCTTGTGGGTTGGCATCAAATGCTTTTTGTAACAGCGGTGAGATTACCTCATTATCAACATCATTAAGTGCATCCCAACTGCCATTTTGTTTAGCTATTTTTATGATTGCTTTTCCGCTAGTGTGCATTAACTTTTCTTTTGTTAATTCTTTGATATAGGTTTTGTTGAGTTTGCTCCAAACAGATTTATGTTTTCGAGGCGTAAAATATTGTTGTCGCTTTTCATGATCTAGTCGTTTTACGGTGCTATCAATCCAACCGTAACACAAAGCTACTTTTACAGCTTCTTCCCAACGCATACTCTGGGTTGGCGATGATACTTTATACATAATTAAATACACACCAGATGATGTCGTATGATTATCATGTAACCAGTTGCGCCATTCACTATCAGTAGAGAAGTAAAGTTGTGGTTTAGTCATTTATTTATTATTTTTAGCCTTTAGCCTTTAGCCTTTAGCCTTTAGCCTTTAGCCTTTAGCCTTTAGCCTTTAGCCTTTAGCCTTTAGCCTTTAGCCATTTCGAAATGAGAAACGTAGTTTCGATTGAGAAATCTCACAATGAGATTCCTCGTCAATACGTTCTGTCGGAATGACATTCATTTTAATTATTGTTTATTAATCTTCCGTCTTCCGTCTTATGTCAATCCTTTTAATAAATTCAATCATCACAGGTTTTACTAAATACTGTGAGGTGTCCTTTTCTTTTTGAATTGCCAATACCACATCCATTCCTTTTGTTACTTTTCCAAATGCGGCAAAGCCTTTTCCGTCTGGGTTGCGTTTTCCAGCAAAATCTAAGGATGGTTGGTCACCTATACAAATAAAAAAACTGTTGGTTGCTGTGTTGGGCTCTAGACGTGCCATAGAGATCGTTCCATCCAAATGTTTAATACCTGTTTGTTTAGTTGTCTCAAGTTTGATAGCATCTAAGTCTCTAGCTTCATCATCAAAACCACCTTGTATTACTTGGATTTGAATTTCTCTATCAGCTTCGTTTGCTGGAGTGCAAGTTCTAAAAAACGAACTATTTGTATAGATGCCTTTATCTACATAATGCATAAAATTTGCAACTGTAATAGGTGCTTTGTCTGGGTAGAGTTCAAGAAGAATAGACCCTTTAGTTGTTTTTATTTCGTAAGTAATGATATTCTCAGTTTGGCAACTGATTAAAGACACTCCGATTAAGAAGAGTATAAATAAGCTATTTTTTTTTCTAAAGAATTTTAGCATAGTATTCAATTTTTATTTTATAATTCCTCACAAAAAAACAACGACCACATAATGTGATAGTTGAAAATATTTAGAGGGATTTGATTGCCAGGTTCTATTGACCTATTTAGGGAGTTATAAGGCTAATATACAAAAAAATAAAATCTTATTTTAGTGCATGCAATAAAATAGTAGATGGGTGTTGGGCTTCACTCTCTGTTCCGTCAATTATCTGATGACGGCAACTGGTACCTGATGCTACCAAAATAGTTTCGGGTTGCAGGTTTCTAACTTTTGGAAAAAGGGAGTCTTCACCGATTTGCATACTCAAATCATAATGTTCCTCTTTAAAACCAAATGAGCCCGCCATTCCGCAGCAGCCTGTATTTAAGATAGAAACTTTATAATTTGTTGGGAGGTTTAACATAGTAAATGCAGGATGCATTCCAATCAATGATTTTTGATGGCAATGCCCATGCACTTTTATTTCTTTTTCTTCGGATGTAAATTGTTCAGGTTTAATAAATCCTTTTTCAGATTCTTGCTGAATAAACTCTTCAATAGTCCAACAATGTTTTGATATTTTGATAGCAGCTTCTTTATCATCAGCAATTCTCAAGTATTCATCTCTAAAACACAGAATAGGTGTTGGCTCGATTCCGATGAGTGGGGTTTCTTCTGAAATCAAATCTTTAAAAATGGCAATATTTTTATTGGTAATAACTTTAAACTGATCAAGAAAACCTTCAGTAACCATGGCTCTCCCGCTTTCTTCATGATCAACTAATAAAACTTCATATCCTAGCTTTTCTAAAAGATGATAGGTGTCCATCCCAATTTCTACATCATTAAAATTGGTAAACTCATCACAGAACAAATAGACTTTTTTCTGTTGAATCTCTTTTGTCTTTTGTTGTTTCTGCATCCATTTTTTAAAAGTGATGCTTCCCATTTTTGGCATACTGCGTTTTAATGGTAGCCCCAAAATTTTCTTAGTGATATTTTGTTTTAAGATAAAATTTGTTAGCGATGGAAAGATGCTGCCTAAATTATTGTAATCAGAATTAAAGGCAAATAGCTTGTCTCTAAACTTTGGTTTATTGTCTTTATAGTACTGATATAAAAACTCAGCTTTTAAAGCGGCTATATCAACATTA
The DNA here is from genome assembly GCA_028599075.1 of Urechidicola sp. Classification (GTDB taxonomy): domain Bacteria; phylum Bacteroidota; class Bacteroidia; order Flavobacteriales; family Flavobacteriaceae; genus Urechidicola. The sequence goes on along the minus strand of JAQRMW010000199.1, from coordinate 8,106 downwards.
CTAGGGCATTCGCTAGCACAGGCTTTACAGCTTAAGCATAAGTCAAACACTTGTTTTAATTCTTTTTGATTGAATTTATTTGGTTTCTTTGATGAAGTCAAAAACTCTCTTAAAGCATTGGCTCTAGCACGCGTTGTATCTTTTTCGTTTTTAGTAGCTCTATAGCTCGGACACATGGTACCACCAGCTTCAATTGATTTTCGACAATCTCCAGAACCATTACATTTTTCAGTAGCTCTTAAAATTCCTTGTGAATCAGAAAAATCGAATTGAGTTTTTATCTCAGGTTCTTCTCTGCCAACTTCATATCGTAGCGATGCATCCATCAAAAACGGATCAATAATTTTTCCTTTATTAAAGATGTTGTCTTTGTCAAAGGCTATTTTGATTCGTTTTAATAATTGATAATTGTTTTCGCCAATCATTAGCGGAATGAACTCTGCTCGTACAATTCCATCTCCATGTTCACCACTAAAGGTTCCACCATATTTTTTAACGAGTTTAGCAGTTTTGGTTGTTATTTCTCTAAACAACCCTACATCTTCTTTCTTCTTTAAATTTAAAATAGGACGGAGGTGAATTTCGCCTGCACCTGCGTGTGCGTAATACACAGCTTCTTGTTTAAAGTCAGCCATCATTTGCGAGAACTCAGCAATATAGTTAGGTAAATCTTGTAATTCTACTGCAGTATCTTCTATACATGCCACGGCTTTTTTATCGCCAACAATATTTCCTAATAGCCCTAATCCAGCTTTTCTAAGGTTGATGGCTTTTTTAATATCATCACCAATTAGTTTTGGAAATGCATAGCCAAAATCATATGATTTTAAATCTTTAATTAGATTATCTGCCAATTTTATAGCTGTTTCTTTATTCTCATTACAAACCTCTAACATTAATACTGCCTTGGGATCACCCTCTATAAAAAATCTATTTTTTAGTTGCTCTCTGTTGTTTTTTGTACAATCTAAAATAGTTTTGTCCATCAACTCACACATATATAAATTGTGTTTCATGGCAATAACTACTGCCTCCATGCTTTGATGGATAGAATCAAAATGTGCAGCTACTAAAACATTCTGAGCAGGAGGTAAGTCATCTAGTTGAATGGTAATTTCGGTAGTGAAAGCCAGTGTTCCTTCGCTACCAGATAAAAGCTCACATAGATTTATTTCATTCGATTCTCCCCCAAATAAATCAGAAGTTAAAACTGCATCAATCGCATACCCTGTATTTCTTCTGTGGATGGATTCTTTAGGATACTCTTTTTTTATTTCTTGTTGATGTTCTTCATTCGACAACTCATCAAAAACTGTTTTGTAGATTTTGTTTTCTAAGGAGTTGCCTTTTGTTTTCTTGATAAACTCATTTGAATTGATAGAAGAAAATTCAACTAAAGAACCATCAGAGAGTACTGTTTTTAAGTTTAACACTTTATCTCTAGTCACTCCATATTGAATGGATGTGGTACCTGAAGAGTTGTTGCCAACCATACCACCTATCATGCAACGATTGGATGTTGAGGTGTTGGGGCTAAAGAATAATCCAAATTGTTTCAGGTGTCTGTTTAAATCATCACGAATAACTCCTGGTTGAATTGTAGCAGTTTTGTTTTCTAAGTCAACAGCAATTATTTCAGTAAAATATTTTGAAATATCAACTACTATTCCATCACCAACACATTGACCAGCTAATGAAGTTCCTGCTGCTCTAGGAATTAGAGTTGTTTGTTGTTCTTTTGCAAATGCAATTAGTTCTTTTATGTCTTCAACTGACTTAGGTGTAGCAACTGCAGTTGGAGTTTTTCGATATACTGAAGCATCTGTAGCATATATTGATTTGTGTAAATCATCAAAAAATAAATCGCCAGATAATTTTGATTGTAAATTTAGTAGATGTGCGCTAGTTGTCATTTGCTAAAATTGGTTAAATAGTTATGCCAATAAACATTGCAAAAATAATAATTTTGCGTAAAATAATTGCAAATTAATTGTGATAAAACAAAATAAGAAATTCCTAAGAAACTTGCTCTCCGTTTTTTAAACTTGAATTAGATGTTTGTAATAAAACAACATCGTCATCATTTTGAACACCTAATACCAATACTTCACTTTTAAAACCCGCAATATTCATAGGTTTAAAATTAACAACTGCATTTACTTTTTTACCAATCAACTCTTGCTTAGAATAAAGTGTAGTTATTTGAGCACTTGAATTTTTTATGCCTAATTCTCCAAAATCGATACTTAGTTGATAGGCAGGATTTCTTGCTTCAGGAAAATCATTTATTTCTAAAATTGTTCCGATTCGGATATCAACTTTTGTAAAATCTTCGAAGGTTATGGTTGGTTTTATTTTATTCATTGATGACAACAAATTCTGTTCTACGATTGGCTTGGTGCTCAGATTCAGAGCATTTAACTCCGTTAGTACATTTGTTTACCAGCTGTGTTTCTCCATATCCTTTACCAGTAATTCTACTCGGATCAATTCCTTTAGAAATAATATATGCCATAGTAGAATTTGCTCTATCTTCTGATAATCTCATATTATAGGCATCAGGAGCGCGACTATCGGTATGTGAACCAACTTCAATTTTTATTTCTGGATGATTTTTCATCATCTCTACAACCTTATTTAATTCTATGGCAGCATCTCGTCTAATAGTATAGTCATTCAAATCAAAATGAATTGGGTCAGTTTGAATCATTTTTACATTTCTAACTGTAATAAAATCTTGAAACTCCTTCATGTTTATTTTAGCATTGACAATGCCACTAGTTATATCATTAGTTGTAATGTCAATAAAAGTTGGTAAGTAATTTAATGCTTCGGCTTTAATTTCATAATTAGTGTTACATTCTACTTCAACTTCGAATTGAAATAAACCTCCAATTTGAGAATAGGTTCTTTCTAACAAGGTGTTTTTGTGATATAGTGCTAATTCAACATTTACTAGCGGAATCAACGTTTTTTCACTTAAAACAGTTCCTGTAATAGACTGTTTACAATCTAGAGGTGCTATAAATAAATCGTGACTTTCTTGAAAGTCATTTACATTCGATGTGATAAAGTCTTTCTCAGCTGTTGTAAAAGCGTCTTTTTGCACTTTTATAAGATATTGTTTTTCACAATCAACCTCAAATACATAAACACCATTATCGTCAGTTTGTACAGTTTGTATTTCTTTGCCATCAGAAGTTAGTTGGATTTTAGTATTAGAAATGATACTATCATCAAGTCTGTTTTTAAGCACACCCGCTACTAATTGATTACACTCTACAGGCTTTATTTTAAAACCAAAAATATCTGCACCACCTTGTCCCTTTCTTGTAGACGAAAAATATCCTATCCCTTTTTCTGGACTTATTACAAAAGCAAAATCGTCATATTCGCTATTGATATTCCCTTCAACGTTTTTAACAGCCTCATAGTTGCCATTTTCATAATTACTGCTAAATATGTCTAAGTACCCCTTGCCACCATGGCCGTCAGAAGAAAAATATAAGGTGTTATTGCTACTTAAAAATGGAAACACTTCACGGCCTTTTGTATTAATTGTTGGTCCTAAATTTTCTGGATTACCATAGGTGCCATCTGCGTGTAATTTTATTTTGTAAATATCTTCTTCTCCAAACCCTTCTTCAGAATCTGAAACATAATACAATTCTTTTCCGTCAGGACTCACTCGGGGGTTATGTACAGAGTATTCTGAGCTGTTAATTGGAAGGGGTGATATATTTGTGGCAATACCTGCATCATCTATAGTAGCTCTAAAAATATTTAAGATATGAGCTTTTTTACTACTCTTTTTAAATTCATCTGCATATTCATCATCAATATAATTGTTTAGTGTAAAGAATATTGTTTTTCCATCTGGCATAAAAGTGATGTCAGATTCATAAAACATATTAAACTTTTCTAGTGAGTAACGACCTGCAAAAATGATTTGCCCATCATCTCCAATAAGTCCTTTAAAGAAAAATAGGTGTTTCATTCTATTACGAGTTCGTTCACTTAACTTTACATTATCTTCTTTTCTAGATGATGAAAAAAGCACCATATCATTTTTGTAAAAAGTGACACCAAAATCGGCATAACTAGAATTAGCATCTAGATTGATTATTTCTATCAACCTTTCTGATTCTTGAGAAAAAAATGAAATTGAGGATAAAAGGAGTGTAATTAGAAGTAATTTATTTTTCACGTTTTGGGATTTTATTTTTTTTGAATATTAGCCAATTATTTTTTTGATAACCCATGCTGGACCAATTAGCAAAAATTGTAAGTCTTTAAAAAAGGATGGTTTTTTTCCTTCTAAATTATGACCATAAAATTGTCCAATCCAAGCAATTACAAATATAGCTAAAGAAGTATAAAACAATGGAGAAATTTGCGATAAATAATGATTGCCAATTAAACACAGAATAGTGAAAACTAAAATTTTTAAAAACATTGAAAACGAAAGACGTAAATAAAATACCAATACAAAAAGCAACACTAAGGTTGCCCAATTTGTTACTAAGGCATTTTCTAACCCAATAGTTTTTGTAAGGAATTCTGAAGGAATACTCATTAACATACCAACAATACTAAAAAAAATTGCGGGTACACAAATAAAGTGAATCAGTTGATTGCTTTTGTTTTGATGGCTTACAGCATATTCTTCAAACCATTGATCTAATGTTTTCATGTGTTTTTGTAAATTTGTTGGAGTTAAAAATACAAATAATAACTAATATGGCACGTACGCTTTCTAACATGTTACCACTCGGAACCCTAGCACCTTATTTTGAACTGTATGATACGGTTTCAGAGAAAAACCGTTCTCTACAAAATTTAAAAGGATCAAAAGCTACGGTTATCTTTTTTATATGTAACCACTGCCCATTTGTAATTCATGTAAATGAACAGCTGGTTAAATTGGCAAATGATTATCGAAATAAAAGAGTTTTATTTATTGCTATTTCTTCTAATGATGTTGTAAATTATCCGCAAGATGCTCCCGATTTAATGCAGAAGGTTGCAAATGATTTGGCATATCCATTTCCTTATCTTTTTGACGAAACTCAAGAAGTGGCAAAAGCATATGATGCTACTTGTACTCCTGATAATTATATTTTTGATGGGGACTTAAAACTCATTTATCGCGGGCAATTAGATGATTCTAGACCAGGAAACGGAATTGATGTTACGGGTGATGATATTAGAAATGCGCTCGAATGTTTATTAAATAATAGAGAAAATACCCATCTGCAAAAACCGAGTATTGGATGTAATATTAAGTGGAAAAGCCCATCCTAAATCCTTCCCAAAGGGAAGGACTCTTTTGCGATTTACTTTTGGTTTTCAAATTTCAATTGCCAAAAAGCCACATCAACCCATTTGTTAAATTTGAGCCCAACTTCATAATAGTGCGCTACTTTTTTAAAACCTAAGTTTTCATGTAGTTTAATACTAACATCATTTGGTAAAGAAACTCCACCAATAATAGCATGGTAATTTTGTTTTTTTAATTCGGATAATAAATGAGTGTAGAGTTTGCTGCCTATTTGTTTTCCTGTAGCAGTGTGCTTTAAATAAATAGTGCTTTCAACGGTGTGTTTATATGCAGGTTTTAATCGCCATTTATTGGCATAAGCGTACCCTAAAATCTCATCATTTTCTTCATACACATAAAAAGGAAATTGAGAAGTAACGGTTTTTATTTTATCTTCAAAAAAAATTGATTTAAAAGGAATGTCATCAAAAGTAACAACAGAATTAAGCACATAATAATTGTAGATATCAACCAATTGTTGGGCGTCTTCTATGCGAACTTTTCGTATCAATTTTTCCAGCCTTTACGAATCAATAATTGATTGATATGCTGAAAATGATGCTCGCAATGCCACGCATAAATTCCAATATTTTTATCTAGTGGAATTTCTTCATTGGTTTCTGGATGGATAAAACACTTCTTTAAATCGTCATTAGAAATCCCTTTTAAGAGATAAACCCACTTGTTATGTAAAGCTTTTAAATAGTCTAAAGAAATCTGAATAGGGGCATATTTTGAGTCTTGTAATTCTGCCCATCGATCTTCGTGATATGCTTTTATTGTTGGCTTAAATTCGGTTAATGTCCATTTAAACCGGATATAACTATTGGTATGGCTATCGCCTAGGTGATGTACTACCTGCCTAATAGTCCACCCATTTTCTCGGTAAGGAGTATCGAGTTGGTCATCCGATAAATTAGCTACTAATTGTGCAATTTTTTCTGGATGATGTTCTATGATAGATATCCATCCTTCGAGATAATTATCTGTTATTTGACTTGGTATATTGGCTTTGCCAATTGGATATTTAAGTTGCTCTGACATCTACTCTTTCTTTTCTAAACGTTCTAGATAGCGTTTAGCATTTCTATTGCCAGAATCCATAGAGAGTGATTTTTTAAAATTTTTAATAGCTGCGACTGTATCACCAGTATAAAATAATGCCTCACCATAACTATCATATACATTAGAGCTGTTAGGGTACATGGCTACATTCATAGCAAATATTTCTACAGCATCATCATAATTTTTATCTCTAATTTCATTATACCCCCATCTGTTTATCCGCACCTCTTCTATAATAGGATTAAGTGAATCCTTTTCTTTTATTGCTAAATAACCTTCTAAAGCTTTTGTATATTCTTTAGCTTCAAAATATTCGCTTGGTAATTTTTCGTCATCACCAATCTTTTTGTAATTAAATGTGATTTTTATATTGTCCTCTTTAGGGACTAAACATATATACATGATTCCATCTTCAGGATTTGTTAAGAACTGAATCTTCTCATTCATTTCTTTTACAAAAAATATTGAGTCATCAGTTTTTAAGGGTTTGATATTCTCAGCACCATTCCATTTTAAAAACAATTCATTTTCTTGAAAATAAACTTCTATAGCAGAATCGTGATTAAACAAATACCTACCTGTAACTTCATCAATAAAAGCAGCATCATTTGTGGGGTTTGAACAACTAAAAAACAATAGGAGCAAGCCTATATATACATATTTAAATTTCATTATTATTTTTTAAAATTAAAAGTTACCACTTAGGGTAAATAGGGGGCCTTGAAATATAAGATCAACATCCCCATGCCAATTTGTTTCATCAACATCTATAGATGTTTTGATGTATCGATAATTTAATCCAACTCCAACATTTTTAAAAACTTGATACTTTACACCAGGGGCAAGGTTCCATAATGAGCCACCATATTTATCAATGGTTATAGCAAACCAATCTACTCTAGCAGTTAATGCCCATTTATCATTTGGAGTATAATAATACCAAAAACCAATATTGGGTACAGGAGCAACTACACTCACAGATTTTCTTTCTAAAGTTGGTGTAACTGCATCTCCTAAAAAGGCACTTCCTTCAATAAACGTTCTAATATCCATCGCGTGTACACCTAACCCACCTCCTAATTCGTGGTTTTGTTTTTGCACTATACTTCTTCCAAAAAAGATACGGTACATATTTATTCTAAAACCTGCATCAACAGAAACCCCAACAGGATATGTTGCGTCTTCCCATTCAATTTCATCTTCTAGCATAACATTATGATTACTTTTGACTCCAAAGTATTCTACCGACAAGCTCCATTTTTTATTTCTAGAAAATCGCCACATAAAATTGGCAGCAAATGTTGATTCACTTCTATTAAAATCAAAAGCTTCGGTAAAATTGATGATTTCATTTTCTGATGCACCATCAATCCTAACTTCTAATGTTTTGGTTGGAATAAATAACCCTGCATTAGCAATAAATCGTTTTGAGAGTATTGGATGTTGTTCTTTTGATTCTGTAACTGAATTCTTCTCAGTATCATTTTCTTGAGAATAAGACGTTAAAGAAGATATAAGAATAATTACTATAAATGATAGCGTCAGTTTTTTCATAAGATTAAGAGTTAAGAATGTTAGACATCAAACAAATTTAACATTATTTAATCATTAGTGTCCGATAAACATTTTTAAAAGAGGGATTTCCATGGTTGGATTTCCCTCTTTTTTATATATCTTAATTTTCACAACAAAAACAGATATATGAACAAAAGTACACACTT
>JAQRMW010000198.1 GCA_028599075.1 Urechidicola sp. | reverse complement strand
AAGTTCTTTTTACATTTAAAGGAATGTGAATATCGTTATAATTATAGAAATAAAAATTTGTATATTAGCACCCTAAAATTAATCAAAGATAACCCTCTTAAGTTATCTTGAACCAAATTAATTTACGAAAACGTTTTAGATTTTATACATTTGCCCCGAATTTTAAACCTAAATTTATAAAAATGGCATTAGCTAATTACGAACAAGAACTTACGTTTCAAACTAGTAGGCGTAGAGCATCTATCGAATTTATTAGATTGGTAAGTGATTTATGGTATGACAATACTATTGAGTTGATATTATTTAGAAATCAATTGATTGACCGCAATGTTAGTGAAATTCTAAACCTTTTAGAATATGCTACAGAATTTGTTGAAAAGCCAATTTCAATTTTTGATGCTGTAGAGATAGTAAAGACTCTAAAATTACTAAAATTGCCACCTTCAAAAATTGATATAGGTAAGCTAGTTTATGAATATCAAATGGATGATGCTGATAGTAATATCTATAAATTTTTGCGTAAGAAATTAGAAGGAGCACAGGATTCTGATTCAATAAAACCAAAAGATGTTATTCTTTATGGATTTGGTAGAATTGGTAGATTGGTAGCACGAGAAATGATGAGTATCACAGGTAAAGGAACACAAATGCGATTGAGAGCAATTGTTACCCGTGGAGAAATAAATAAAACGATTTTAGAAAAACGCGCATCACTCTTAAAGAACGATTCTGTACATGGAGATTTTTCTGGAACCGTAAGTGTTGATATAGAAAATCAAGCTTTAATAATAAATGGTACAACAGTAAATGTTATCTCTGCAAACAATCCTGAAGATATAGATTATACAAAATGTGGAATCAATGATGCTTTGGTAATAGACAATACTGGTGCTTTTAGAGATGAGAAAGCTTTGGGTCGTCACTTAAAATCAAAAGGAGTAAATAAAGTATTGTTGACTGCTCCAGGTAAAGGAGTCCCAAATATTGTTTATGGTGTCAATCATTTTGATGTCAACCCAGACACTACCGATATTATTTCTGCTGCCTCATGTACTACAAATGCAATTTCTCCAATTTTAAATGTAATTGAGAATAGTTTTGAAGTAGATAATGGCCATTTAGAAACGATACATGCTTATACCAATGATCAGAATTTGGTAGACAATATGCATAAGAAATACCGTAGAGGTAGAGCAGCAGCTTTAAATATGGTAATTACTGAAACTGGTGCAGGTAAGGCAGTTGCAAAAGCATTGCCATCATTAGAAGGAAAATTAACATCGAATGCTATTCGTGTTCCAGTACCAAATGGTTCATTGGCAATATTAAATCTGAATTTGAAAAAAGCGGCAACTGTTTCAGAAATCAATGAAATGGTAAAGCAATATGCTTTAGAAGGTGTATTGGTTGAGCAAATTAAATACTCATTAGACAATGAGTTAGTCTCTTCTGATATTGTTGGTTCTTCGGCTCCAGCTATTTTTGATAGCAAAGCAACTATCTCTAGTAAGAGTGGTAAAAATGTAGTACTATATATATGGTATGATAATGAATATGGATATAGTCATCAAGTAATCAGATTGGCAAAACACATATCTAAAGTTAAGAGATTTACATATTATTAATTAAATCTCTATATAATTATCTAAAACCGAGTATTACTGCTCGGTTTTTTTTATTTTTACATTTAGTAAAATTCTAACAAATCAAATTTGTAAAATGAAAAACAGTATTCTTATTTTAGTTGTTTCGCTTTTTGTTTTTTCATCCTGTAAAGAAAAAGAAGTTCAATCCTTACCTCCACAAAAAATAAACGTATATCAAGTTGTTCCAAAAACAGTTCCTATTTATGAGGAATTTGTAGGGCAAATTTATGGTGAGAAAGATATCCCGATTCGAGCTAGAGTTGATGGTTATATAGAAGGAATTCATTTTGAAGAAGGTAGCAGAGTTAAGAAAGGTGATCTTTTATATGTAATTGACCCCGCCCCGTTTATGGAGGCAGTTGTTGGTAAACAAAGTATGGTAGCACAAGCAGAAACTATTTTAGTGCAAACCGAAAGTGATTTGAAGAGGGTAAAGCCTTTGGCAGCGATGGATGCTGTAAGTCAGCGTGAATTGGATATGGCACAAGCACAAAGAGATGCTTCTGTTTCTGCATTAAATGCTGCCAAGGCAGATTTAAATATCGCAAATATTAATTTGAGTTATACAAAAATAGTTTCCCCAATTGATGGGATTATTGGAAGAACTTTGGCACGTGAGGGAGAGTATGTAGGTAAAGATCCAAATCCTGTTATTTTGAATACGGTGTCCAATATCAATACGATTCTTGTGCAATTTTTTCTTTCTGAAAATGAATACCTAAGAGCAGCAAGATCTTATGCTGAGGAATCGAAAAATAAAATTGAGAGAAACAAAGATATTGTTGAAGTGCAATTAATTTTATCAGATGGTTCTTTATATAATCACATAGGGAAAATTGACTTTATAGATAGAAATGTTGATTCATCTACTGGTACGATATTATTACAAGCATCTTTTCCAAATCCTAAGAGGCTTATTCGCCCTGGTCAATTCGCTAGAGTGAAGATTAAAGTAATGGATGTAAAAGATGCGATAATCGTTCCTCAACAATGTTTATCAGAGTTGCAAGGACAATATTCGGTTTTGGTGGTGAATGCTGAAAATAAAGTAGAAGCTGTTCAAGTTAAAATTGGAGAAAAAATTCCAGGATATACTATTATCAAAGAAGGAATAAAATCTGGAGATAAAATAATTTTGGAAGGTTTGCAAAAAGCAAGGCCAGGTATGGAAGTGATTCCTGTGGTTACTCCTTATGAAAATGAATCAACTAACAAACAATAGTTATGGCTGAAGATAAAGGAAACTTTTTTGTACACAGGCCAATTGTAGCTATTGTTATTGCAATAGTAATTGTGATTGTCGGTACTGTTTCATTGATAGGGTTGCCAATTGAGCAATACCCAAATTTAACACCACCAATTGTGCAAGTTCGCGCAAATTATACTGGGGCAAATGCCATTAGTGTTGAAGAGTCTGTGGCAACACCCTTAGAGCAACAAATTAATGGGGTAGATAATATGATTTATATGAAATCTACCAATGCCAATGATGGATCTATGGCTATCGATATTTCATTTGATGTGGGTACTGACCCAGATATGAATACCGTTTTGGCTCAAAATAAAGTATCTGCAGCATCGGCAAAGTTACCAGCTTCAGTGACAAAATTAGGAGTGACAACTCAAAAGTCATTGCCTAATATTTTGATGTTGGTTACCTTGACTTCGGATGGAAGGTATGACCAAGATTTTTTAGGAAATTATGCACTCATCAATATTAAAGATAAGTTAGCGAGGATAAAAGGAATTGGTAGAGTTGATGTATTGGGTGCATCGGATTATTCTATGCGGATTTGGGTAAAGCCAGATAGACTTTCTCAATTAGGGTTGACAGTTCCAGAAATTATCAACGCGATTAACGAACAAAACATTATTGTTCCAGGTGGTAAATTTGGAGCAGAACCAGCTCCTGCAGGAACTCAGTTTACGTATACAGTTCGTTTACCAGAACGTTTTAATTCTGAAGAAGCCTTTGGAGATATTGTCGTGAGGACTCAAAGTGATGGGTCACAAATAAAATTAAAAGATGTTGCGAGTATAAGCTTAGGAGTAGAAAGCTATAAAATGAAGGCTAGTTTGAATGAGAAAACTGCAGGAATTATTGCTTTGTATCAAGCTCCGGGATCAAATGCTACTGAGTTAGCAGCAACTATAAAATCTGAAATGGCAATTCTAGCTACAGAATTTCCAGAAAGTATAAAATATGATATCTCTTTAGATACCACAAAAGCAATTGATGCTGGTATTAAAGATATTGTGGTCACCTTAATTATTGCACTAATATTAGTTGTGTTGGTGGTGTTTATCTTTATTCAAGATTGGCGCGCAACATTGATTCCGACCCTGGCAATTCCCGTTTCATTAATTGGAGCATTTATGTTTTTCCCTGCATTGGGTTTTACAATTAATGTATTATCACTTTTAGGATTGGTATTAGCCATCGGTATTGTGGTAGATGATGCCATTGTAGTTGTGGAAGCTGTGCAAGTAAATATTGCCAAAGGGATGAATGCCAAAGAAGCAACCTTAGATGCGATGCGCAAAGTAACTGCACCAGTAATTGCTACAACTTTAGTATTGGTAGCTGTATTTATTCCGGTAGCAGGTATGGCAGGAATCACAGGATTGCTTTACCAACAATTTGCAATTACAATTGTGGTGTCTGTATTAGTGTCATCTGTAAATGCATTGACATTGAGTCCAGCATTATGTTCATTATTGTTAAAAGAGCCAAAACCATATAAAGGACCATTGGGTTGGTTTTTCGGAAAGTTTAACAAAGGGATGGATAAAACGACTAACTCGTATATGAGTTTTGCGAGTATTGTTAGTAGAAAATTAAAGCGTTCCGTAGTCTTTATTGTATTGATGACAATTGGAGCTGGAATTTTTGGAAGTTTAGTTCCTGGAGGATTTATTCCTGAAGAAGATATGGGTTATTTGTATGTTAATGTACAATTGCCTAATGCTGCATCTATTCAACGATCTGAAGTTATTACAAAAGATATTGAACAAATATTATTAGATGTTCCTGAAGTAGAATATGTAACTACTGCGACAGGGTTTAGTATTCTTTCGGGAGCAATGATTTCTAATACAGGGTTCTTATTTGTTTCATTAACAAATTGGGCTGATAGAGATCGAACTACAGATGAAATCATTTTAGAACTTAATAAAAAATTAGCTGTCGGTATTAAAGGAGCACAAGTTTTTGCATTTGGACCACCTGCAATTCCCGGTTTAGGAAACGGTTCTGGATTTAGTATGATGTTGCAAGATAGAGCTGGTAATACTCCTCAATATCTTGCTGAAAATACTATGAAATTTATTAAAGCAGCAAGCGCACGACCAGAAATTGGAAGAGCAAGTACTACTTTTCAGGCGACAGTTCCTCAACGATTTTTAGATATAGATAAGGAAAAGGCTTTAAAATTAGGTGTCAATTTAAATGACCTTTATACTACTATTGGGGCATTTATGGGAGGTGCTTATGTGAATGATTTTACTCGTTTTGGACGCTTGTATAAAACCTATATTCAGGCAGAACCTGAGTATCGTGTTGATGAAACAGGAATTAATAAATTTTTTATAAAAAACAATAAAGGTGAAATGGTGCCGCTTTCAACAGTGGCTACTGTTGTTCCAATCTCAGGTCCCGACTATACTACACGATTTAACTTATATAGGTCTGTTGAAATAACAGGAGGGCCTGCAGAAGGTTACACCTCTGATGATGCGCGTAATGCCTTAAAAGAAGTAGCTGCAGAAGTGTTGCCTGCTGATATGGGTTATACGTGGAATGCCATGTCGTTTCAAGAAGAAAAAGCCTCAGGATCTTTAGGAGTTATCTTAACATTCTCACTCGTATTTGTATTCTTAATTTTAGCTGCACAATATGAAAGTTGGTCATTGCCATTTGCTATTTTAATGGGAACACCATTTGCTATTTTCGGAGCCTTGTTTGCTCTTTGGGTAGGAAGATTAATAAGTCCAACTTTTGAAAATAATATTTTTGCCCAAGTATCATTTGTAATGTTAATTGGGATGGCGGCCAAAAATGCCATCTTAATTGTTGAGTTTGCCAATGACGAATTTAAAAAAGGTTTATCTCTTTTTGATGCGGCAATGGCAGCAGCAAAATCGAGGTTTAGGCCTATATTAATGACAGCATTTTCATTTATACTTGGTGTATTTCCATTAGTTGTTGCATCAGGGTCTGGAGCAGAAGCTAGAAAAGTAATGGGTATGGCACTTCTGGGAGGAATGTCATTAGCCACTTTCTTAGG
>JAQRMW010000197.1 GCA_028599075.1 Urechidicola sp. | reverse complement strand
GTGATGGTTATCTATTGCAAAAAGAAGCACATGATTCTTTTTTAAAGATGCAAGAAGCTGCTTTGAGAGACGGAATTAATATTGAAGTTGTTTCTAGTTACCGAAGTTACGAGCATCAAACCCGTATTTGGACCCGTAAATACAAACGTTTTACTGAGAATGGATTGTCGCCAAAAGAAGCAATTCATAAAATAATTGAATATTCTACAATACCAGGAACTTCTCGTCATCATTGGGGAACAGATATAGATATAATTGACGCTAATGTAGAACGCCCAGAGAGTGTGCTAGAAACGTTTCATTTTGAAAACAAAGGAGTCTTTGTAAACTTAAAAAAGTGGATGGATGCCAATGCCAATACCTTTGGATTTTATTTGGTTTATACTAATAATGAAAATAGAAAAGGCTTTAAATACGAACCTTGGCATTATAGCTACAGAGATATATCTAAAGAAATGTTAACCCAATATCAAAAGATTGATATTCAAGAATTGCTAAAAAAAGATAAGTTGGTTGGCAGTGATTTTTTTACTGATGAATTTATTTTAAACTATATTAATAACAATATTTTGGATGTAAATCCAGAATTGAAAAACTAGAAAATAAAAACTTCCAATTCAATTTGAATTGGAAGTTTTTTATTATTTACAATGACAGCATTAACTATGTCTTCTGCCACCTCTATCTTTTCTACTTCTTCCAAAGCCTGAAGTATTCATGCTTTTTGGTCCTCTATCTTCTGCTGGCTTAGAACGTCTTTCTTTGCGTTCACCACCTTGTCCTCTATGACTTCTTCCGCCACCACTACTTCTGCGTTTTCCTCCACGACTACCAGCTCTTTTCTTTTCTGTGATTTCTACATTTACACCACGTCCTTCAAAAGACACATCATTTTTTTGGAATGCATCAACAGTTTCTGAAGTAAAGTTTTTATCTAACTCAAAGAAAGAGAAAGTATCTAATATCTCAATTTGACCAATTTCAATATTTTTTGCAATCGCTTGTTCGTTGATTAACCCAATCAATCGAGCAGGATTTAACTTGTCTTTACGGCCAATGTTGATAAAGAAACGAGACATATTCTCGTCATTTCTTCTACCTCTTCGTTCACCTCTTTCTCCGCGCTCACCTCTATCTCCTCTTTCGTTTTTAGATCTTGATAAATCGTTTAAGTCTTTTGCGTTTGCGTAATAACTTAAGAAACTATTAAATTCAATCGATACAAAACGTTTTATTAATTCGTTACGATCTAAACCTTCTAATTTTTCTTGTATTGTAGGTAAGTATTCACTTATTTGACTTTCATTTACTTCAAAGTCATTTACTTTATCTATTAATTTTAATAATTGTTTTTTACAAATATCTTTACCATCAGGAACTTGCATTTGAACAAACTTCTTACCAATTATTCTTTCAATAGGAGCGAGTTTTCTTCTTTCGCCTGGAGAAACAATTGCAATAGAAATACCAGTACTATTAGCTCTTCCAGTTCTACCACTACGGTGTGTATATGATTCTATTTGGTCTGGAAGTTTATAATTAATGACATGTGTTAAATTATCTACGTCTAGTCCGCGAGCTGCAACATCAGTAGCTACTAATATTTGTAATGTTTTTTTACGAAACTTATTCATTACTAAATCACGTTGCGCTTGTGATAACTCACCATGAAGAGAATCAGCACTATAGCCATCTTGAATTAGTTTATCTGCAACTTCTTGAGTTTCTCTACGTGTTCTGCAGAAAATAATTCCGTAGATATCAGGGTTGATATCTGCAATGCGTTTTAATGCAGGGTATCTATTTCTATCCGTTACAACATAATATTCGTGAGTTACATTGTCTGTGCTAGAATTACGTTTTCCTGCATCAATTTGCATTGGATCACTCATGTAATTTCTAGCTATTCTATCTACTTCTCTTGGGAATGTTGCAGAAAAAAGTAATGTTTGTTTTGTGTCTGGAGTTGCTTCTAATACTTGATCTAATTCATCTTTGAAACCCATGTTCAGCATTTCATCAGCTTCGTCTAAAACCAACCATTCAACAGAATCTAAGCGTAATTTTCTACGTTTAATTAAATCTACTGTTCTACCAGGAGTACCAACTACAATTTGCACTCCTTTACTAAGCTTTCGAATTTGCCCGTTAATATCAGAGCCACCGTATACTGCAGCAACTCTAAAGCCTTTTAAATGTGCTGAGAATTCTTCAATGTTTCTTGCAATCTGTATTGCTAGCTCACGAGTTGGAGATAAAATTATTGCTTGTACTTGATTGTTGTTTAAATCAATTTTTTCTAGAATTGGCAAGCTAAATGCAGCTGTTTTACCAGTTCCGGTTTGTGCAAAAGCTTTTAAATCTTGAGTTGATGCAATTACTTGTGGAATCGCTTTTTCTTGAATTTCTGTTGGATTTTCATACCCAAGTTCAGTTAGGGCACTAATAATTTCAGGTCTTAAACCTAAATCTTTAAATGTAGACATTATACTATGTTTGTGATCCACAGACACACCCGTGTCTACAAATCTGATTATGAGGGCGCAAAAGTACTGTTTAAAAACAAGACAATGGTCTAAATTAGATTTAATTTTTATAGAGCAGTCTAAATTATGGAAGTATTAACAGGTTTATTTTTCTTCTAAAAGAGTTAATTGCCTTTCTAGATGAGGTGAAGTTAAATAAGTGAAGCTATTGGTAACAATACCATTATTGTCAATTAAAATGGTTCTTGGTTCTAAACTTTTCACAAAATTATGAGCGCTACTCGTTTTAGGTAAACTGTATTGATTTCGTAATTTTGAATTTACTTTATTACTTAATTCTGTAGGATCCATATTAATACCAATAAACATCAATTTAGGGTATTTTAACTCTAAATATTTTATTTTTTTCACCAACATACTTGGACTAATAATTGTTGGTGACCAAAAATAAATAACTGCTTTTTTGTTTTTGATGATAGAATTAATTTTTAGAGTTTCATTCGTAGTGCTTAACACTTCAAAATTATCAATGTTGTCGTTTTGAGTGACTTCATCACAGTCGGCGGCTAATGCGTTAATTTGAGTTAAAAAATCTTCATTAGTACAGTTGTCATTAAAAATTTTAAGAGCTTCTTTATTAATAGCACATGACATTTGCGCCTCTCTAAAATCATTGTAAATAGTTTGTCTAAGAAGCATGTTTTTAAGTCGTTCAATCGTAATGTTATCAATAATAGTGTTAAGGACTTCAACCGTTTGGTTCGAGTCCATTGGCTTATTCTTATAAGAAATCACATTTATATAGCTACTCACATAACTGTAATATGGAGCAAAATTGATAAACTCTTCTTGATTTAAATCAATGCTTTTTCTGAAATCAAAATATGTGTCAGAAACTGTAGGGTAATCATTTAATTGAAAACGATTTTTATGGATAAAGGGGTAAAACTCCTTTTTTCTATCTAGAGGATAATTGATAGCTATCTGTGCAAGTTGATCAAATTTAGGAGTAATTTCTATCCCTGATTCTTTTAATTGCTCGTATAAAAAATTATTCATTGCTTTTGAAGAAGTAATTTTTTCTTCAAATTTTTCACTGTTCAAATTGTAATAAGGGCTAAAGTTTTGTTCTTCTTTTTCATTTTGAAGATATAGCGTTATCAAGAAATTGTTTTTTTCTGAACCTCTTCCGCTAAATGCTAGTGACTCATCGAAATCCCAAGTGTTAAGTCTAATTAAGATACTATCTTTTGGCTCAAAATAAATGTATTGGTATTCGATACCATGGTTAAAAGAATACAACCCTTCTTCGTCAACATTTACTTCCGCAATAAAGTTATTGTAGTTGTCAAGATAAATGCTATCAATTACTTTGTCATTTTTTGAAAGTAAAACAAAGTTTTGTTTAGGGTTAATTACATGACCTCCAAAATAAGTAGCATCACAAGTTTCATTAGTACCAGTACAACTTGTAAGTGTAATAGCAGTAATGAAAAGTAATATGAGGTTTAAAAGTATTTTATTTTTCATATAAATTGTTGTTCGCAAACAAAAGTACAAATAGTCTTCACATTGGCTGTTAAACACATGTTAAAAAAGCAGAATCATAAATGCTAAAGTTTAACATTCAAAAATTCAATAAACTCTACTAATTTTTTAGAGCAAAAATCCTAAAAATTCATCTATTTAAAATAGAATTATTTTCTGTTATTTTCCCTACTTTTGCAAAAATTTTAAAAAACACATTAGCTTATGCTTTCAGTATCAAATTTATCAGTACAATTCGGAAAGAGGATTTTATTCGATGAGGTAAACACAAAGTTTGTTCAAGGAAATTGCTACGGGATTATCGGAGCAAATGGTTCTGGTAAATCAACTTTCTTAAAAATATTATCAGGTAAGCAAGATCCAACTTCAGGGCATGTGCATTTAGAACCGGGTAAAAGAATGTCGGTTTTATCGCAAGATCACTTTGCATTTGATGAGTTACCAGTTTTAGAAACGGTGATGATAGGTAACAAACCTTTGTTTGATTTAAAGAAAGAGTTGGATGCTATTTATGCGAAGCCAGATTTTTCTGATGAAGACGGAATTAAAGCAGGAGAGTTAGGAGAGAAATTTGAAGAAATGGGTGGTTGGACTGCTGAAAGTGATGCAGCAACAATGTTGTCTTCTCTTGGAATTAAAGATGACCAGCATTATACTTTGATGGGTGATTTAGATGGTAAATCTAAAGTACGTGTATTAATTGCACAGGCATTATTTGGTAATCCTGATGTGTTGATTATGGATGAACCTACCAATGATTTAGATTTTGAAACCATTAGTTGGTTAGAAAACTTCTTGGCAAATTATGACAATACTGTAATTGTTGTATCGCATGACCGTCACTTTTTAGATGCGGTTTGCACGCATATTTCTGATATTGATTTTGGAAAAATAAACAACTATTCTGGTAACTATACTTTTTGGTATGAGAGTAGTCAGTTAGCTGCAAAACAACGCGCACAACAAAATAAAAAGGCTGAGGATAAGAAAAAAGAATTAGAAGAATTTATTCGTCGTTTTTCTGCAAACGTTGCAAAATCAAAACAAGCCACGAGTAGAAAAAAGATGATTGAGAAATTAAACGTTGAAGATATTAAGCCATCTAGTCGTCGTTATCCTGCTATTATTTTTGAACGCGATCGAGAAGCAGGAGATCAAATTTTAAATATTGAAGGGCTGTCTAAAACTGTAGATGGTGAAGTACTATTTAGCGACATTCATTTTAATTTAAACAAAGGAGATAAAGTAGCATTGATTTCAAAAAGCTCGCGAGCTGTCACTACTTTTTATGAAATACTAAACAATAGAGTGCAAGCTGATGCAGGTAAGTTTGCTTGGGGTGTTACAACTTCACAATCATATTTGCCTGTAGAGAATTCTGAATATTTTCAAGATGCTTCTTTAAATTTAGTAGATTGGTTAAGACAATATGCAACTACTGAAGAAGAGCGTGAAGAAGTATTTGTTAGAGGGTTTTTAGGAAAGATGATTTTTAGTGGAGAAGAAGCGTTAAAAAAATGCAATGTGCTTTCTGGAGGAGAAAAAGTGCGATGTATGCTTTCTAAAATGATGATGGTAAGAGCCAATGTTTTGATGCTAGATGAGCCAACAAATCATCTAGATTTAGAATCTATTCAGGCGTTTAACAATTCGCTTAAGAATTTTAAGGGAACAGTAATTTTCTCAACACATGATCATGAGTTTGCACAGACAGTTGCAAATAGAATTATAGAAATTACACCGAATGGTGTTATTGACAGACTTTCAACTTTTGATGAATATCTAGCAGATAAGAAAGTAAAAGAATTACGAAAAAAAATGTATTCAAAATAGAAAAGGGAAGCGATTGCTTCCCTTTTTTCATGGTCTTTTTCGGCTATCAGCTTTTTCTTTCCTTAAGCGTTGTAAGATTTTACGATTGAATTCATTTTCGGCATGATGTAATTTTAAAATCTTTTTAGCAGAAATAACTTCTCTAAGCTCAGCATACATTTTTGCTTGCTCTTGTTGAATTTCATTTTCAATTGCTATAAATTCATCTAAGATTTTTTCGGCATCTTTCTCAGAGATAGCATCTATACCACCGCTACTCTTTATTTGCTCCATTAATTCTCGTTTATTATTTCTTCTGAGCTCATGAATTTTATCTTGATGTTCGTTGTAAATTGGCCAAAAGTATTGTGCCTCATCCGATTTTAAATCAAGCGTTTGGGTAATATACCCAATTTTTAAAGCCTTTAATTGGTCTTCTTTTTCTTTTCCTCTTTGTGCATTTGTGTGTGTAGCAAAGAGAAAAAGAATTAATATGATAATGTATTTATTTTTCATGTGTTAGTTTTTATTATTTAATTAGGTCACATGCAGTTCGCTATTTTCATTCTCTGGGCGATAAACATTTTGCATGCTCGTTTCATAAAATTCATTTTAGTTGGTTAAAATAAGAGATTCTAGATCAATATCGTCTAAGTATTCTAAAAGGTCATTATCAGAATACGAATCATACAATTCTATATTTTCAAAATTAGCATCATTATAAACCGAGGTAATTTCAAAAGTATTAAGGTCTAAGTCGCCATTGTTAATCCAAGTTTCAATTTCTGAAGTTTCAAGGTTTGCAAAAATATCTTCATTGCTTGTTTTAAAAAGTTGCAAAGTAATTAATAATAGGATAGAAGCAGCAATTGCTAATGGTGCAGCTATTTTAACCAACCTACTTTTTAAACTAATTACCTTTGGGTCTTCTCTTTTTATTTTTTCAAATACCCGATCTTCAATTGTATCAAAATAACCTTCAGGAATATCTTTAATAACGTCTGATTTTATTTTTGATATCACCTTATCTTCTAGTGATTCAAAATAACCATTAGGAACTTCAAAACCAGTTTTCATTGCTTTTAGTTCAGATAATTTAGGAGCGATATTTTTTAATTCTTCTGGTGTCATATCAATAGTTAGACGCTTTAATTTTCTTTTGGTTTAATGGGATGTAATTATTTTTTCTATTTTTTTAACTGCATGAAAATAAGATGCTTTAAGTGCTCCTACACTGGTATCTAGAGCCTCAGACATATCATTGTATTTCATCTCATCAAAATACTTCATTTTAAATACAAGTTGTTGTTTTTCTGGTAATGTGGCGATTGCTTTTTGCAAGATAAGCTGAATTTCTGATCCGCTAAAATGAACATCCTCTTGTAAGGTATTGGCTAAGTTATGTTGATATTCTGTAATGTCGACATTATTTTGCTTTGCTCTTTTGTTGATAAATGTGATAGATTCATTTGTAGCAATGCGATACATCCAAGAATACAATTTGCTATCTCCTTTAAATTTATCAATATTTCTATAAATTTTTACAAAGGTGTTTTGCAATACATCATCTGCATCGGCATGTGATACCACAATCTTTCTGATGTACCAATACAAACGTTCTTTATATTGCCCCATCAAAATGCGAAAAGCATTTTCTTGAGTTTGCTTATTTTTAAGTTGAGCTAATAATTCTTGTTC
The DNA here is from genome assembly GCA_028599075.1 of Urechidicola sp. Taxonomy (GTDB): domain Bacteria; phylum Bacteroidota; class Bacteroidia; order Flavobacteriales; family Flavobacteriaceae; genus Urechidicola. The sequence goes on along the minus strand of JAQRMW010000197.1, from coordinate 1,814 downwards.
GCTGGTCACAAATGCATTTTGATTTTAGACCATGAAAAATACAAAAGGTTTAATTAATAATAAGGATTAGGCCTTTTTTTTCTCAAAATTTCTTTTACTGTAGCCAAATAAACGTTCGTCTTTAATAATTTCGGGTATACCTTCTGGAAGCATTTCTTCCCAACCTTTTTCTCCGTTAACAATCATTTTAAGAACATTTCTAGATAAAATATCTAAAATGTCTGGATTAAAATCTTTAATATCTAGCATTTTACCATTGTATTTAAAGAATTTGTATAGTTCTTTCATACGAGGATGTACTTTTAAATTCTCACTAGTTATTAATTCTCCAGTGTCATGATTTTTTAACGGGTACAAATACACTTTTAGATCTTTAAAGAATAGTTTTCCAAAAGCTTCTAGAATTCCACCACTTAAATTTCGATAATATTTTTCATCAAATATTTCAATTAAATTATAAACCCCCATTGCCAATCCCATTCTAGCTTTGGTAAATTCAGAAAAATACTCAACCAATTTATAATATTCCTGAAAGTTGGTAATCATTACATTTTGCCCCAAAGAACAAAGTAATTCTGCTCTGTCTAAAAAGTCACGCTCATTAATTTCACCTTCAGAGCGTAGGTTTGAAAGAGTAATTTCAACAATTACTTTTGTGTTTTCTTTTGCAACCTTTTTTTCTTTTAAAAATAATTCTTGAGATTTTTGAAAAATATCTATATTGACCTTTGTTACAGGTCTAAAGCTACCTCTTAGTGCAAGAATATTTTTTTTGTATAATTCTTGAGCGGGTAATAAGTTGTTTCCGTCAGGGCCAAACATTACAGCATTTGTCATACCATTTCTAACCAACTGCAAACTCATTAAACGATTGTCAACATACGCAAATCTAGATCCAGAGAAATTAATCATGTCAATTTCTATCTGATCTTTATCTATATTATCATAAAAAGATTTTAATAAATCTTTTGGATTGTCGTGTAAATAAAAGGCGCCATAAATTAAATTAACCCCAAGAGCACCAAGCGTTTCTTGTTGTAATTTGGCGTCATTTTCTTTAAAGCGAAAATGCATGATGATTTCATTGTAGCCTTCGAGGGGGTTTAATTGAAATTTAAAACCTATCCAGCCATGACCTTTAAAATTTTTTGCAAAATCTATAGTGGCAACAGTATTGGCATATGCAAAGAATAGTTTTTCGGGATGTTTTTCGCGACTTAAACGATCTTCAATTAAATGAATTTCATGGGTAAGCATTCTTGTAAGACGTGCTTCTGTTACATAGCGATTGTCATCTTCAACTCCATAAATTGCATCAGAAAAATCTTTATCATAGGCGCTCATTGCTTTAGCAATTGTTCCTGATGCACCACCTGCTCTAAAAAAATTACGTACAGTCTCTTGTCCTGCACCAATTTCGGCAAAAGTGCCGTAAATATTATCGTTAAGGTTTATTCGTAAGGCTTTCTGTTTTATAGTTAAAACCTTACTTATTTCTTTATCTCCTTTTAATCTTACTGACATGGCAATTTTATTAGACTGCTAAAGTATAAAAAAATATAAGTTATTGTATAAAAAAAAGTCATCTAGAAATAATCTAGATGACTTTTTAAAATATTTAATTATTACAATTCTACATTCCTTTTAATTCAGATATTAATTTTTGAATAACAGATTTTGCATCACCAAATAACATAGATGTTTTATCATTAAAGAATAGTTCATTTTGAATTCCGGCATAACCAGGATTCATTGTTCGTTTATTGATAATGATACTTTTTGCATTTTCAGCATCCAAAATAGGCATTCCATAG
>JAQRMW010000196.1 GCA_028599075.1 Urechidicola sp. | reverse complement strand
AGAGCTTTAAAATTTGTCTAAATTTCTTCTCAGAAATTCGGGAACGGAAAATATACTTGTTCTTCATTGTTTCTCAATAATTTACAAAGATATAAATTTCCCTAAACTATCTTGAACCTTCTTTTTTTATGTAGGGTTCTATATCTGGGATGAGTTTATGAATGGACAATATATTACCCATAAAATCAATATCCAATTCAAATTCTTTACAAAGAAAAATGAGTATTTCTGAAACACTTGCATTTGAAAAGTTATTACTAAATGTGATGGTATTTAAGTCATTAGAAATAGTAATATTCACCTCATGCGCATCCATTAAAATTCGTAAGAAATCAGGAAGCAGAATATTACTCACATTGATATCTGCTCGCTCAATAAGTCCTGGTGTGTCTACCTCTATACTCTCTAATTTTAAGCGTAGCTGCGCTATTCTGTCATCTTCTTGTGAATACCCAATACCTATCACAAATAAGAATAGAGCAACTGAGAGAATGTGTTTTTTATATGTGTTCATGTATCAATTTAGTTTGTTAAAAGTGAATACACTTCTTCAATAGAAGTCTCTCCAGACTGAATCAGTTTAAGGGCATTACTTTTTATAGTTTCAATTCTGTTCTCTTTCAAATAATCATCTATCTCTAACACATTGTCTTTGATTTGTTTTATAAGTTCCTTGGTGATTGGTATAATCTCATAAATGGCTTTTCTACCTGAATACCCTGTATGGTAACACACCTCACATCCTTGGGCTGTATAATGATATTTAATTGTGTTTTCTGCGCTAAAATTTTCTGGAAACAAATCACTTGTTATTGGGGATTTCTTTTTGCATTGATTACATAACTTTCTAACCAAACGCTGTGCAACACTTACGTTTAAGGTACTTGCAATTAGAAAAGGAGGCACTCCCATATCCACCAATCTTGAAACGGTAGCCCAAGCAGAATTTGTATGAATGGTTGACAACACCAAATGACCAGTTAAAGCAGCTCTTATTGCCATATTAGCTGTTGCAGCATCACGTATTTCACCAACCATAATAATGTCAGGATCTTGTCTTAGAAAGGTTCTCAAAGTGCTTGCAAAATCAAGTCCTATGTTTTCTTTTAGCTGTACTTGGTTGATGCCCTCTAAAGTATATTCAATTGGGTCTTCAATGGTTAATATATTGGTGTCAGCTGTATTTAAAAGCTTGAGTGTTGCATATAAGGTAGTAGTTTTACCTGAACCTGTTGGTCCAGAAATTAAGATGATACCATTGGGGTTTTTAATACTCTCTTTATACCGTTTTATTTCCAAATCAGTAAAACCTAGAACATCCAATTCTATAGCAGTGGTATCTTTAGAAAGCAACCGCAAAACTATTTTCTCTCCATGTAAGGTTGGTAATACAGATACTCTAATATCAAATTCTTCTTGCTCATTTTTGATGTTAATACGTCCATCTTGTGGCAATCTCTTTTCTGAAATATCCAATTGAGACAATATTTTGATACGGTTTACATAGGTTGGATATTCTTGTTGTGGAATGAGATAGCGTTCCAACAATTTACCATCAATTCTAAAACGGATTCTGCTTTGCTCTTCAAATACTTCAAAGTGAATATCACTACTTCCCAATGATTTTGCTTCGTGAATGATATTCAGTAAAAAATCTTCTGAAAAATGCAGTTCAGAGCTTTTGTTGGTGTTGGATTGTTGTCGGTAGTTTAAGGTTAAGTATTTTTGAATGGTTTCTTTAGATTCATTTACCAACTCTATTTCTTTACCAAAGATGATTTGTAATTCTTTTTCTAAATCTTGCCGTTGATTATCAGTTTTAAAAACGAGTGTTCCGTTGTGCTGCTTACATGGAATAATATTGTAATGATGTGCCTGTTCTGCACTAATGAGTTGTTGTAATTGGGTAGGTATATTAAAATCTAATTCCATTTATCAAATAGTATATAATTCAACAAATGAAAACGATTCGTTCAAAACCAAAACAATGGCTAAAAACAAAGCTTGAAATCCTGCCAAGGGTACGGTCTTAATTTTTAGATTAGGTTTTAACACTAGAAATAGTGCATATGAAAACAGTGATGAAAATGAAAACAACACCAAAAATGTTGCTGTTGGGAATCCAATGGCGAGTACTATAAAAAACAAGCCATCACCCAAACCAAAAGTTTCTTTGAGTGGTTTTTTTAATCTTAATTTGGAATAGATAGATAAGACCAAAACGACTATTGCAACTACACTTATATTAAGTAATGAGGAAACCATAACAACCGATGATGTTATTTCTTGTAATTGTAAATACACCAATAATATTGTTGTTAAACCAAACAGAGCTAAGTACACCATTCGTTCTTTAAGGTCTTGGTAAAGAATAGCTACTAGAAGCAGTATTAATATGGTTTTTAAGAGGACGTTCATAAATATTTTTTTTACTAAAAGTTCTTCCGAGCCTGTACTGAGCGGAGTCGAAGTAGGAAGGATTTAGGATGGGTTTTTTCTTTAATCCTTTACCACCTCTTTCAATTGCTGGTCTTGATTTATCTCCCAAACGTTAAAAACACCATCTCCATCAAAATCTGCAATGGCAGTTGCTCTTGCTTTAAATGTATTACCAGTTGCTTCTATAATCTCATAGGTGTAATTAGCTGTTCCATTTTCGTTCACTGTTTTTGGAACTTCAAAATCAATAGCATCAATTTCTATAGTATATTTTGAATGCATATAAAAGTATTGCCTTTCTGTATTGTATAAATGTTTTAGCTGATTTTGAGCCTCTACACTTTTTGCTCTTGAAATTAATGGCATTAATGCTGGCAAGGCAATTAACACAAGTATTCCAATGATAACAAGTGTTACCATGAGCTCTTGGAGGTTATAAGCCCTTACTTTTTTGGATAAAATGGATTTTATATTCATTAATAAATTCTTTGACCCACAAAAATGAATATTTATTTTGAATTTACCCTTTAATTTTCCCATACACATTGTATGGGAAAATTACACACTTCATTTAAAAAGGTGTAGTAGTTTTATCACTTGAAATTTTATTAATCAAATAACCATATCCATGAAAAAAACATTCTTATTGTTTTGTTCTTTAATTACACTTCTTATTCACGCACAAGAACGACCAGGAATTGAACAATTTATACCGACAAATTCTCCTGAAGCAATGGCATTTAGTCAAGCCAATTTTTTACCTATAAATGAATACACTGGGAAAACTAATATTACAATTCCTTTATATGAAATTTCTTTTGGAGGGATTAGTGTACCAATTCAATTAAATTATAATTACGGTGGTGTACAGGTGAATTCAGTAGCATCCATTGTTGGAACAAACTGGAGTTTAACTACAGGAGGAGCTGTTGTTAGAGAATTGCATGGGTTAAATGATTATATCTACCCATCCACAGTTGAATCTGGTTCGTTAGGCTCTATGATGTATCCACCTACAGGTACAGCCAATTGTAGTTGGAATGGTTATCAGGAAAGTGCAAAAGACCTTTATAATGTTTCAGCACCAGGTATTAATACTCAATTTATTACTCTTAGGCCAGGTAGCGGAGAACGTATAGCTGAAGGTTCAGAAATAAATAAATTAGGTAAGGTGGGTTCTAAAAATTAGTTTTTTTCGTTTTTCTAAAAAAGATAAGAACCCTTTTAATCTTTTAAAGAAAAATTATAGTGCAATTTAGCAAAAAAATGTTGTTTTTAATACAAAAAG
>JAQRMW010000195.1 GCA_028599075.1 Urechidicola sp. | reverse complement strand
CTTCTCATTTAAAGCGTATTTTGATTATGGGCTCTAAATCCTCACATTGTGTGGCTGATTTATTACACCGCGGTCATGAGCACGAACTCGAAGGTGAAATTGTGGGTGTTTTGTCTAACCACGATAAATTAAAAAAACTTGCCAGTTGGTATGATGTAGACTTCAAAAAAATTGCTATTCATAAAAATACTAAAGCAGTTGATATGGCAAAGATGATGGAGGCAGTTGATGTCTTCCAACCTGATGTAATTGTGCTTGCGCGTTATATGCAAATTATTCCAAAAGCAATGTGCGATAAATATAGTGGTAAGATTATCAATATCCATCATTCTTTCTTGCCATCATTTGTAGGTGCTAATCCTTATGAGCGTGCTGCACAGCGGGGTGTTAAACTTATTGGTGCAACCTGTCATTATGTCACCAGTGAGTTAGATGAAGGTCCAATTATTGAGCAAGATGTCCTGCGAGTTGACCACGGTGATAGTGCAGAAGAAATGCAAAAGATGGGGCAGGATATTGAAAAAGTTACCCTTGCCAAAGGCTTACAATACCACCTTGAAGACCGTGTACTAACCTGTAATAACAAAACCATTGTGTTTGGCTAAGATATGTTAATTGTAGATAAACTCAACAAATCATTTGGCGAACAAGTTGTATTAAATGATTTTTCCTACACTTTTAAAGAGGGGAAAATTTATGCCCTTATGGGGGCTAATGGTAGTGGCAAGACCACTTTATTCAACCTGATTGGTGGCTTTTTAAAAACGGATAGCGGAAAAATAGCATTTAAAGGTGATAATATTACAAACCAACAGCCATACAGAATCGCAAGTTTGGGCATTTCTCGCACTTTTCAAAATCTAAGAATCATCCCATCATTGAGTGTTACGGAAAACATCTATCTGTCTTTTAAAAATAAAACAGATGAGAAAATTACCAGCGCCTTTTTTAAAGCACCTGAATATAATAACTACCAAGAAAAAATCAATACATTCTTAACAATAACACACTTAGAAAATGTCAAAGATTCGCTGGCTAAAAACATATCTTATGGGCAACAAAAATTACTAACCCTGGCAATTACCATGGCAAATGACTGTGATTTATTATTATTAGACGAACCTGTAGCAGGCGTGCAAGTAGAATATAGAAAAAAAATTATTGACATTTTGAAAAATATGAACAAAACCATTGTTCTAATTGAACATAACGCTGAATTTATTGAGAATTTAACAGACAATGTTTTGTTTTTAGATAAAGGCAATATTATCGCTGAAGGAAATTATCAAACTATTAAAAATAACACCGAGGTGCAAGAAGCATATTTGTGATGTTATCAGTTAATAATATTGACACAGGCTATGGCAAAAAACAAGTTTTGTTTAATCTGTCATTCACGCTAGACACTAAAGAAATCACTACTATTGTTGGCTCTAACGGCTCAGGAAAATCCACCTTATTAAGGGCAATTTATGGCTTAAACCCCATTTGGAACGATGGTACAATCCATTTTAACGACCAAAACATCAGCCAAACCCCAACTCAGAATCTGTTAAAACAAGGTCTGGTATTCATCCCCCAAAAAGGCAATACTTTTGAGTCAATGAGTGTTTTAGAAAACCTACAAACTGCAGGTTTTATTTATGAAAAATCATCACTTAATGATAAAATCGCCACCACTTTAGATATTGTGCCCGAGATTAAACAAATGCTTAAAAAGCGTGCTTCTGATTTAAGCGGTGGACAAAAGCAACAGCTGGCTTTAGCGATGGGGCTTATTCACCAGCCAAAGCTTATTTTATTTGATGAGCCGTCTGTGGGACTAGACATTAAGCGCTTTAGACAAATCCTAGAAATCATCCAAACGCTCAACCAAAACGGTGTTGGTTTTTTATTAGTGGAGCACCGCATTCGAGAAATTAGCCAAATTACTCAAAGGTTTTTAGGCTTAAAATTAGGTAAATTAGAGTTGGATAAAACAGTCGGTAAAAATTTTAATGAAAACGAAGAATTAAAGGCATTGTTTTTGTAATCAATAGTATAATATGACCAGTCTAACTACTTTTTATCAACCATGCAAACACATTCAAATCACTGGCAATTACAAGAAGCAAAAGCAAAATTTAGCCATGTCGTTAATTGTGCCGCCGATGCGCCACAATTTATTAGTAAGCATGGCAGGGAAAGTGCAGTATTAATTTCCATTGAAGATTATCAAAAAATGAGCAAACAAGACAATATTGCCGATTTTTTTATGAATTCCCCTGTCAAAGGTTTAAGTTTAGACTTAGAACGAGACAAATCTCTCAGTAGAGAGCTTTCTTTTGAATAAATATCTACTAGATACTTGTATTTTGTCAGAAATGACAAAAAAATCACCCGATGAAAAAGTTATGCAGTGGCTAAATAAGCATAAAGAATCCATATTTTATCTCAGTATTTTAACCATCGGAGAAATCCAAAAAGGTATTCATAAACTGGCATTAAGCGACAAAAAAATAAAACTACAAGCATGGCTAGACAACGATATACACAATCAATTCTCAGGCAACATCCTAAATATTGATAACAACACTATTCAAGCATGGAGTCGTCTTGTTGCAGATTTAGAGATAACAGGTAGAGTTTTACCCGCTATTGACAGTCTAATTATCGCCTCAGCTATTGCAAACCATTGTATTGTTGTTACTCGTAATATTAAAGACATGAGTTGTGATTTAGATTTAGTTCAGTTAATTAATCCTTTTGAAAGATAACTAATTATTGTTTAGATTAACAGGTTAAAATTAAGAAGTTTTTATAAAATATAGGATTGAATAATGAAACACATAAAAAGAACAATAGGGTTACTATTTATCACCACTTTTTTATTGCTTGCAGGCTGTTGGGGTGATGATGAGGATAAAAAAGAAGTCGTTAAAATTGGGGCTATATTACCATTTACAGGCGATGCTGCAATTTATGGGGAAAATACAAAGAAAGGAATATTACTAGGTTTAGAAAATATTAACAAGCAACTAGCAAAGCAAAATAAAGAAATCAAGGTTATTTTTGAAGACAGTAAAGCAGAGGCAAAAACTGGTGTTGCTGGTGTTCGAAAATTAATCAATACTGACAAGGTAGTGGCAATTATAGATGACAGTGTTAGTGCAGTTACTTTGGCAGTTGCACCGATTATTGAAAAAAATAAAGTTGTTTTGCTTGCTACAGGTGCAACAGCTCCAGCAATTACTGGTGCTGGTGAATATGTTTTCAGATTATGGAACTCAGACACATTAGAGGGCAAAGTGGTTGCCCAATACACCGACAATATTATTAAAGCTAAACAAGTTGCAATTTTATATATTAATAATGCTTATGGTGTTGGGTTGCGTGATGTTTTTAAATCAAGCTACAAGGGGCAAATAGTGTCAGAACAAGCATTTGATCAAGGTTCAACAAATCTTAAAACATTATTACAAAAAATAAAAGGCAAGTCACTAGATATGATTTATCTTGTTGCATACCCTAAAGAAGCAGGTGTTATTTTCGAACAAGCTAAAGCAATTGCTTTAAATACCAAATGGTTTGGCACAGTAGCAATTGCAGAAGAAAAACTATTAAATAATACGAAAAAATTAGGCATAAATTTATACTATCCATCGCCAGAAAAAGTTAATAATGATGCTGCTAGAGATTTTACCGCCCAATATAAGAAAAAATATAAGGATAAACCGCCATTATTAGCAGATGTTGGTTATGATGCGATTACCATGATTGGTAATGCAGTATTAAATAGTAAAAATACTACTGGCACAGCAATAAAAAATATTTTCAACAAATTACCAAAGAAAAATATGGCATCAGGCGTTATTGAATTTGATAAAAATGGTGATGTAAACAAACCTATAAATATTAAATCTTTATAGTTCTTAAAAGAAATGAAATATATCAATTATCAAGTCAGAAAAAATATAAAAATATCTATATATTTTCTTGCTGTTATTGGTAGTATTTGGGTTTCCTTTAATGATGGCTTTGCCGATTCTGTTCTCAAGTATAAAAAGGAAATAATCAATGTAATAGTAGTCCTACTTTTGAGTGGATTGTTTTGGGTGTTTGTTGATAAACTTATAGATTTTATTAATTCAAAAACTGTTGGGCATGTGAAGGCATTTAAGAGTTGTACGAAAAAATTAATGGACAAAGAGCTTGAGTCTGGTAACAAATATCTTTTTGCATGTTTTGATGGGTTGTTAGATACTATTATAAATAGTGCTTCTGTAGAGGGCGACAATATTACAATTAATGGCTCTTTAAATAGTTCTATTGATGGAATAAAAAATGGTACTAATTTAGATAAAAATACTTATAAAATTTTTTTAAAAAACACAGCAAACCTCAAGCCTAGAGAAATTATTGGTGTATGGGATGTTACTACATTCCCTATAGATAATTGGGATGAAATATATAAAAACAATATGCCAGTTTTTAGTTGTTATAAAGAAATGTACAAAGCATTAAAAGAAAATAATGAGATAGTTAGGATTTATATTGTTAAAGATACTAAAAGTTGTAGTTTAGCATCAATACAGAAGAATTCAGAACTTGTATGTTCTATGAAGTGGTTTGAAAGCATAACAAATGTTAGTATAAAATTTGTATTTATTGACACGAATATTGCAAAACAAAGCGCCATACATGAAGGGATTATTGTTGATAGTCTTTATTATCTTTCTTATCGGGATAAGAAAGTATTTTTTGAAACAAAAAGAAAAGATTTTATAGTTGATGTTAAAGCTATACTAAATAACGGAGAAAGTTATAGAATTACAAGCGGAGAAGTAGGAACATGGGACAGTTAATTTCAAAAAACAGCAAAAAAAATATAAATATAACAATTAAGAAAGAATATCTGAAAGCGAATTATTCCATAAAAGATTTAAAAAATATGCTGAGTTCTTTTGGTAATTTAGAGAAATATTTACCAATTAATGCAAAATAATTTAATTCGCATATTGAATGACTTAATTGAAGAAAATATTAATTTTAAACATGAGGAAATTAATATTTTAACAACCCTTTATGGGATTTCGTGTGGCAATGATAAAGACAAAATTCACATAGAAATAGCTAAAGTTTTAGAGCTAATGAAATCATCTGCTTTAATTTTGGATGATTTTTTAGATAAGGCTGATATTCGTAATGGTGTGCCATCTATCTTTTCTTCTTATGGTTCAGAAAATGCTGTTCTTGTAGCAGAAATTATAAAATCAACAGCAACTATTAAATTAAACCAATTGTTACAAAATTTTGACTCTGATATTGCATGGAAAACTATGTGTATATATGAAGAAACCTATAGAACAATTTGTTTTGGACAATTGGAAGAAGAAGAGTTATTAAAATCCCAATTAACTAAAACTTTTCCAACTAAAGAAAAATGCATTAGTACTATCGTACATACAACAGCAACATTTATACAACTGCCATTGATTATAGGAAGTTTGTTGTCAAAGAAAAATAGTAATATTGTTCGTGCATTTGCTAATTTTGGTCTCAATATAGGCATTGCCTATCAAATTCGTGATGATTTATTAGATATATTAGCGTCAACAAAGTTAACTGGGAAACCTGAAAATGGCGATTTAATATATAAAAAGAAAAAAATACCCATTATTTATTTAAGGGATAGGTTAGATGGTAAAGACTTGAAGAGCTTATTAACAATTTATAATTCTAAAGAGCAGCTAAATGATGATAATATTGCTTGGATAAAATACTTGATGAACGAACATAATGTTGTTTTTGAATGTCAAGAAAGAGTCAATAATTATTGTGAAAAAGCATTAAATAGTCTGACGGAATTATCCTTGGATGATCAATATTTTTCTCAATTTAAATCTGTGGCTAATTTATTAACAAACTTTGATAATATCAAATAAGAAATGAGTATGAAAGAATTTAATGTTTTAGTCATAGATGATAAACCAAAGGTATTAACGGCTATAAAAAGAGAATGCGAACAAACACTTACTGTTAATAATAAACAATTTCGTGTCAATGTAGAAACAATCAAAGTTGATGTGGAAAAAGTAGATGGAAAATTTACAATAAAAAACAAAACTATAAAGGACATCGATAAAATATGTAGAAATCCATTTGATTTTATATTAGTTGATTATGCATATGCTAACAAAGAAAGTGAAAAGTGTATGCAAGATATAATAAAAGAAAAAGGCGATTCTTTTACTATTGATGATTTAGATAATATGCTTTTAACTATTCGAGATTTAGTCAATAAAACAAGAGAAAATAAACGCAGTAACAGCAAGATTAGTAAGCTTTTTCTTGAATATAATCGCACTGTAATACTCTATACACGCAACCCTAAAAAATTTGTGAAGTATTTCCCACCGACTGAAATAAAACAAAGAACAACAGATAGAGTGTTTCCAAACGCAAAAGTGATTGTAATAAATACAAGTGAGCAGTTATTTTCAAGAAATTTTGAAGATAAATATGATCTTGCTTATTATGCTTACTTAGTATCAAAATATTTGGAAAAACTTGTTGAAATTGAAATTTACAAAAAAGAATTTACTCATTATAAAAAAACTATTTTGAAAAAATATCCAAAATTACTGTATTTAATTTCAGTAATAGGAATTACTCTTGGAGCAATATCAGAATATTCTGGAGGGTTGCTTATTGATTTTGTTCAAGATAAAGAATACCCTGCTGCAATAATTTTATTTTTTTCAATTGTTGTGTTAGTGATAATAGGCGGAGTATTCTTATTCAAATTTTTAGAAAAAAAATTTAATATAATGGATTTATAATAATATCCTAGTATTATGCAAATTTTCTTTAACATACTCTCCACTTTCTCAGTATTCCTACTACTAACCCTATCTTTCTACCTAATCTACAAACCCACAAAAGTCTTTCATCTATCACACGCTTTTAGTATTGTGCTTGGTGGTTATAGCATTTATTTATTCTACAATCTGCTTAATTTTCCATTAAGCGTTGCTATTATATTTGCGTTAATGCTAGCAGCACTATTCGGCATAGCAAATGAGGCTTGGTTTTATAGACCATTGCGGAGTTTAAAAGATGCAGGGCTTAAAATGTTGATTTTATCATTGGGGGTGTATATTGTTTTTCAAAACCTAATTTCTCTCTTTTTTGGTGATGATATTAAGGCACTTGCTAAGGGCGAGGTGAGGGTTGGTAATGAGTTTTTTGGTGCTTATATTACTGATGTGCAGATTATTACTATTGTAGTTGCTTTGCTGGTGTTTGCTTTGACGGTATTATTATGGCATAAAACTCAGTTTGGTAAGGCAATTCGTGCTATTGCTATTAATCCAGAATTAGCACAAGTTTTTGGCATCCCTAAGAATAAAATTATTGTTTTATCTTTCGCACTCGGCTCAGCCTATGCTGGTTTAGCGGGGTTGCTTGTTGGCTTTGACACAGGCATTACTCCGACAATGGGATTCTCATTATTACTGTATGGTGTGGTGGCTATGATTATTGGTGGCACAGAAAGTTTATTGGGCTTGTTTATCGGGGCTTTGATTTTAGCATTAGCGCAAAACTTAACGGCTTATTATATTGATACAAAATGGACGGATGCAATGACTTATGGTATTTTGATTGTGTTTTTAATTATTCGTCCGTATGGTGTTAGTGGGGTTAAAAACAGGCAAGTTGAGGTGTAGGCAATGGATTATTTGTATCATCTTATTACTTTTATTGCGCTTTACACAATACTTGCCAGTAGCCTTAATTTGTTTTCAGGATATACTGGACTTTTGTCCTTATCTCACGCTGGATTTTATGGGATTGGTGCTTACACCTCTGCTTTGTTATCAGTTAACTTTGCCACACCGATTGTGCTAAATTTTATTTTGGCGATTTTATTAAGTGGTGGCTTGGCTTATTTAATTGCTTTAATCGCCCTTAGAACTTATGAAGATTATTTTGTTATTATCACATTAGGTGTGCAGGTGGTGATTTATGCTTTGATGAATAATTTAATGTCAATCACAGGTGGACCTTTAGGGGTGGTTGGCATTCCTAGCATTAATTACTTTGATACTAATTTATCGTTTATGTTTTTATCATTGTTTGTAATGACCAGTATTTATTATCTTTTATATCGTTTTGATAAATCAGCTTATGCACTGAATCTTAAAGGAATTAGAGGCGATGAAGTGTTAATGCAATCATTGGGGAAAAATGTTAAGAATATAAAAATTAAAACATTTGTTATCAGCGCATCAATTGCTGCTATTGCTGGGGTTTTGTATGCACATTACATATCATACATTGACCCAAGTAGTTTTACTATTCATGAGTCTATTTTTATTTTATCTATTGTAATTATTGGTGGATTGGGCAAATTAAGAGGCAGTTTGTTTGCCGCTACTTTAATGGTGCTGTTGCCAGAAATCCTTAGATTTGTTGGCTTTCCAGATAGTATTGCGGCTAACATGAGGCAGATTATTTATGGCATACTGTTGGTTGGTATTATTATTTGGCAAGGCGGATTAACCGCTCTTAACAATAAAATCTTTAAAGCGTTGGGCGATGGGTGAAAGTTCTGTTTTGCTGCTATGTACAACATGCCAATGACGCGTCACTGGGAATTTATCAACATTTAGTTGTTTAATAATACTATGTTCAAGTTCTAATTTAACGGTGTGTTTAGAGACAAAGCCAATCCCCAATCCTGCTTGAACTGCTTCAATAATTGCTTCATTTGAGTTAATTTCAATTTCAGAATTAAATTTCATTCCTAAGGTTTTCTCAATAGTAATACGCGTGCCAGACCCTTGTTCACGAGTGATTAGGGTTTCTTTGCTTAGAGCTTTGATGGAATTGTGTTTATTTTTAAGCAGTGGATGGTCAGGGTGAGCAATAGCGATAAGTGGG
>JAQRMW010000194.1 GCA_028599075.1 Urechidicola sp. | reverse complement strand
GCGGCAATTTTACATAATGGCAAATTATAGTTACAAATGATTTGAAACTAAAATCTCTAATTGCTGAGAATCGCGTAGAATTTGTTTTGTTAAGGATTGTGCGTAATATTGAAATTATGAGATATTTAGTTTGTACTTGCGAACGGATGTTTGTAAACCCGAGTTTTAGATATTGAATAAAAACGAGAACATTCTGGGATATTTATACATAATATGAATTATAGGTATCAAATGATTTAGAAACGAGAAGCTGTTGGTCGTAAAATGGTTGTAACATAATTACTATCGATATAAAACACTACGTGTTGATTATATCTGCAATTATGTTAAATACTAAGGTATTCACCATTTTACTTATACAATGTATTTGTACTATAATGTACCGCATTATGTTACTTTGCTTTGGTTAAAAGCGAAGTTAAACAACATCCTTTCTATTTTTTTTCTTCTTATTAGTTTCTTTGCAATGTTAATGGAACACTCTTTTTGAGAAGGGCAGGAGCAGTGGTGCAAAATGTGTGTGGAATGGCTTAATTATTTATAAACATCTTGTAAAACCTAAAACACGAATTAAACACGGACTCTGGTGAACTAAACACGAACTACCTATGAATCACCTATGAAGTACCTATGGAGTAAGGGTTAAGTAAAGACGACCTCTTAATGTATAATTTATAATGAAATAAATATGGTTTAAGTATTATTTAACATTCTTAAAATACTATACAAAAGAAATAGCACGTTTAATAAGGGCTATACGAAAATATCTTACCTAAAAACAAAAAGTAGATCAAATTTTGATTCGTTGATTCTAGACGTAATGGAAATTTATTTGATTAAGGTTTTCACAAAAGTGGAAACAATGTTTAATCAGAACTTGTTTGTTTTTCATCTAAAAATACAAATTGCTAAAATAAGCGAGTTCATAATATTTAGAAATTATGACAAAGCAAAAAGGTTTTATCAAATTACAAGGTTCATTAGGAGGTTTAACTTTTTATGAGCAAGAAGGGAAATCAATAGTTAGAACAACAGGAGGCGTAGATAAAAAGCGAATTGAAACAGACCCTGCATTTAAGCGTACTCGTGAGAATATGTCAGAGTTTGGTGCATCTGCAACTATTGGAAAAGCATTGCGAATAGGATTTGCAAGTATTATTAAAACAATGAGCGGAACTAATATTGTTGGAAGAATTGTAAAAATAATGAAGCGTGTTAATTCTGTTGGTGCAGGATTAAGAGGAAAGCGGGATTTTGAATTCTTACCAAACAAGGTTTTGTTGGAAGGATTTGAATTTAATTTAGACGCACCACTTGATGCGATATTTTATGCACCATATAATGCGCCAAGTTTGGATGCTAATAGGAGTATAGCAACGTGGACGGTATTAGATTTTAACACTGATAATTTTATCAATGCGCCTGAAGGTGCTACGCATTTTAAATTGGTATTGAATACTACAGTATTGAGTGATTATACGTATAGCAATAGTTTGAAAGCGTTTGAGCCTGTGAATGAAGCAGAAAATGAAGTGAATGGTATTGCGTTTAGTAGCGAGATTGCTTTAGGAGGAGTTGTTGGTGCAGATACTACACTAACGGTTGATTTAGGATTTGGAGCTGCATTACCTGCAACAGTTGCAGTTATTAGCGCGATTGGTATTATCTTTTACCAAGAGATTAATGCGCAGTTTTATGAGTTGGCAAGTGATAATTCGATGCGAATAGATGCGGTTGGGTAACATAATACAGCACAAGGTTTTTAGGTAAAACCGTGTATAGCGAGAAAGCAATCTTAGACGTGAGGTTGCTTTTTTATTTTAGTAGTTTCCTTAAAAATAAAATTTCATCTTTTAGCGTATTTATATGTTCTTTATCTGCGTTAATAATTGTATCTACATTATAAGTATGTGGGTTTTCATTATTATGTTGATTAATAATTTTCGCAGACTTTTCATCAAATAAATACGATATTGTAATATCTAAGACTTTTGCTATTTTTAGTATTTTAGGAACAGTAAGTCTTGTGTCATTTTTTTCTAATCTACCATAATTTGATTGTGTGATTTCTAACTCTAAAGCCATTGCTTCTTGAGAGATTCCTTTCCTTTCACGTGCTTTTCTTATACGAGTACCAATTTCATTAATCATAATATAAATTAGGTTCAAGATAGTTTAGGGAAATTTATATCTTTGTAAATTATTGAGAAACAATGAAGAACAAGTATATTTTCCGTTCCCGAATTTCTGAGAAGAAATTTAGACAAATTTTAA
>JAQRMW010000193.1 GCA_028599075.1 Urechidicola sp. | reverse complement strand
GCTCCTCCTCTAGGGCTCGAACCTAGGACCCTCTGATTAACAGTCAGATGCTCTAACCAACTGAGCTAAGGAGGAGTGTTGCCGATTTTAATTTCGGTGTGCAAATATACTTGTTTTTATACTTCTGCCAAATGTTTTTAAAAAAATATTTAAAGTATTTAATTCTATAAACAAACCCCCATTTTCTTAAAAATTGTATTTTTGTCCACATTAAAATTAAATCGTTTTAGTACGAAATATAATATGGATAAATTTTCGTTTTTAAATGCAGTACATTCAGGGTTTATTGCCGACTTATACGACAAGTATTTGGTAAACCCAGATACGATTGAACCTAGCTGGAGAAGCTTTTTTCAAGGCTATGATTTAGCGAATGAAAATTATGATTTTGATGGTGAAGAAATTAATGTTAAGGTTCCAGAGCAGGTTTTAAAAGAATTTAAAGTGCTCGATTTAATTAATGGCTATAGAACTCGCGGTCACTTATTTACAAAAACAAATCCTGTAAGAACTCGTAGACCCTACAAACCTACTCTTGATCTTGAAAATTTTGGGTTGTCAAAAGATGATTTAGATACTAATTTTGATGCTGGTGAAGTTTTAGGCTTAGGGAATGTTTCTTTACAAAAAATACTTTTTCACTTAGAGCAAATATATTGCGATTCTATCGGCGTTGAATATATGTACATCAGAAACCCTGATGTGATTAAATGGTGGCAAGGCAAGTTAAACACCAATGACAATCATCCAATTTTTTCTGTCCAAGCAAAAAAATATATTCTTTCTAAACTCAATCAAGCGGTTACTTTCGAAAATTTTTTACAAACAAAATATGTTGGCCAGAAACGTTTTTCACTCGAAGGTGGCGAATCTTTAATTCCGGCAATTAGTGTTGCCATGTTCAATGCTGTAAACGATTACGACGTTAAAGAATGTGTTGTTGGAATGGCGCATCGTGGTAGATTAAGCACATTGATAAATGTGTTTAGAAAACCTATTCGCGAATTGTTTAGTGAGTTTGATGGTAAAGATTTTGATGAAGAAAATATTGATGGTGATGTAAAATATCACCTCGGCCAAACCTTGAATAAGACCTACCAAAATGGGAAATCCATCAAAATGAATTTGGTTCCAAACCCATCACATTTAGAAACCGTTGCTTCGGTAGCTGAGGGAATTACACGTGCTAAAATTGATACTGATTATAATGGTGATGATTCTAAAATCTTACCAATTATTGTACATGGTGACGCAGCTATTGCAGGACAAGGAATTGCTTATGAGGTTGCTCAGATGAGTCAATTAAGCGGTTACAAAACTGGTGGAACCATCCATATTGTTGTCAACAATCAAATAGGGTTTACCACCAATTACCTCGATGCTCGGTCAAGTACTTATTGCACCGATGTAGCTAAAGTTGTCTTATCTCCTGTACTACACGTAAATTCTGATGATGTAGAATCTGTTGTTCACGCTATAGAATTAGCTCTGGATTATAGAATGAAATTTAAAAAAGATGTCTATATCGACTTATTGGGATATCGTAAATACGGACATAATGAAGGTGACGAACCACGCTTTACACAACCAAAATTATACAAAGCAATTTCGAAACACGTCAATCCTTTAAAAATATATACGGATAAATTAATTGCTGAAAATTCAATTGATGATGCCTATGCAAAAAATATCATTGTCGAATTTAAAGCGATGATGGAAATTGAGTTTGCAAAATCTAAAGAAGAAAAATCTTCTAAGGTCCGCGAATTTATGCAAGAACGTTGGGTAGATTTTAAACGCGAAAAATTGGAAGGCATGTTATTGCCGACTGAAACATCATACTCTAAAAATAACTTAGAAACCATTGCAAAAATTGTTTCAACCGTTCCTGATAACGTGAAATTTGTTCGTAAAGCAGAACGTATTTTAAACGGTAGGGCAAAAATGGTTTTCGAAACCGACAAGCTAGATTGGGGTATGGCAGAGACCATGGCGTATGGAAGTTTGTTAGAAGAAGGCTTTAATGTTCGTATTTCTGGGCAAGATGTTGAGCGCGGAACTTTTAGTCACCGTCATGCTATTTTGCGTGATGAGATTTCTGAAGAACGAATCAATCTTTTAAACACAAATCCTAATAATAAAGGAGAAATGCAAATCTATAATTCTTTATTGTCAGAATATGGCGTTTTAGGTTTTGATTATGGGTATGCAATGGCAAATCCAAATACTTTAACTATTTGGGAAGCTCAGTTTGGTGATTTTAGTAATGGTGCTCAAATTATATTTGATCAATATTTATCTGCTGCAGAAGACAAATGGAAAATGCAAAACGGAATTGTTGTCTTGCTTCCACACGGATACGAAAGTCAAGGATCCGAACATTCATCGGCACGTATGGAACGTTATTTACAGATGTGCGCCAAAGACAATATGATTGTTGCTGATTGTACAACACCTGCAAATTTCTTTCACTTGCTAAGAAGGCAAATGAAACGAACTTTTAGAAAACCACTAATTGTGTTGACTCCAAAAAGTTTGTTACGTCACCCAAAAGCAATTTCATCAATAAGCGAATTATCCGAAGGAACATTCCAAGAAGTAATTGATGACAGTATCAATCCATCAAAAGTAAAAAAATTGGTTTTCTGTACTGGTAAATTCTATTATGATTTATTAGCTGAACGCGAAAAACTAGAAAGAGAGGATGTTGCACTAATTAGAATAGAACAATTATTCCCTTTACATCTAGAAAAAATTCAACAAGTAATTGACCGTTATCCAACTATAGAAAATTATGTTTGGGCACAAGAAGAGCCTAAAAATATGGGAGCTTGGTCATTTATGTTACAGCGCTTTGACTTGGTAAAATTAGAAGTTGCTGCAAGAGATTTTGCAGCAGCACCAGCACCAGGATCTGGCACAAGAGATAAAAGAAGACAACAAAGAGTTATTGATAGTGTTTTTGACACTAAAAATTAATTAGCGATGGAACTTCAAGTTATTCATGATAAAATTTACACAATTCGAAATCAAAAAGTGATGCTTGATTTTGATTTGGCAGAATTATATCAAGTAGAAACTAGAGTTTTAAAACAAGCAGTCAGAAGAAACATAAAAAGGTTTCCTTCAGATTTTATGTTTGAGATAACTCGTGAAGAATATAACTCTCTAAGATCACAATTTGTGACCTTAGACAAAAAAGGAAGAGGTAAATACAGTAAGTATTTACCATTTGTATTTACTGAACAAGGAGTTTCAATGTTGTCAAGTATATTAAAGAGTGATATTGCTATTGATGTAAACATATCAATAATTAGAGCATTTGTACAATTAAGACAATTTGCTTTATCTCATTCAGAATTAAGTCAAAAACTAAATGAGATTGAAAACAAATACGACAAACAATTTGAAAGTGTTTATGAAGCGTTGAATTATTTGATTCAAAAAGACAAACAAAAAACAACTCAAGAACAACGAAATAAAATAGGTTATAAATAAAAATTTAACACCATGATTTTAGAAATGAAAGTCCCATCTCCGGGAGAGTCGATTACCGAAGTAGAAATTGCCACATGGTTGGTAGAAGATGGTGATTATGTAGAAAAAGATCAGGCAATTGCTGAGGTAGATTCTGACAAAGCTACCTTAGAATTACCTGCTGAAGAAAGTGGGATTATTACTTTAAAAGCCGAAGAAGGTGATGCCGTTGAAGTAGGAGCTATTGTTTGCTTAATTGATTTAGATGGCAAGAACCCCGAAGGTTCTTCATCTGAAAAAGTAGTTGAAAAAATAGAAAATATCAGTTCGAGCGAAGTCGAGAATGAATCTAATTCAACTACCTACGCAACCGGATCTGCATCTCCTGCCGCCAAAAAAGTATTGGCCGAAAAAGGAATGGATGCTTCAACAATTAAAGGTACCGGAAAAGATGGTAGAGTTACCAAAGAAGATGCTGTAAAAGCAGTTCCTTCTATGGGTTCAATGCCAGAAAATGGTGAGCGCAAAACAGCGCGTAAAAAACTATCAATGTTACGCAGAAAGGTTGCACAACGTTTGGTTTCTGTTAAAAATGAAACTGCCATGTTAACTACATTTAACGAGGTAAACATGCAACCCATTTTTGACTTGCGTAAAGAATTTAAAGAAGACTTTAAAGCAAAACATGGGGTAGGTTTAGGCTTTATGAGTTTCTTTACCTTGGCAGTTGTGAGAGCACTAAAAATGTATCCAGATGTGAACTCGATGATTGATGGCGATTTTCAAATCACCAATGATTTTCAAGATATTTCGATTGCAGTATCCGGTCCAAAAGGGTTGATGGTTCCTGTAATTAGAAATGCAGAGAAATTGACTTTTAAAGGAGTTGAAAGCGAAGTAAAACGTCTGGCAATTAGAGCAAGAGATGGTCAGATTACAATTGATGAAATGACTGGTGGTACGTTTACAATTACCAATGGAGGTGTATTTGGATCCATGTTATCAACTCCAATTTTGAATCCTCCTCAAAGCGGAATTTTAGGAATGCACAATATTGTAAATCGCCCTATGGCGGTTGATGGTAAAGTTGTGATACAACCCATTATGTATGTTGCATTATCTTATGACCATAGAATTATTGATGGCCGTGAATCTGTCGGGTTCTTAGTAGCTGTTAAAGAAGCATTAGAAAATCCTACTGAATTATTGATGGATAATGATGTAAAGAAAGCATTGGAAATGTAGTTTTTAGAGGCTAGACTATAGACAATTCATTCTAAATAAAGACTGGCTTAAAAATTAAGCCAGTCTTTATTTTTTAAAAGTATTAATTATCTTATCATAAATACATTGTTTGGCACCAACTTACTGTTTGTTGAAATACTGTTGAAGCGTATGTATACCCTTCATTCCAATAATTAATAAAATAAGCTGTCTCAGCCGCACTTAAACATGCATCAAAAGCCAGAGCTTCTGCATATGTAAAATTTACAGACATTAATAATACTATAGTAACTAATAATTTTAAATTATTTTTCATCATTAACATCTTTAAAGTTTTTTAATAGTAATTCCATTTGTTCTTGCGTGTAGCTCTTTAATTTAGGAAATTTATTTCCCAGTTTTTCAACAGCATTAGGTATTTCTTGGTTAAAAACCTCATCCCTTTTTTTAAGATACTCATTTGAGTCCTCTAATCCGATTTTCTCTAAAAAAATAATATTCTGTTTCCTTTTTGATTGAACAATTAAATTTGTGAAATATTTGGAAAATTCATCTTCAGAAATTAAATCGTTCTCTCTTGCATTTTTAGCCATAAGAAAAACTTTCTCATCTAAATCTCTTAAAACTCTAAAAGTCATTATATAATTATTGTATTCTTCCGAATTAATTACAGTGTTTTCAAACTTAATTCTACTTAACTCTTGTTCAATATTTTGCACTTCATTTTCTGTTTTTTCACTACAACTAATAATAAATATCGAAATCATAGTTAGAAATGATATTTCTTTTATTCTTTTAATAACCATAATAAATAATTTTACAGCCTACTTTCAATTTTATTTCTTGGTTGCTGTTTCGGCATTTATTCCAACCATTATTTTTTAAATTCTACGAGACGTCTTACTTTTGTAACACTTCCTCTGTTTGTATTTTTGTTTATTTCATAAGCAATGGTTTTAGTGATACATTATTCGCGTATTGTTCTTAAAATTTCACAAACAGAGGATTTTTCTATTTACAATATGTTTTAAAATTCACATATATAATTGTATTCCTGCTTTGACAGAAATATAAAATTAATCGATAATAGTTGGATTTGGGGTCCGCAATTTTTCTTTTACAATCGTAAATCTAAAAAAAAAAAAAACTATTTACACAAGAAAATTTAAATACTTTCAAAATATCACGGAAAACCGTGAGGTAATAATTTACTTGTAAACTGCTAAATATCAAAAGATAAGACTCTAGATGTTTGTAATACAAAAACTCCCGAACATAAGTTCGGGAGTTTTTCATTTAACAACAATTCAAATAGATTCCCATTTTCATGGGAATGACAATTTTATGAAACCTCGATACTACATATCGAGGAGTCGCATCTTTGATTAATCCATATCAAAGCGAAGTCCTAAAGAAATATTTCGTTGGTCAACTGTTTGATTTTTAAAAATTGTATTTAAGTCGTACTTAACATAAAGTGCAGTATGTCCCCAAGCTAAATAACCACTTAGTCCGTAAACAGTATTGCTCGTGATGTAACTGTTTTTTAGTTTTTGTTTTACTTTCTCTCCGTCTTCTTTGTATTTTAATTTTTGATACACCCCTGTTTTAAATCCAACATAACCGCCTAAACCAACTTTAAATTGATGATGTGTAAAATATCTAAAATGAGTTGCATATTCTTTTTTCTTTGAAGGGCCAAACTCAAAATGTAAAGGAAACACTAAATTAGTAACATTCAATTTAGCTTTTTTAACATCATAGGGATGCAACTCTAAAGAGGTCACATCACCATTCTGAACAAAATACATATTGTCATCAGCTCTTAAACCATTAAACTGAAAAGAGAATCCATATTTAATTCTTAAAAAATTAGACTCTTTAAAAACTCTAGTTTTCCAAGCCCAACCCAATTCAAAGAAGTGAGAACCGCCAACTTCATAGGGGGTGTCATCAAATTTCTCTCCATCAATAATCGCATTATTAAACCCAATAGCCATTACTAATGCAGTTGTTGTGCGTCTATCATATTTTATTGGTTTATTCTCACCTCTAACATTAATTCCGATAAAAGTGCCTTCATCAGAAATCGTAAACCCTGCTATTGATGTTTCTCCATCATCTGGCTCATAACCTTCTTTATTGCGTTCTAATAAAGCAATTTTATTGTCAATAATTGCGGTTCTGTTTTCAATATTTAAGGCGCGTTTCTCTGCAGCCTCTTGTTTTAATTTATTCGCTTCGTTTTGGGTAATTTCTCCTTTTTCTAATCGTTCATTAATAGCTTCTACTTCAATTTTTAAATAAGAACGTTCCTGCGTTGTTATTTTCTCTCTTTGCTCTTTTAAATCTTCTATTCGCTCTATATTATTTTCTTCTTGAGCAGATAATTGTAGTCCAAAAATTAGGACAATAAACAGGGTGTAATGTGTATGTTTACGCATCGTTTTTTAATTTTAGTTGTATGTATTTGTTATTTATTCGTTGCGTTGTGCAACAGCATTTTTTACAGAATGATAATTTTCTGAAAGTATATTAAACACTTTATCTTTAAAAGTTGGATCCAGTTCTTCTTCAACTTCAAACAGTAAAGCATAAGCACTCACTGACATACCGCTTTCTTTAAATTTTTGTTGTGCAATTTTTTGTTGTGCATTATCTAGTAGCAAATCAATTTCAGACTCGGTAGCATTTTCTAATGCAGCAATTTGAGCTGCCACTTCGTTTAGTTGCTTTTCTTCTTCAGAAATATTATCAGGTATTATAATATCTGCCTTTGCAATTAATTCTTCTCTCTGAATTTCTTCATTTTGCCTTTTTTCAATTACAGGAATCGTTTCTTTTTTAATTGTCTTAGACTTAACTTTAACAGCAACCAATTCAGTATTTGTTGTAACAATTGGTTTGTCAATTATAACTTCTTCACTAATTATTTTTTGGTCTATTGTGTTTGAATTTATCAACATTGGAGTTTCATAATTCTCTTTAGAAACATCAACAATAGTAGGTTTAACAATTGTATTATCTCGATTAAAGAATGAAATAGCAATAAAAAGAATTCCTACAACACTTGCTGCAATCCCAATCCACCAAAAAGGTTTCTTTTTATTCTTACCAGAATCTTTATCTAAAGATTTCTCCAATTCATTCCAAGCCAATTTTGATGGCTGTATGGTTCTCTTTTCCAAAACCTCTTTTATGTCTTCTTCAAATTTAAATGGTGCCATAACTTGTTTTGTTTAACTCAATTACTCTTTGTTGCAATAACTTCCTCGCCTTAAATAATTGTGATTTTGAGGTGCTTTCAGAAATATTTAGTTCTTTAGAAATCTCTTTATGCTTGTAACCTTCAATCGCATACATCACAAAAACAATTCGATATCCATCGGGTAATCCATCAATTAATTGCTGAATCTGAGCCACATCCATTTCAATATTGATGTTGTTTGTTTGCTCATTCCTAATGACAACATCATCTATAGAAAACTCTATTTTTTTCTGAGTTCGTAAAAATGATATTGACTCTCTTACCATGATCCTACGAATCCACCCTTCAAAATTTCCTTCACTTTTAAAGCTACTTATTTTAGAAAACACTTTAAAAAACCCTTTTAGCATAACACTTTTAGCATGTTGTACATCTTTAATGTAATACCTACAAACACTCAACATTTTTGGCGCATACATTTCAAACAAGCGATGTTGAGCTTCACGATGATTTTTCATCGCATTTTTTATTAAATCTGCTTCGTTGCTATGAAGTTGAATAATTTTCAAAAAAGATTTCGTTTTGGTCTTCTAATTATAAAGACGCAGGTTTTGCGCAAATGGTTGCCTGAGGTGTAAAATAAATTCTTAATACCCTATCAAAAAGACGCTCAAAGCATTGATTAGTTACAGTATCAATTATACTATAATTGCTGTTTGTTAAAAAGCCAACAAAGTCACTTCAAGTTAAATTCAAATACCTACAAGGTTTTTGAAACCTTGCAGGATAAATTGTAAATTCTAAAAATGGTTTCGACTGTTACGAGAAGTATGCACTTCTGAATTGACCTCGATACTATTTTCTCCTGCACCTAAAATCACTCAACCTGACGTTACGTATAATTATAACTTCAATATTTAAAAATCAATCGTTTTAAATACAATCGTTTCTTTTTATAATCAATAATGGCTTCTCCCAGTTCTAAAATATCAGCACCAATTATTCCCTCAACTGTTTTTGCACCATGATTTTCTAATGCAGTATTTACATGTGTTAAATCGAACAACACTAAATTGAAATTTTCAAATTTCCAATCTCCAATTTCAACTTTATTTTTTGTTGCTTGTTGTGTCTCCATTGATGATGCTCCTGCTCCAGCAGCTTTTACTTTAGATTCTGTAGCTTCTAGTTTAAAATGACCTATCATATCAAGTCCAACACAAGAACTCGATGCGCCAGTGTCTAAAATAAATCGCCCTTTAACACCATTAATTTTTGCTTTCAATTCAAAGTGGTTGGTGGCAGTTTTTGTTAGTTTTATTATGACATATCCATTTCTAGATAAGATCCGTTTTAGTCTTTGCATTAAGGTTGCTATTAAAATAGTATTTTTACCAAAAGTAAAAAAACTCCATGAATATTACGGATACACACACTCATTTATACAGCTCACAATTTAACGAAGATAGAAACCAAATGATGCAACGCGCTATGGATGCTGGGGTTACTCGTTTTTTTATTCCAGCGATTGATTCTGCATACACAGATTCAATGTTGGCATTAGAAAAAAATTATCCAGAAAATGTGTTTTTGATGATGGGACTACACCCAACATCAGTTAAAGAAAATTACAAAGAAGAGTTGAATCATGTCAAAGAAATGATTGAAAAAAGATCATTTTATGCTATTGGAGAAATAGGAATTGACTTGTATTGGGATAAGACTTTTTTAGCACAACAACAAGAAGCATTTAAAACTCAAATTCAATGGGCAAAAGAAAAAGAACTGCCAATTGTAATTCATTGTAGAGATGCTTTTGATGAGATATTTGAAGTATTAGAATCTGAAAAAGATGAAAATCTCTTCGGGATATTTCACTGTTTTACTGGCACTGAAGAACAGGCGCAAAAAGCTATTTCTTATAATATGAAATTAGGTATTGGTGGTGTGGTCACTTTTAAGAATGGCAAGATCGATACATTTCTAAATCAAATTCCGATAGAGCATATTGTGCTAGAAACTGACTCGCCCTATTTAGCGCCAACCCCTTATAGAGGTAAACGAAATGAGAGCTCTTACATTACAAATGTAATTGACAAACTGGTTGATATTTATGGGTTGACATTTGATGAAATTGCAAAAATCACAACACAAAACTCAAAAGATGTTTTTGAGATTTAATTAATTATGGTAAAAAAAATAATCATTGTTGGTGCATCTTCTGGAATTGGCCATGAGCTTGCCAAAATTTATTCTAATACTAATTGCCTTGTCGGAATTACAGGAAGGCGCATTGATAAACTTGAAGAGCTAAAAGCTACTAATCCATCAAAATTTCATATTAAAACTTTTGATTGTACCTCTGATAATAACTCAGAAAAACTAAAAGAGTTAGTTGATGAATTAGGCGGATTTGATTTACTTATCTTGAGTTCGGGCACAGGCGAATTAAATCCGGATTTAGAATACAAATTAGAACAAGCTACCATTGATTTAAATGTGAGTGCATTCACAGAAATCGTAGATTGGGCTTATAACTTTTTTGACCAACAAGGTGTTGGGCAAATAGCAGCAATAAGCTCAGTTGGGGGGTTAAGAGGAAGTGGCATTGCTCCTTCATACAACGCTTCAAAAGCGTATCAAATTAATTACTTAGAAGGTTTACGACAAAAAGCAAAACAATCTAAAAAGCCGATTTATATAACTGATATTAGACCTGGACTTGTTGATACGGATATGGCAAAAGGTGAGGGTTTGTTTTGGGTATCACCTAAAGAAAAAGCTGCAAAACAAATTTATACGATTATTCAAAAAAAGAAGGAAATTGGATATGTTACTAAACGCTGGATACTTATTGCTTTACTCCTAAAAATAATTCCGAATTGGATTTACAAAAGAATGTAATACTATGGACTTTGAAACCACATACCTAAAAACCCCTATCGGAATTGCAAAAATTACAGCACAAAATTCAAAAGGTGTTTTTGGGGTATAGTTTTGTATTTTTACTAAAAAATGAATCCTTAGAATATGAAGCTATTAAAAAAAGTATTTACTATAATCGGAAATGGAATACTATTATTAATTCTGTATAATTTATTTATTTACTTTGACAGAAATTTTGAAATTCAATATGCTCAATATATCCCTGCCTTTTTAATTTTTATTGTAATGGGGTGGTTTGTGCGAGACTATATACAATTTGCAGTAGCAAAAAAAAAGCAACCTCATATCCTATTAAGTGTTAACAATTATGATTACTCAAAATTTATTGTAATTATAATTATGTTTGCTTTTGTGATTTTCAACTTAAAATCATATTCCGTGTATTATCTATATTTCCTTCCTTTTTTAATAATCGTATTATACCTTCAATTTTTAAAATCTAAGAGACGAGTACTTGTCATTGATAAAAATGGGATTAATGATTTAGTAAACCCAAAACTTAGAAAACTAGAAGAAATAACTTCGTTGGATATTCATTCAAATAATGTTGAAATTAGATTTAACAAAGTCGAAATTTTGCAAATAAATAAGAATGATCTTTTATTACCTCCTTGGGGAGAATTTATTGATAATATAAATGAGCTTAAAGAAAATCTCCAATCAAATTAAAAATGGAGCTTGAAACTACATACTTAAAAACCCCTATCGGAATTGCAAAAATTACAGGCGATGAAAATGGAATTGCTGAGATTTCTGTTTTGGATGATGACACTTCAACTCCGCCTAGTGTTCAAAATGAAATATCAGAATGTTTACTTGATTGTGTCATTCAACTAAAAGAATATTTTAATAATGCTCGAAAAGAATTCGACCTAAAGTTAAATCCTAGAGGGACTGATTTTCAACAATCTGTTTGGAAAGAATTATTGAATATTCCATTTGGGAAAACCAGAAGTTATTTAGAGCAGACTAAAAAATTAGGTGATGTAAAAGCAATACGAGCAGTAGCATCTGCCAATGGCAAAAACCCACTTTGGATTGTAATTCCTTGTCACAGAGTTATTGGCTCTGACGGTTCTTTGACAGGATATGCTAGTGGTATTTGGAGAAAAAAATGGTTGCTAGAACATGAAAGCGGAGTTGTTCAACAAACGCTATTTTAGAGAAATTATACACTACTGTTATAAATCTAAAAAAATATGGATTCCCGCCTACGCGGGAAAGACAAGTTTAATTAGTCAATAAAAATCAAGAAGAGTTTTTTTAATTGGCTATCGCCCTGCGATTAAATTTCTCTTTTGCGACGTTTTTCTTTTTCCTTTGATTTTTTTAATTGGTAATAAATGATGCCGATATCATCTCTCATTTTATTTTTGAGAATGGCGACCGAATTCATATCATACCCATATAACTTTCCGTCAGTAGTATCTTCATCATCTTTACGTCCACGCAAGCGCAATTCTCTATCAATAATAAAAGCATAGTTCGATCCAAAATTATCATTCAACATATATGGAGTATCAAGACTATTGAATATAGAAACAATCTCTTCTTTAGTAGAAACTACAAATTTCCATTTACTAGCATCTGCATAAGTGCCCAATCGCTTTTTAATTTGTTCTATTTCATCTTCATTTCCAGGAGGTAAAACTACAATTGTTTGAAAATACAAACTCTTGTTATACCTTTTATAAATTGTCTCATTTAAGTTAAAGAGTTGCCCCTTGGTTGTTGATAAATCATCACCTAAAAAACAGACAACTGTAAAATGCTCTTTAAAAGTTTCGCCATCACTAATATCAACCACATTTTCTGTTAATATTGGTAGGTTGGCATATTTATAAATCCCTTTAGACAAAAAGATATAAAAAAGTAATGGCACTATAAAAAGTGTAAAAAGGACAAGAATTTTTTTTGTCTTATTCATTTGTGTTTGTATCAAAAAAAAGGTGGAAAAATCCAACTTTTTAATTAATGTCTTATTTTATTAATAGTCCCATTTTACATATGGGGTCATTACTTCGTTTAAGTAACTACCTTCAATTAACAACAAGGCTCCTAAATAACAGATTAAGAATACTGATGTCCAAACTACTGATCTACGCATCGATGCTTTCTCTTCTTTCATGTGCATAAAATACCAAGTAATACCATAAGCTTTTACTAAAGTAAGAATGATGAATACCCAGTTTAGAGGACTTGTTCCTAAAAATGATGTTAAATGTAAAGATGCTGGTTTTATAATTCCAAATGCAACTTCAACAATTGTAATTATAGAAAGAAAAATAAATACTTTCCAAATTAATGCTGTGTGAGATTCATGTGCTGCTTCGTGTGCCATTTTATCTAATATTTTTTGATTAAACTAAGTAGAAGAATGTGAATACAAATACCCAAACTAAATCTACAAAGTGCCAATACAATCCAACTTTTTCTACCATTTCATAACTCTTACGTTTCTCATAAGTTCCTATAATTACGTTAAAGAAAATGATGATATTAAATGCGATTCCAGATAAAACGTGGAATCCGTGAAATCCTGTTATAAAGAAAAAGAAATCAGCAAATAAGGTTTTACCATATTCGTTTGATTTTAAATCTGCTCCTTTAATAACTGCTTTTCCTTCTGCTAAATAATTAAGTGATGCTTCTCTAGAAAGAATTTCTTTAGACTTGGTAGTCATATCAATTTTTTCTGTTCTTACTCTAATAGCAGAGTTTGCTTTAAAGGCTTCTGTTACTTCAGCAACTGTAAATTCTGGCAAAGCAGCTTCGCTTGTAAACCACAATCCATTTGTGCTTTCGTGTTGCGTTCTTTCACCATGATGTGCAGTAACAAAACTTTCTAAAGTAATTTGATGACCAGTGTCATCAACAAACTGCAATATTTTTCCGTCGTGCATTTGTACAGCGCCATAAGAACCGTTGATAAAAGTTTTCCACTCCCAAGCTTGAGAGCCAACGAAAACAATACCACCAATAATAGTTGCTAGCATATACCAAGCAACTTTATTCTTTTGCATTCTGTGTCCTGCGTCAACAGCTAACACCATTGTAACTGAAGAAAAAATCAGTACAAATGTCATAAATGCAACATAATACATTGGGTAATTTCCGTGAACAAAAGGAATGTGAGTAAATACCTCATCGGCAATTGGCCAAGTTTCTAAAAATTTGAAACGCATTGCGCCGTAAGCGATAATAAATCCTGAGAATGTAAGTGCATCAGATACGATAAAGAACCATATCATCATTTTTCCGTAACTCGAACCTAATGGTTTCGAATCTCCGCCTCCCCAAGTTTGTTCTTTAGTAGTAGCAACATTTGCTTCCATAAAAAGTAGATTAGTTTTTAAGTTTTTTTAACTCGCCAAATTTAAACAAATTATATTAGGTAATAAAATAGAAAAATAAAAAGAGTAAAACCCACAAAACATCTACAAAATGCCAAAAGATGCCACCTAACTCTAAGCCTAGTGTTTCCTCGGCATTGTATCGCTTTTTAAAATGATTATAAATAACGACAAGCAGCACAATGTAGCCTGCAAGCACGTGTATTAAGTGCGCAAATGTGATTACCATAAGCATAGATGCCGAAACAAGACTTCCTTTTCCTGATAAAAATATACCTGCTTCATTTAACTGATAAAACCCTTGAATTTGAAAATATCCAAACCCTAAACCTAAAAATAAAGTCAATAATAAAAGTAGTGTTGTGCTTTTTCTATCATCTTTTTTAATGGCTCTTTTAGCAAGTAAAAAAGTAATACTACTCAAAATAATGAGAAGTGTACTCGTAAATAATGCCGATGGCATTTCAAAAGAAACCCAATCTTCTCTTTTACTGCTAACAATGTATGCACTTGTTAATCCGATAAACATCATGGTCATACTTACCATTGAAATCCACAACATAGGTTTTGCAGATTTTTGTTTTGCTATTTTATAGTCTAGCTCTAAATTTTGATTTTCCATTAGTGTAAAAATTTATCTACAACGTAAATGATTTGAATTAAAGTAATATATAATACGCTAGACAACATTAATTGTCTGGCAATTTTATCTGTTTGGTGTTTGTATAATTTCACAGCATAGTACAGCATCAATCCTCCTAATAAAAATATAATTACGGCTGTTGCAGGGTAAATCCAAAAGTCGCCAGTAAGTTTTAAAACGGGTACAATAGAAACCAACATCATCACTACTGTATATAATACTATTTGTTTTACAGCAGCTCTATCCTTCTTTCCCATTGGCATCATATTGAAACCTGCCTTTTTATATTCATCAAATTGCAACCAACCAATTGCCCAAAAATGAGGGAATTGCCAAAAGAATTGAATCAAAAACAACGTTCCGGGTTCAATAGAAAAACTACCTGTTGCAGCAACCCACCCTAACATAAAAGGAATGGCGCCAGGAATGGCTCCCACAAAAACAGATAAAGGAGTTACAGACTTTAATGGTGTATAAGCACTTGTATATAAAAAAATAGAAATGGCTCCGAACAAAGCACATTTTGGATTGATATAATACAGGATTGCTATACCTATGATTGTAAAGACAATTGCAATAGTCATTGCTGTAGTAACTGACATTCTATTCGTAGGCAACGGTCTGTCTTTTGTCCGCTTCATTAATGCATCCGTGTCTTTCTCTATAATTTGATTGTATGCATTTGAAGCACCTACCATTAAATAACCACCTACAGCTAATAAAAACAGAATCGTATAATCAACTGTTTCAACTGCTAATAAATAGCCTGCGATTGATGAAAATACAACACTCATTGACAAGCCAACTTTTGTAAGTTGCTTAAAATCACTAAAGGCACTAGAAAATGTTATTGCTTTATTTTGGGTTTCCAAAAGTTGAAATTATTTGTATTTTAAAACCTTGCAAAGATATTTTATTCTACCATATTATCTAATGGATTTTATTAAAAAATAATTTACGAAAAAGCTTTGCGATTTATATAAATGTTTTAAATTTGCCGTCTCATTTAAACAACTAAACGAACGTTCTTTAAAAAACGACTGCGAAAGTAGCTCAGGGGTAGAGCATCACCTTGCCAAGGTGGGGGTCGCGGGTTCAAATCCCGTCTTTCGCTCAACTCTTAAAATATACCAATGATTGCGACGCGCAATCAAATGCTGAAGTGGTGGAATTGGTAGACACGCCGGACTTAAAATCCTGTGCTCTTTTTGGGCGTGCGGGTTCAAGTCCCGCCTTCAGTACTAAAACAGCTCCTAATATTGGAGCTGTTTTTTTTGTAAAAAACTCAAATAATTTTATACGTTAGTTCAACAACCTAACACTATTTATAAAAATACAGGGGAATAATGTATCTTTGCATTTATCAAAAAATAAACCTGTGTCGTACATTTTAAACATAGAAACAAGTACTAAAAACTGTTCGGTTTCATTATCAAAAAATGGAAACACAATAGCGTTAAAGGAACTGAATAATGGCAATTATTCTCATGCTGAAAAATTGCATGTGTTTATTGATTCCGTTTTAAAAGAAGCAGGTGTTAAAATGCAACAACTCGATGCTATTGCTATTAGCAAAGGCCCTGGCTCTTTTACAGGTTTACGCATCGGTGTTTCGTCAGCGAAGGGGCTGTGTTTTGCACTAGATATTCCGTTAATTTCTATTGACACTTTGCAAAGTTTAGCCTTACAAATTACTACTGAAGATGGATATGTCATACCCATGTTAGATGCAAGGCGAATGGAAGTTTATTCTAATGTTTACAATAAAGACAATAAACAAATCAGAGAAATTGAAGCACAAATTTTAGACGAGACTTCTTTTCAAAATTACCTAGAAAAAAAACCTGTATATTTTATTGGTGATGGAGTACCAAAAACCAAGGAATTAATTTCTCACCCCAATGCTTTTTTTATTGATGACAAATTGCCCTCGGCAAATGAAATGGGAATGTTGGCTTTTCAGAAATTTCAGCAAAATGATTTCGAAAACACTGCTTATTTCGAACCTTTTTATTTAAAGGATTTTGTAGCGAATAAAAAGAAATAACATCCAGCTTTTAAACAACCCTATGCTAGAAAATATAACTTCAGTCAATTTTAAAAAAAATGTTTTAGAAGCCACAAAACCTGTTTTAGTTGAAGTGTATACAAACTCATGCCCTAATTGTAAAGTGCTAGAGCCAACTGTAGAGGAAACCGCTAAATCAAATCCTACTAAATTTTCTTTTTATAAATTAGGTTCAAGATAGTTTAGGGAAATTTATATCTTTGTAAATTATTGAGAAACAATGAAGAACAAGTATATTTTCCGTTCCCGAATTTCTGAGAAGAAATTTAGACAAATTTTAA
>JAQRMW010000192.1 GCA_028599075.1 Urechidicola sp. | reverse complement strand
AAATTCAAAGTATTTCAAGTTAAAGGTATTAATTACAGTGGTCTTGAGATTAATGAGAACTATGAAGTTTTTGATGTAAAAAATGAAGCATGTAAAAATATTCATGCTTTTGGCATTCCAACTGAAGGATCTAAGTATTTTACAATGGTACTAGGCAGGCCAAATATGAAGTCCACATTTTTGTTAGACGGCAATAATTTAGCAGATATCATACTGGATAAAATTCATACAGAGCAGAAATTAAAGGAAATAGCACATGTCAACATTACAAAATGAGCTCGGTATAAAATACCCTATTTTCCAAGCACCGATGGCAGGAGGAGTACTATCTCCAGATTTTGTCGCGCAGGTCTGTAATTATGGGCTATTAGGTACTGTGCCTAGCGGTTATCTTAGTATTGAACAAACACTTGTATTTATTGAAGAGGTAAAGAAAAAAACGCATCAACCTTTTTCCTTAAATTTGTTTGTTGACTATGAAATATATAATAGTCATATGCAAATCAAAAAACCAGATGAGATTATTGAAATAGAGAAAACCTATGATAAAGAAAGTTCTTCTGTTTTTTACCTTCCTTCTCAACCTAATGTTGATGATTTAATTCAATTGGCGATTGATTGTGCTGTTCCTGTGGTAAGCACTACATTTGGTTTACTTAGCCCAATCCATGTAGAGTCTCTCAAAGCCGCTGGAATTAAAATCATTACTACTATTAATTGTGTTTATGAATTAGATCTTGCCTTAAAAACTCAGCAACCAGATGTACTAGTCTACCAAAATGCGCAGGCTGGTGGCCACAAAGGAGGAAATACCTCTTTACCTCATAGTGAAGAGGCAGAAATTGTTAAATATCTTGATGTAAATCGTAATGTTCATTATGTGTTGGCTGGAGCGGTTGTTAATAAGCAGGATATTGATTTAGCGTTGTCCAAGGGGTTTGATGGGGTGCAAATTGGTACTGCCTTTCTTGCTACGCAAGAAAGTAGTGTTAATAACGAGTACAAAGAAGCAATTATAAGAAATACAGAAACCGCTTTTACAACTAGTATTACAGGGCGCTCAGCTCGTGGCTTGATAAACCGTATTTCCTGTTTGGCAATGCATGAAAACCTTGGATTTCCATACATGCATTATGCTACAACAAACTTGCGCAAGTTAGCCAAGTCCCGTAGAGAATTAGATTTCCAGTCTTTATGGTGTGGTGCCGGTATTTCTAAAATTAACAATATACCGACCTTGAATGATTACATGAAAAGCTTGACCTTATGATATTTTTTATTCGCCATAACATGCTAATTATGTCTTGTATTTTCGTCATCATCGCATTGTTTTTGTATCAATTAGGGTCTGTTGATGCTGTGAAACTCCCTTACTTAATTTTGCAGGGTGCAGTGTTTCTGGATGACGTTCTCATCTATATTTTAGCGCTTGAAATTCTTAAACTTGCTTTAAGTACGCGTAGAATATTTACGAATTTACGATACAGCCAAGTCGATCTTTCTTATGACCAAACTCGCTTACTTGCATTAGTTAGTGCTTTTCCGTTTGGACTTGGGGTGTCTTCATTTCTTAAAGGTCTATCAAAGGATGCCATCAATACCAAGCCCATTTCAGAGGGAATGACTGCTAGCATGTTAATCTACCCAACTACACTGGCTTCTGGCTTCGTTTTTGATAGTTTTGGTTTATCGTCTTTGCCAACCTTGTTTTTGTTTGGAGTTCCTATTGTTATTTCTATATTTCTTATCTCACTAAAAAAGCCTTTATTAGCTCTGACAAAATCCAGACTGTTTTTGATAACGACAGCACTTGGATTGTGCAACTACGCCTATCTGCTTACTTTGTCGCAATTCATCCCTCACTACTTTATGTTAAAACAGGCACTTTTTTTCATAATAATATCGTTTGTACTTAATATAAGAGTTGTTACGGGCATTCCCTATGCATTATGGAGGGCAAGGAATGTTTTTATTTTTTTTGCATGCGTTGGAATATTAGGTCATGCTTGTATTAATTGGTTTGATAGTCTTGGTTTAATCGTGAGCTATAATTGGCTTAGCGCTTATGTTTCTATAGCTATTCCCATATTTGCTATCCCCTTACTTAGTATATTCTTTATTCATCCTTTGGTGCTTTTTGTGGTTTTCAGTCCCTTATTATCGCCCCACCTAATAAATTTGGGAATTTCTGATCTCTCTATATATGTTATATGGATTGTTATGCTGATAAACGCTCAGCTTCTTTCGCCAGTTTCGTTGACTACTGTTCTATCAGTCTCTAACTCTAATA
>JAQRMW010000191.1 GCA_028599075.1 Urechidicola sp. | reverse complement strand
ACGTTGTATGCCATTTAAAACCCACAAATAATCGAAAAATATGGAGTTATTGAAAATCTTTAAATGTTTCATTTCCTCACCAGGAGATTGTAAGATTGAGAGAGAAATTTGCGAAAAAGTAATTGAAGAAATAAATGAAGGACTTGCACAACATTTGGGTATAAATTTCAAAACATTTATGTGGGAATATGACGTTTTACCTGATATGGGCAAAAACGGACAAGAAATAATAGATGAATATATCAAAAAATCTAATTACGATATTTTTATTGGTATAATGAAAAATAGATTTGGTCATCCAACAAAAAAAGCAGGAAGCGGAACTGAACACGAGTTTAATGATGCTCTAAAAAAGAAAAAGTTAAATAATGGCAAACCAAAAATTTTATTCTTCTTTGGTAAGGAAGATGTTGATATAGATCATCCTAAAATTGAAGAAATAATAGAGCAAAGAAAAAAAGTAAAGAGTTTTAAAAGTCAAATTCAAGATAAAGGGTTGTACATTGACTATCAAGATTCTGAAATCTTTCAAAAGCAATTAAAGGAAAAGTTAGAATTATTTATACAGGAAAATTCTCCATTAGCAAATCCAACAGAAAAAGTTCAAGAAATAGACTCTATTCTTCAAAAGTTAGAAAGCGAATTGGAAGAATCGCTAAAAACTTATAATGAAAAAAGTCCAGTATGGATAGAACCGATAATTAGTTCTAAACGAGAAGTGCCAAATAATCCAAATAAAAACCTAGAAAACAAAATAGAACTTAACTCTATAATCCAAAATCCTACTGATATAATAATAAAAGCACCAACTGAGTTTGGATTAACATCCTTAGCACATCATTTAAAATTAGAAGCGTGGAAAAAAGGAAAATCATTTTTATATATAGATGCGAAAAACACCAAGAAGCACAAGGTAACAAAAGATATTAAAAGAGAATCAAGCAATTATTATAATAAAGATATTTCAGAAGTTGATTGTATTATTTTAGATTCAGTCTGCTTTGAAGAATTAGGTATGATGCCACTCATAAAGAATGTTTGTAATGAATTTCGTGATATACCATTAATAATTTTAAATACTCTTGACAATAATTTTTTCCTTAAATCTGATGAAGATGATAAAGTAGAAATAAAAAGATCTTTTATGTCTTATTATCTACTTCCACTACCTAAAAATGAATTAAGGTCAATAGTAAATTCATATACCAAAACAAAATCATTTCAAGATGATAACGATACTATCTTGGACAAAGTTACTCAGGACTTAGAAATCTTAAACCTTCATCGTACGGTGAAAAATTGTTTAAGTGTACTTCGTGCATCTTCAAAGATTGGTATTGAATATTCACCTATTAATAGAACAAAATTACTCGAAACAATTCTTTCTTCAATTTTTGAAGATTATGAAATACCAACATATCACGATAAAAAACCAGACATAAAAGATTGTAATTTTGTGTTAGGGTATTTATGTGAATATCTGATTTTGAAAAATGATTTTGAATTCACTGAGTCAGCATTTAAAAGCGTCCTCAGCGATTTTTGTGAGCAAAATTATATTGATTTAGACTTAACTTATCTATTAAATCTATTAGTTGACAATTCAATTCTTAGCGTAAATAAATTTACTCAAAAAGTATATTTTAGAAATTCTTATTGGGTATTCTATTTCATTGCTCAAAGAATGAAAATGAATACAGAATTTTTAGAAACAATTTATTTGCAAAAAAAAGTACTTTGACTTTCCTGAAATCATAGAGTTTTATACTGGTATTGATAGAAATCGTGAAGATGCACTGAAAACCCTAAACAAAGATTTAGCGGAGACATTACAAATTGTTAAGACAAAAGTTAATATTCCAGATACAATAAATCCATACAAATCTATTTCTTGGAAACCCAAAATTGAAAATCTTGAAAAAGAAGAACAAAAAATAAGTCAAGATGTTATTTCTTCTGGTTTACCTGACGAAATCAAAGATAAACATAGTGATAAATACTACAATCAAATTAGACCTTATAATCAAGTAATAAATTCTGTACTAAGAGACTATTCATTTTTAGTTTTAATGCAACAGATTTCAGCGTGTTCTCGGGCTTTAAGAAATAGCGACTTTGTTGACCCAAAAATTAAATCTGAACTTCTGATTAATATTACCAATGCGTGGCTTGAAATAAATAAGTTATTAATTGCTATTTCGCCAATTCTTGCTGATAGAGGAAATGTAACTTTTGAAGGTGCAAAATTTGAATTAGCAGATGATGACTTTATAATTGATGACCCAGCAGAAAAACGTAAAGCAGTTTTGTTGGCTATTCCAACTAACATAGTAAGATTTTTCAAAGATGACTTATTTTCAACTAAAATGGGACCTTTATTAATAAAAAGAGCAGAAAGTGAATCCAACAATTTGATAAAACACGAATTAATGCTTTTAATAATTGCAGAAAGACCAAAAAAATGGAATAAGGTCATTGATAATTACATAATAAATTTAGACAAAAATTCATTCTACTTATCTGATGTTTTACAAGTTTTGAATTATAATATAGACTTTAATGCGACTGAGTTAGGCGATAAAAGAGTTTTAAATTTATTTGCTAAAAAATGTCGAGCAAAGCATCTTTATCAAAAGAATAATCCTGATTTAGGACTTATTAAAAAAATGAAATAAAAACGTGCCACAACATCGGCTATAATCCATTGCTTATTTTGTGTCATATTTTAAGTTTATAATTATTAATTGGCTTGCTTCCTACTCGGAAAATCCTACGGATTTATCCGCAACGGAATCATAGCCACAACCGTTGGCAAACATTTGAGGAATGACACGAAACGAAAAATTAGATAAAATTTTATTATTACTAATCGCTATTGATACAAAGGAATTAAAAAATGAAAATATCAATAGAAAAATAACAAT
>JAQRMW010000190.1 GCA_028599075.1 Urechidicola sp. | reverse complement strand
GAAAACAAAAAGTTTGGCATTCTTAAAGATGATAATATTGTGTATTTATTTCTTAATTATAAAAATGAAGATATAGTCAACTTTATTAATGATATAGAAAATAATATGTTGTTAGAGTCTTAGTTGTCTCACAATTGTATTTCATTTCTAAAATCGTCAAGAATTGATTTTACATCATCTGTAATTTTATCGTTGGTAACCCAAGTGTGAATACTTCCCAAGTAAGGCATTCCTAAATATTTTGCAGATTCTCTAAAGGGCATTTCAAAACCATCTATCAAGGTAGTTGAGTTATTGCAACTTATCATGGCCATATTTTTACCTCTTAGCTGTCTTCCTAAATCTTTATCAGTTTTCAAAAGATCAGAAATTCGGTCAAAGAATACTTTTAGAATCCCACTCATGCTATACCAGTAGACAGGTGTTGCAAAAACAATGGTGTCATATTTACTAATAACTTCTTCCATCATAGGAATAAAATTATCAGCACTATTTTTAAATTCATAGTCAAAATGACCAATATTTTTTAGTTTTAAATCAATGAAATCAAAGGAGGTGTCTTTGTTTAAATAATCTAAAATTTTTCTAGTATCTCCATCGCTTCTAGAGCTTCCTTGTATAATAACTGTTTTGTTCATCCCATTAATATTTGAAAGACAAAGAGAATTAAAATAGCTAAATAACGATAGCTGATTATATTGTTTTAATAAATAACTCTATCAATTTAATCAATTGCAAGTGTCAATAATTAATTATTTTTTAACATTTTACTCTAATATTTAATCTGTATTTTTATAACGAATATAAAACAACAGAATGACAGAATTAAACCTCAAAAAACCCATCGTGTTTTTTGACTTAGAAACCACAGGTATCAACATAGCTAATGATAGAATTGTAGAAATATCTATTTTGAAAGTATTGCCTAACGGAAATAAAGAAAGTAAAACTTGGTTGGTAAATCCAGAAATGGAGATTCCAAAAGAGGCATCAGACATCCACGGAATTACAAACGAAAAAGTAGTAACAGAACCTACTTTTAAAGAATTAGCAAAGCAAGTAAGCGAGATGATTAAGGGCTGTGATTTAGCAGGCTTTAATTCAAATAGATTTGACATTCCATTATTAGCAGAAGAGATGTTACGTGCCGATGTTGATTTTGATATGAAGAATAGAGTAGCGGTTGATGTACAAGTAATTTTTCATAAAAAAGAGCAGAGAACCTTAAGTGCAGGCTATAAATTTTATTGTGACAAAGATTTAGAAAATGCACATTCGGCAGAAGCAGATACCTTGGCTACTTACGAAATTTTGTTAGCTCAATTAGAAAAATACGACGATTTAGAAAATGATATTACTTCGTTGAGTGAATACTCAACCCATAATAAACGTGCCGATTTTGCTGGATTTATTATGTTTGATGAAGATGGTGATGAAATTTTTACTTTCGGAAAATACAAGAAACAAAAAGTAACTGCTATCTTAGAAAAGGATCAAGGGTATTATGGTTGGATTCAAAAATCTGATTTTCCACTTTATACCAAAAAAGTATTAACTGCCATTAAGTTGCGTAGTTTTAATAATAAGTTGTCGTAAGATGTATATCCTGCAAGGTTTTATAAACCTTGTAGGTATGAACTTCTCGATACAATTTGATAACTGAAAAGTGCTATCAAATCACTCGAAGTGAAGAAGGAAAACTAGGTGTCGTCAGTTCGAGTGATTTTTAAGCAACGCTAAAAATTGTATCGAGAACAATTAAATAATGGCGCTGAGCATGTCGAAGCGAACTGAGAACAATAATAAAAAAATAAAAAATGTTAGTACCATTTAATACATTACCTAATAATGCACGAGTTTGGATTTACCAAGCAAATCGTGAGTTTACAGAAAATGAAATACACGAAATTTCAAAAAAAGCAGCAGACTTTATTGAAACTTGGACACGCCATGGAGAAGATTTAAAAGCATCTTTCGAAATTAAATACGAGCAATTTTTGGTATTGGCTGTAGATGAAAGTTTCAATGATGTTTCAGGTTGCTCAATAGATTCGTCTGTAAGATTTATAAAAATAACAGAGCAAAGTTTCGGTATTGACCTGATGAATAAATTGAATATCGCTTTTAAAATTGGTGAG
This sequence comes from Urechidicola sp., assembly GCA_028599075.1. GTDB lineage: Bacteria > Bacteroidota > Bacteroidia > Flavobacteriales > Flavobacteriaceae > Urechidicola. The sequence goes on along the minus strand of JAQRMW010000190.1, from coordinate 12,554 downwards.
AATATCAATACTGTTTCTTTGGCTGCTTTTCAACAATTTGTAAAGGAAGAAAAAATTGATGGAAATACCATTGTATTTAATAATATGGTACAATCAAAAGCAGATTATGATACTAATTGGGAAGTGCCAGCGAGCCAAAGTTGGCATCAACGTTTTATCCCCGTTACCAAATAATTTATGAGATGAGATTTAAAATTGCTAGTTTATTACTTTTCATTTTTGCCTTAAATTTGAAAGCACAATCTGCAGATCCATTACTAACGGAAGATGTTGAGGCACAAGAAAAATGGGTTGATAGTATTATGAATAACATGGCCATAGAAGAAAAAATAGGTCAGTTATTTATGGTGGCGGCATACTCAAATAAAGATGAGAAGCACGAGCAGTTTATAGTAGATATGATTGAGAAATATCATATTGGCTCTTTGATTTTTTTTCAAGATCAACCGATAAAGCAAGCAGAACTTACCAATAAATACCAAGCACTTTCTAAGACTCCATTGTTAATTGGAATTGATGGCGAATGGGGACTCAACATGCGCCTCAAGGATACCTATCGTTATCCTTGGAATATGACTTTAGGTGCGATTCAAGACAATACTTTAATTGAAGATTTTGGGAAACAAGTTGGGCAACATTGCAAGCGGATGGGAATTCATATGAATTTTGCACCTGTAGTTGATGTGAATACCAATCCTGAAAATCCGATTATTGGAAATCGTTCTTTTGGAGAGAATCCTGAAAATGTTGCTAATAAGTCTATTGCTTTTACAAAGGGGATTCAGAGCAAAAATATCATTGCTACAGCTAAACATTTTCCCGGTCATGGAGATACAGCAACTGATTCTCATAAAACCTTACCTTTTTTAGATTTTGATTTAGAGCGATTAGAGGCTGTAGAAATGTATCCATATACGCAGCTTTTTAAAAAGGGTTTAACTGGAGTGATGGTTGCGCATTTGAGTATTCCGAGCTTAGAGCCAAATGAGGATTTGCCTTCTTCTTTATCAAAAAAAATTGTGACCGATTTGTTGCAAGACCAAATGGGGTTTAGAGGATTGATTGTTTCTGATGCTTTAAATATGAAAGGCTCAGCTAATTTTGCATCTTCAGCTGAAGTCAATTTAGCAGCGATATTAGCTGGTAATGATTTGTTGGATGTTCCCTTAGATATTCCAGGGACTTTTAAGCTTTTTAAGGAAGCATTGAAATCTGGAGAATTAACAGAAGCGCGTTTAGATAAATCGGTTAAGAAATTATTGAAGACAAAATATTGGGTTGGTTTAAATAATTACGAGCCTATAAAAACAGATAGTTTGTTGACAGATATCAATACAGTTAAAAATGATTTGCTGTTTAGAGATTTAGTAGAGAACTCTATTACTTTGATGAAGAATACCAAACAAATATTTCCTATTAAACAATTAGAGAACAAAAAAATAGCATATGTAAAATTAGGTGATAGCGAGTATGAAAATTTTGTAACTACACTTCAAAAATACACCCAAGTTGATGTGGTAAAAGCTGATAAATTAGATGTGTTAATGAATAAATTAGAATCCTATAATTTAGTAATTATAGGCTTTCATAAATCCAATAAAAATCCTTGGAAATCCTATAAGTTTACAAACAACGAATTAATTTGGTTACAAGAAATTGCTAGAAAGCATACTGTAATATTAGATGTGTTTGCGAGCCCGTATAGTTTATTACAAGTAAAATCATTTAAAAATATTGACGGATTATTAGTGTCTTATCAAAATAGTAAAACTGCCCAAGAACTATCTGCACAAATGATTTTTGGGGCATTAACCACCAAAGGAAAATTGCCAGTTTCGATTAGTAAATTGTACCCAGAAGGATATGGAATGCACTCTTCAAAATTAATGCGTTTAGGATATTCAATTCCAGAAGATGTGGGTTTGTCATCAGAAAAATTGCAAAGAATCGATTCTATTTTTAAAGTTGTAATGCAAGACTCTATGGCTCCTGGAGGTCAGGTGTTGGTAGCTAGATATGGTAAAGTAGTATATCATAAAAGCTATGGATATCACACTTATAATCAAAAGCAAAAAGTAGAAATTAATGATTTATATGATTTAGCATCGTTGACAAAAATTTTGGGTGGTCTGCCCATGATTATGAAAAGCTATGAAAACGGATTGTTTGATTTAGATAGTGAGTTGGGAGATATTATGCCTTATCTAAAAAACTCAAATAAAGACACCATCATTTTAAGAAAGGCCTTGTCGCATAATGGGCAATTGATTCCGTGGATTCCTTATTATGTTGAGACCTTAGATACTGTTACAAACAGGCCAAAATTAGATTTATATCGTCCAAATGAATCAGAAGATTTTGGAATTAAAGTAGCACAAAATCTATATTTAAAAAACACATTTACAGATACTATTTATAAACGTATTGCAGATTCTGATTTAAGAGAGAAACCAGGGTATCGTTATAGCGGACTTATTTTTTACCTGTTTAAAAAGTATTTTAAAGATACTTATGGGCAGGAAATGGATGTTTTAGATACTGAAAAATTTTACGCTCCATTAGGTGCAACTACACTAGGATTTAATCCATTATCTAGATTTAAGAAAGAACAAATTGTTCCATCAGAAAAAGATGATTATTATAGAAACACCACCTTACAAGGCGACGTACATGATATGGGTGCTGCAATGTTTAATGGTGTGAGTGGTAATGCAGGTTTGTTTGGGAACTCTAATGATATTGCTAAAATGATGCAGCTTTATTTACAAAAAGGGTATTATGGCGGTGAGCGATTGTTAAATACACAAACATTAGAAACATTTACAAAACGTCATTATTTAGAAGAAGATGTACGAAGAGGTTTGGGGTTTGATAAACCACAACTAGATCCAGAAGTTGATGCTACTTGTGGTTGTGTATCTGATGCAAGTTTTGGCCATAGTGGATTTACAGGCACCTATGCTTGGGCAGATCCTGAGACACAAATTGTGTATGTTTTCTTATCGAATAGAGTATATCCAACAATGGATAATAACAAATTAGGAGAAGAAAATATCCGTACCAAAGTGCAACAACTAATAGTTGATGCAATTGTTAATTAATTATCTGATTTAGTAGTTATTTACCAACTTCAATGTCCACATAAGTAATGTTAACTTTTTCGCCAGCTTCCAAAACAGCGGCAACCTTTGGATAAAAATCCTTGTATGCATCTACACTAGAGCCACCTGTAAAATTTGCTCCACTAACTGAATCGTTGACTAATAAACATCCTTTGGTATGCTCATCGGTATTACCAGTATGAATCAAAATATATTGAAAAGAGAGTCCGTTGTTTTCTAACTTCCAATCAGGAGCATTTGAAATACACAGCATCCCTTTATGTATTGAAGGATATTTACCACTATATCTTGCATGAAAGCTCCCCTCTTTTCTTAGCGAGACATCGTAGGTGCCATTGGGTACTCTTGTTTCGCCAGATTTTTTTATGGCTCTTTCTTCATCCTCAACTGTAAAACATTCAAACACACCATCTATGTATAAGACGCCCAATGTTGTATCACCATCATCTGCAAAACGTTTAACAGTAAGTTTCATTGGAGCTACTTTTAATTTGGTTTTAGAGAAATATAATTTGGCTTCTTGTGTACGTCTTTTTACTAATCCCTGCAATGTTTTACCTCCAGATTTCACCCATCTTTTAAATTGGTTTTTGATATCAGGATCATTGGGATTAATTTTATTTTTTTGAGTAAAGTACTCGATTTTAAAGCTCCTAGACCTAAGTTATAGGCGAATGAAACTAAGGCATCAAATTGATTTTGGTTTATTTTTTTCTGAACATATCTCTGTACTCCAGCTTCATAAGAAGTCAACATTCCTTTTAATAATTCTTCTGCGTAACTTTTTGTGATGCTTGGGTCGGTAAGTTTTACCTTTTTGTCGGTAGTGTTGTAATAGGTTGCACCGTATCCAATTGTTGGTACATTGGCAGGACATAAATATGGAGATAATTCTAGTCCCTCAAATTTCTTGATTATTTCTAATCCTTTTTTTTCTGTTTTCATAATTCATCAATTTTTTTGATAACAAATATAATGAATTATTAATGAGCGACTTATGTCTTGCGATTATTGATAATAGAATAAAAAAATCACATCTTAAAAATTTAAAATGCGATTTAGTTTTGAAAGAAAGAATATTATCGTCGTCTTCCGCCTCCCATACGACTTCTTCCACCAACACTTGGTGTAGACCTTGTTCTAGATTGAGTTGAACGAGAATGCGAAGATGAAGAAGGTCTACTTTGTCTTGTGCTAGACCTACTTGGGCTTGTGTGACTTCTATTATTTGATGGAGATTGCCAATTGTTATTTGTTTTTCTACCTGTTGATTTATAATTCTTTTTGGTGTTAGAGGTTTTAGCTCTATTGCTAGTTGACTTTTTGTTAGAAGCTCTGTTGCTAGCTTTATTATTTTTTGTTGAAGCTCTATTGCTTTTATCTAACCCTGCTTTATTAGAAACTCCTTTATTTCTTTTGTCAAAAGATTTATTAGGATTGTTTTTAGCATAATCATTCCGTCTATTGTTATTATTTATAGTTACTGAATTATGATTAATTCTAACGGATGTATGATTGTAAGAATTATGATAGCGAGAATGATGATTGTACATGTGATTTCTATACGAAACTCTCGCCATCACACGCCAAGGACTGAAAAAAGGAGGGTAATACCCCCAGTAATAAGGCGAATGCCAAGGACTATAAATAGGTGCCCAAAACCAAACAAATATTGGAGGAGGTGCTACATATACTGGCTGAACGATATAAGCATCGCCATACATATACACATCCCCAACAACTTGTACAGTAGTTTCTCCTTCTTTATCTTTTACGATATCAATTACGGCAACATCTTGATACTTGTCTTTTCCAATTACAGCTTGTACAGCTACAGTTTTTGTATCGCCTTTAGAGTTGTCAACTACACGTAAATAGTCAACTTCACCATCTCCATTTAAATCTAAATTCGAAATTTTTGATTCTGGATCATTCAATTTTTTTTCAAAATCTTCTAAATCTTTTGATTCACCAAAAACAGAAGCAACAGCTTCTAAATCTAAGTCTTCGCTTATATCATCACTAACAGCAGTTACTGTTGTAGTGTCTTGTGCCATGAGGGTTCCGATAGAAATAAATAGGAAAAGGAAAATACTTAATGCTTTTTTCATATGTCAAAATTTTATTTGTGATTACTGAGTTTGTAATCCTAAAAATCAAAAATACAAAAAAATCAGATGATTTATGTAACAAATATTACATGTCAGTTCAAACTGATTAATCGTTTACTTTTAGGGTTTTAGCTAGAATAAGACTACTAAGAATTGAGAGGCTAAAATAAACTAAGGCTATGGTTTTACCGTAAAATACACTAGCTATAAAACTTTGAATAATATAAAATAAAGGAAATAATGTTGCCCCAACTGCAAATCTAAAGGTTGAAATAAATTCAGGTTCTTTAATGCCTTTTTTTACTTTATTCCAAAATAACCAAGGTATAATACTATTGATATACACCAAGTAATATAAGATGCTTTTTGTGTTTTTTGATTTTTTATGAGCAGTATTGGCGACAAGACTATCTAGTTCTTTAATCAGATTGTTTGTTTTAATTGGGTCTGAAAAATCATTGTTTAAAGATTTTAATTTTGCTAAACTAGTTTCATAAGTTTCTGTATCACCAGGTATATGAGATACCAATTCAGTTAGGCTATTATGTACTGTTTCTTTTAATGATTCTATCGACGATAGTATGTCATCATTGTTATAATATTTTTTTGCTGTGATTGGTTTGCCAAAATGAATTTCTACCGAATCTGGGTATTTCATTGGGGATTTATAATTAACTCCAATCGGTACAATTTGAATGTCTAACTCAGGGTATTTTTCAAAAGAGCCATAAATAATTCTAGCAAAACCTTTAGTAAGAGGTCTCACTTTTCTGAGTAAACTATGAGAGCCTTCAGCAAAAATTAGAATCGCTTTTTTATCATTTAAGGTATCGTAACATTTCTCAAAAACGGCATCGTTTTTAGTAACTGAATTATATCCATCGCGTTTTCGATAAATCGGAATCATCTTTACACTTTCAAATATTGCGATAACAAATTTATTTACAAATGCTCCAGCCCTTGTAAGTACATATAAGTCTTTGAAGGTATTTGTTTTAATTAGTAAGGGGTCTATCAATGCATTGGGGTGATTACATACAAACATAATAGCTCCATTTTTCGGGATATTTTCTCTACCTACCAGCTTAATTTTTTTATAATAAAAAAACAAAGCAAGCTTAATATAATACTTCATAAACTGATACCAAATATTACCCATCTCTCTTACTTTTTTTTGCCCAATATGTTGCTAATAATAACCCTGATAAAATATCCCAAATTGCCCAAAATGCAACTAATAATTTCATTCCACCAAACCCATTAAAAAAGGTAAAGACTAGAAGAAGGCCTAACCCTGCATTTTGAATTCCGGTTTCTATAGATAAAGTTTTCTGATTTTTAAAACTCAGTTTCATTGATTTTGCAAAATAGAATCCGAGGAGATATCCTATTAAATTATGTGCGATAACAATTAATAAAACATAATGTATGTGTTCTAAAAACAAATCGAAGTTTTTACGAAATGCTAAAACAATCAAAACTAAAAAGACAGTAATCGAAAATGGTTTTAGGATTTTCATCACTTTTAAAGCAAGTGTTGGTTTCCAATTTCTAAATAACATTCCTAAAACTAATGGAATACCTAAAATAAGAATTACCAGTTTACCTAACGTATAGCCATCTATTTTTACAGTTCTTAAAATTTCTGCTGTAGGTTCATATAAGCTACTCCATACCTGAAAGTTTAACGGTGTCATCACTATAGACATCAAGGTAGCAAAGGCGGTCATACTTACTGACAATGAGGGGTTTCCTTTTGCCATTTGAGTCATAAAGTTAGAGATATTTCCTCCAGGACAGGCGGCAACCATAAACATGCCTAAGGCAATACTAGGGGAAGGTTTTATTAGTATGACGAATAAAAAGGTAACTGCTGGAAATAAAATAAACTGAGAAAAAATTCCAGTAAATAAAATTTTAGGATTGTTAATCAGTCGTTTAAAATCTTCTATTGTAATTCCAATAGCAACTCCAAACATTATAATTGCTAGAGCAATGTTGAGAATCCATAAACCGCTTTCATCAAAATTAATTTGAAGCGTATCTAGTTCGTTATTCATTTATTTGTAGGACTTAATATTTAGGCAAGATACTTGTTTTTTCTTTGAAACAAACTATTGGAAACAGATTTGTCAATCAATTTGTGAAAACGTATTCAATAATATTCGCACCCATTTTTAAGGCTTTCTCTCTAACTTCTTTTGGGTCGTTATGTACAGCTTCATTCTCCCAACCATCACTTAAATCTGATTCATAGTCGTAAAAACAAACCAATTCGCCTTTATAAAAAATTCCGAATCCTTGAGGAGCGTTCTTTTCATGTTCATGAATTTTAGGTACACCTTTTTCAAAATCAAAAGTTTGATGGTAAATAGGATGATTATAAGGAATCTCCTGAAACTCTAGATTTGGAAATACCTTTTTAATTTCTTTTCTCACATAAGTATCCAACCCGTAATTATCTGATATATGTAAAAAACCTCCTGTTGTTAAATAAGATTTCAGATTTTCTACAGCAGTTTCATCAAAATAAACATTGCCGTGGCCTGTCATAAAAACAATAGGGTAATTGAAAATATCGATGCTCGATGCTTCAACTGTAGTAGGCTTTTCATTCATCTTGGTGTTAATATTTTCATTGCAGAATTTAATAAGATTCGGAACTGCTGTTGGATTTGCATACCAATCTCCACCACCATCATATTTTAAAATTGCAACTTCTTGAGCGTAAAAAACGCTGTTGAGAAAAACTAAAACAAAGAGAATATTGATTTTCATATGATTAATCTTCATTAAAATATGCGATACTTTGAACAGCTACAATTCCGGCAGTTTCTGTTCGTAACCTGCTTTCGCCAAAAGTAACAGGTATACATTTGTTTTTTAAAGCTGTATTAATTTCTTCGTGAGAGAAATCTCCTTCTGGGCCTATTAAAATAGTTATATGTTGTTTTTGTTTTTTTGAATTGAACCTTGAAATTAATTCTGATTTTAGTGACTTTTTATCCGTTTCTTCGCAATGCGCAATAAATAAATCTCCATGATGTTGCTGATTTATAAAATCAGAAAATGAAATGACAGCATTTAATTTTGGCAATTGAAATTTAAGTGATTGTTTCATTGCTGATACCAAAACTTTTTCTAATCGTTCTTGCTTTATAACTTTCCTTTCTGAGTGTTTGCAGATAATAGGAGTGATTTCATCGACACCAATTTCGGTAGCTTTTTCTAAAAACCACTCTAGGCGATCATTGTTTTTGGTTGGAGCTATAACAATATGTAAATAATAATTTCTTGGACTTTCTTTTTGTTCGACAGAATCAATTTTTACAGTACATTTTTTATCACTTGCAATTAAAATAATCACTTTAAAAAGCGAATTGTTTCCATCAGTAATAAATAAGTGGTCACCTTCCTTTTTACGCAATACTTTTACAATATGTCGACTCTCAATTTTGTCAAAAGTAAACTGAGAACTATCAGAGTCTATGGTATTTGAATAAAATAATTGCATGATTTAAACAATATCTTTTTTGTAGGTACGCCTTCTTTTGTGGGTAACAGGCTGCATGTGTTTCCATAATTGTTTGATGGCTGTATTCTCTTCTAGCTCTGGAGTCCTAATTAATTTTTTAATTCCTCTCTCACCAAAAATAGTATAGTATTGCTCAAAAATCATGGCAGTAACTCCTTTATTTTGATATTCAGGGTGAATTCCAATCAAGTAAAAAATAACATCCTTACTTTGTTTTTTTGCTTTTAGTAAATGATAGAATCCAAACGGAAATAATTTACCATTCGCTTTTTGTAGCGCTTTAGAAAAAGAGGGCATCGTAATAGCAAAACAAACCAATTCATCATTTTTATCAGCAATAAAAACAATATATTCCGGATTGATAAGTCCTATAAATTTTTCTTTAAAATATTTTTTTTGCTCCTCAGAAATTGGGACAAACGAAGCAAGATTTTCATAACTTAAATTAAATAAATCAAACATTTTATCGGCATATTCCAAAATTTGTTTGGTCTTAGTAAAGCGTAAAGTTTTTAGCTGATATCGTTTGGCAACAATTTTTGATAATCTATTAAAGTCATTCGGATCAATATTTTTATAGAGCATGTAATTTTCTAGCCATTCTTTGGCCTTTACATATCCCAATTTTTCTAAATGTGTTTTGTAATATGAGTGATTATACCAAGTAATCATTGTGCCAATGTGCTCAAAACCTTCAGTCAATACACCAACTTTATCTAGGTTCGAAAATCCGGCAGGTCCTTCAATAAATTGTAATTGATGTTGTTTTCCAATTTCATTTACCTTATTTAAAAGAACTTTTGAAACTTCTAAATCATCAACCACATCAAACCAACCAAATCGCATTTTTTTTATTTGTTGCCCTTTTACTTCATTCCAATTTATAATAGCAGCAACGCGACCAACAATTTTGTTATTTTGATAGGCTAAAAAATAATGAGCTTCGGCATGTTTAAAAACTGGATTTATGTTTTTATCCAAATTTTTAACTTCATCATTGATAATGGGTGGTACCCAATAAGGGTTTTTTTTATATAAGCTAAAAGGGAATTTTACAAAAGCCTTCATTCCCTTTTTGGTAGTTATTTCTTTTAACTCAATCATTTTTTCTTTTTCTTGAAAATCCTTTTAAAGAACCCATCTCTCTTTGGTGGTTTCATTTCATTGCCATTTTCATCAACCAATATTTCTTCATCTTGATGCCAATCAAACCGATATGAAGCACCAATACCTCCTACAAAAGCAGATTCGGTTGTGCTAAAATTTGATCTTATAGCAGCATCTATCTGAAAATCTCTTGAAAACAAATACGCAACACCTGCACCTAATTGAAAGTTATTATTACTATTTTTATAAAAGTCTCCTTGGTGCTCTCCAAAAATAGACCAGCGATTACTCAAAGCATAAGTCATGGTTAAGATATAAGAATAAACAGATAGGTCTGATGTGATATTATCAGCAATTAAATTGGTAATTAATACCAGGCGATCACTAAAATCATTTTGCAATAAAACAGCGCCTTTATAACTCATTTTTTCATCTTTATACTCCTCTCCTAAAAAATTGGTGTTGACTCCAGCGTATACTCCAATTGATGGTATTAACCGTTTTTTATCAAATGCAGTACGCTTTTTCCAACTTCTAATTTCTTTTGATTTATCCTCAAACTCTTTCTGAAAAATCATGTATTTGGCACCGATAGTCAATTGACTTACACCACTAATTGTTGTTGTTGAAGTAAAAATATTATTGAATTCTAATTTGTTTTGTTGATAGGTGACATTTGCATTTACTTCAAGTTTTTCAATAAACTTACCATAGCGTAAAAATACTGTTGCCCCAAAGGGATCTACTTTTGCAAAAGTTTCGTCCGATTTGCTTTTACCGTAAAAAACACCGCCTTCTATCTGTAAAACATCTGTTCCAACTCCGTACGGACTCTCAGAAAGTCCTGGTCTTTTGGAGTTTATGATTTCGGTGTATTGTGCTTTGATATTTTGATAATTAATCAGTAGCAGGGTTATTAGCCAAAGTTTTTTCATTCAGTTGGTTTTATGTGTTCAAATATAAGATTTTATCTATGCAAACGTTTTAAGTTGACTTCAAATTGTTATTTTTGAAATAAATTTTTTAAAGCATTATGCACGAAGCATCAGTACAAGGATTTGTAAGAACAATCCTCATATTTATTATCATCTATTATGCAGTAAAAATCATAGGGCGTTTTGTTGCTCCATTGATTTTCAAATGGTTTGTTGGAAAATTTGAACAACGCGTTAAAGATCAGCAACAGCAAAACTCACCAAGAAATGATGAAAAAGTAGGGGAAACAACCATAGATAAAACATCCATAAAAAGCACAAAAGAGAGTAACTCTGTTGGCGAATATGTCGATTTTGAGGAAGTAGATGAGTAGCTGTTTGGCTGGTGGTTGTTAGTTGTCAGTTAGTAGTTGATTTATGAATCTCAGTGTAATAATTAAAAAAAGGATTATTAAGAAATGAATATCAAAAAAATCATTCCATACGCTATTGCAATTTTAGTTTTTGTAATTGCTTCTTTGGCGTACTTTTCACCAGTCTTAGAAGGGAAACAAATTCAGCAAAGTGATATCACTCAATTTATAGGGTCTTCTAAAGAAATTAAAGATTTTAGGAAGACGCACGGTGAAGAGCCATATTGGACAAACTCAAGTTTTGGTGGTATGCCTGCATATGTAGTGAGTGCTTATTACCCGAATGATTATATTAAGAAAGTTGATAAAATTTTACGATTCTTGCCTCGGCCTGCCGATTATTTATTTCTCTATTTTGTTGGATTCTTTGTTCTGTTGATGACTTTAAAAGTAGATTGGAAATTAGCCATTGTTGGTTCTTTAGGTTTTGGATTATCAACCTATTTAATTATTATTTTAGGTGTAGGTCACAATGCAAAAGCTCACGCTATAGCATATATGCCTTTAGTATTGTCTGGAATTTTATTAGTATTTCAACGAAAATATTTACTTGGGTTTATAGTAACAGCCTTTGCTATGGCATTGGAGTTGAGTGCCAATCATATACAAATGACCTACTATTTATTTTTCTTAGTAGCCATTTTTGGAATTGTACAATTGATAGATGCTATCAAGAAAAAAGAAATTCAACATTTTATAAAAAGCAGTTCGATATTAATAGTTGCTGTTGTTTTAGCTGTAGGAACAAATGCTTCTAGTTTATTAGCGACTCAAGAATATGCAAAACATAGCACGCGGAGTAAAAGCGAGTTGACCATCAACCCAGATGGTACGCCAAAAGAAAATATTTCTTCGGGTTTATCGAATGAGTATATCACCGAATACAGTTATGGTAAGGCAGAAACTTTTAACTTGTTTATTCCAAGATTTATGGGAGGGACTAGCCAAGAGGAAGTAGAAGATAGTGAGGTACAGGTGTTTTTTCAACACGCTGTTGATAATGGGTTAAGTATTGAAATGGCAAATTATTATTATCGATTTGTTAGGATGTACTGGGGAAAACAACCAATAGTTGCTGCACCTGCTTATATTGGGGCTTTGTTTATTTTCTTATTTGTATTGGCATTATTTCTTGTCAAAGGCAATCTAAAATATTGGTTATTGGCAGCTACTATATTTTCTATCTTAATGAGTTGGGGACATAATCTTAATTTAAGTAATGATGGAACCTCAATGATAACCGATTTTTTCATCAACTACTTTCCTTTATACAACAAGTTTAGAGCAGTATCATCAATACAAGTAATTGCAGAAGTTGCAATTCCGTTATT
>JAQRMW010000019.1 GCA_028599075.1 Urechidicola sp. | reverse complement strand
GCTTTAAAATTTGTCTAAATTTCTTCTCAGAAATTCGGGAACGGAAAATATACTTGTTCTTCATTGTTTCTCAATAATTTACAAAGATATAAATTTCCCTAAACTATCTTGAACCTTATATAAATTTGTAACCACAATTGTTGTATATACAATTGTTGTCCCCACAACAATGAGTAGTAAAAATGAAAAAGAAAAAAGTGTAGAATCAAATTTACCATTAGAGACAATAAATAATTTACTGTCAACAGGAAATTGGGTTTATGAAAAGTCTGCAGAGCATTTAAAGCAATATGCTTTATCAGTCGAGCAGTACAACGTTCTTTTATTATTGAAAAAATTAGATGGGGAGCCAGCAAATCTCAGTACCATTCAAAATAGTATGACTAGTAAGATGAGTAATACTACAAGATTGGTTGAGAAATTAAGACTTAAAGGCTTATTGACACGAGAGCAATCTCAAGAAAATAGGAGGAAAGTTGAGATTAGAATCACTGATAAGGGATTATTGCTATTTGCACGAATGAAAAGTGCACAAATGAAAACAGAAAAAGAAATCGTTTCAAAATTAACTAAACGTGATCTGGTGACCCTTAATAAACTATTAAATAAGCTTAAATCGTAATCGCTATGAAAGAGAAAATGATTTTAGTTTAAGTAGGGAAGCTGTTAACCAGATGATAATTAAAATAGATTTAAAATTCTATGAAAGGGTTATATAGGAACATTTAGTTTCAGCTTCCTTTTAAAAAAGAATGATACCAAAAATGTGAGTCTCTCACTAATATAGAGGGTCAATTGAAAAGTAATTAAATAAAATATTAAATAATGAGAATGTGTTCGATACAAAATAAAAGTGAAAATTCAGGAATTGATTTTGATTTATTGTTATCGATTTTAATAAATAATACATCCTCACAACCATTGAGTGCTAGAGTATTTAATAGTGAATATGATAAGTATAGTTAAAGTAAGTAAGTAAGTAAGTAAGTAAGATTTGGTAAGTGTTAGGAGTGTTCTTCGATTAAGAGTAAACGATAAGCAATCCGAAAATTAATTTGAATTTCCTTTTTTAAAGATAGATTTAAATCTCCTAGCATTTGCTTTTTTAAAACGAAAAATTAAAAAAACTAACCTAAAATATATACTAACCCCAATGAATAAATTCGGCTGAAGTTAATAATAATAATACTAACCTCACAATTAACCCCTACTAAAATTATTAAATGCAGCCGTTTTTATTTTTTAACCTAATAATTATGAAAGTACAAAATAGAATATCATCATTATTGATCATCTTAGTTATTTTAGTCACTTCATGTGTGCAAGAAGATGATGGGATATACTTTAATGAAAGATTTGAGACTTCAATATCTTATACAGAAATGGAATATAAGATTTTTGAACTTGTAAATAATCATAGAGAGAGTGTTGGTGCAAGCAGGTTAAACATCTTAAATGTAATTTCATCCGAGGCAATTCCTCACACGGATTATATGCTTTTAAAAGGAGAGGCAAGTCATGATAATTTTGAAGATAGATTTTTAAATTTAAAAATGAATGCAGAAGCTATTAAGGTATCTGAGAATGTCGCATATGGTTATTCAACAGCTGAAGCAGTTGTACAAGCTTGGTTAAGAAGCCCTCGCCATAAAGATGTTATAGAGGGCGAAGAGTTTACCGACTTTGGTATATCTACTAAAGCAAATACTGAAGGAAAAAACTATTTTACTCATATCTTTATAGAGCGTTAGAGAATATTGAATCGTGTCCCCACATGGTAGTTGTGCAATCACAATACGTATTGCATAAGAAATTAGCAGCCGCAAAGCTTTGATAGAGCCATAAAAGTCGTCCCCATACGGAGGCTTTGTTTGAGTGATTGAAACGGCTGCTTTTTATAAAGAATTCAGATGAAAAAAATAGCAGTCGCAATGCTTAAATAGGTTTTTAATGTCGTCCCCACAACGGTAGTATCTATTTAAGTTAATATCACGACTGCATTTTTTTATATTTTAATACAGTATTATAATAATGGTTGCTTATTCAGCAATAAATTTTAAGGGTATTTTGTATAGTGGGGATGGGATAATTTTACAAGAGCAATATTAAAGAAATTAGTTCAATAAAGCAACCTTAAATTTAAAAATATATTTTATACTAAATTTTATTGCTGTAATTCTAACTTAATTGGTATAGAAAATCATTAGTGTCCGATAAAGATACAAAAATAATTAAAAGCACCTCACAAGGTCAATAAAACTTAGCCAAAGTTTCAGTTTTCTCAATAGCATGGTGTGTTACCAAAAATATCTAATTG
>JAQRMW010000189.1 GCA_028599075.1 Urechidicola sp. | reverse complement strand
TCAAAAGGAGTTTCTGTTGTGCTTTTATCACAAGGTATTGAAGAGTTTAATCAACCAAATTTTGATTTTTCAAGTATGTGTGAAATGTCATTTTTACTTGATATTAAAGATAAAACAAATAGTAAGGCAATTAATAAATTCTTAGGGTTTAGTAAATCAGAAGGAGTGAAAGCCGCAAGAAGTTTAGAAAAAATAGGAAAAGGTCAAGGAATATCAAACATAAAAGAATATCCAAAAGGCGAATTATTTGAATTAAGACAATTTTATAAAAACCTGTAATGTCCAACCTACAAAACCATAATTTTCATTCACAAATTGTTGATTTATTACAATCAGCAAGACAACAGGTTTTACGTGTTGTAAACAAAACAATGGTTGTTACCTACTTTGAAATAGGTAGAAAAATTGTAGAAGAAGAACAAAACGGAAAAGAAAGAGCAGATTATGGTAAGGCAGTTTTAAAAGAATTATCAAAAGTTTTAACTTTAGAATTTGGAAGAGGTTTTTCTATTACTAACTTAAAACAGATGCGTGTATTTTATCTAACCTATCAAAAAGGTCAGACACTGTCTGACGAATTAGAAAAAGATAAATTACAAACACTGTCTATGACATTTGAACTAAGTTGGTCGCATTATCTAACTTTAATGAGAATGGATAATGAAAACGAACGAAAATTTTATGAAATTGAATCTGCAAAAAATAATTGGAGTGTAAGAGAATTAAAAAGGCAGTATGACACAGCATTATTTACAAGACTTGCATTAAGTAGAGATACAGAAAAAGTTAAAGAACTATCAATAAAAGGACAAATATTAGAAAAACCAAAAGATGCGATTAAGGATCCATATATTTTGGAATTTATTGGTTTACCCGAAAACACCGAGTATTCTGAAAGTGATTTGGAACAAAAAATTATTGATAAGTTAGAGCATTTTTTACTTGAATTAGGCACTGGATTTACTTTTGTAGCAAGACAAAAACGAATATCTTTTGATGACAAGCATTTTAGAGTAGATTTAGTTTTTTATAACAGAATACTAAAAAGTTTTGTGCTAATTGACTTAAAAATAGGAGAGTTAAAGCATCAAGATATTGGTCAAATGCAAATGTATGTAAATTATTACGACAGGAAAGTTAGGTTAAAGGACGAAAATAAAACTATTGGAATAGTACTTTGTCAAAACAAGAGTGAATCTGTTGTTGAATTTACTTTACCTGAAAATAACGAGCAAATATTTGCAAGTAGATACAAAACTGTTTTGCCAAGTAAAAGAGAATTGAAATTACTAATTACTGAAAAGGAAAGCCAACGCTAAAGCCATACACATTTGCAATTCGCTCAAGCCATCACATCAGCCAAAAATTGCAAAAGAGTATGTCTTGCCAACGCTATCAGCAGAACGGAAAAGAAAGCCTGCATAGAACAATGTATAAAAATAATAGCGGTTTTTGTGCTAAATTCAAAGCGAGTATCTTTAAACAAAATAGTAATAAATTGAAAGGTAAGTGCCTTAAAATCCGCTACTATCCTTATACCAACCGTTACCACACATAAAAAACCAAACTATGGAAAAAAAAGGAAAATGTACAAAATGCAATTACGATTGGTATAAATGCGAAAATTGCGGAGCATCAGGCTGCGGAAATTCAAAATGTAAAGAATATCAATGGAGAGATTTACACGCAATATTTGCAAGTCCCAAATGTAGAACCTGTGGAAAAAGATAATATGAAAGAAAAAAAAGACAAGATAACTTATAGTCAATTTGGCTTTAAGTCTGCATCAAAATCAAACTCAAATCCTGAATCTGTTGAAGGCTTTTTAGATAGCGTTTATGAAACTTTTCTAAATGACCAAAAACTTGATGAAGATGGATTGAAAGCAAGAATAAACAAACTGAAAAGTGAAACTGAACAAGAGAAAGTAAAGAAAAATAACTTATCAGCAGAATTACAATCGGAACTTCAAATAAAAGAATCCAAAGAGAAAGAAATTGAAGTCAAAAATGAAGATAAAGATTTTGAAGAATCAAGCTCATTAATTCCATTCGTTATTGGAGCATTTATAACAATTCTATTAACATTATATCTATTCGTTTTTGGTTCAAGATAACTTAAGAGGGTTATCTTTGATTAATTTTAGGGTGCTAATATACAAATTTTTATTTCTATAATTATAACGATATTCACATTCCTTTAAATGTAAAAAGAACTTG
>JAQRMW010000188.1 GCA_028599075.1 Urechidicola sp. | reverse complement strand
ACAAGTTCTTTTTACATTTAAAGGAATGTGAATATCGTTATAATTATAGAAATAAAAATTTGTATATTAGCACCCTAAAATTAATCAAAGATAACCCTCTTAAGTTATCTTGAACCAAAATAATTAAAAATAATTAAATTATTTTCATCAATAAAAGCCTCTTCTAACGAAATTGATAATTTTTCGAGGATGTATTGTCAGTACGAATCTTATCCTAGAGCTGTAATTTTTTTGTGAAACTTCCCATCCGTTATTTGAATATACCGGGAAATAAAGCTCTAAAAATTCGTGGATAAAGTTAAGTCGGATTCCATTTTCATAGGCAAAAAATGCCGATTGATTTCTGTTTTTTATAAAGCCAATGTCATTATAAACTTCTATCCATCTCCAGATTCCGATACTAGAATTAAAAGATGTTATCCATTGATTAGCAAAGTTTTGTTCTAAATCAGATTTAAACCCACCCTCTGCAGTAATATATTGTTGATAAAAGAAACCGCTATCTTCAGATCGTCCAAAATAATTATATCTAAAGAGATAATCTGATTGGCGGCTCAACCCAAAGCTAAAAAAATCTGAAGTAGTATTGTTGTGTAAAAATGTACCTAAGTATAATCTAAAATCGAATTGTCTGTTGCTATTGGTTAGTTTTCTGTATCGAAAATCAAAAGTTAGTTTGCTAAATTCTTGCCCTACTTCTAAGCCTGCAGTATATCTTAAATCTTGAATGATTTCTGGTTTAGAGTAGGTGTAATTAGCATTGAAGATGCCGTATTTATTTGATTCTGGATTTTGATGTCCATTAGGATCAAGATCTCTATTTACATCAGTATAACTTAGTGTAACAGCACTGCCACCAACATCTCTAAGACTCTTACGGTTAAAATTGAAAGAGACAAATGGGGTAAATTTTCTGAATGAGAGGTCTGGTCCATAGTGTGATGTGCTACCAGCAACTCCAAACAGGTATTTATAAATTTTTGAATTTTCTGGTAAAATTTGATAAGCTGCTGAAAATGATCCTGTAACACTTTTATCTTTAAAACCGTAATAAGGGGTTATTTTATAAATAAAATTTTTCTTTAAAATAGATTTGTTAGAAAGTGTGACACCTAACTGTATTCCGTCATAATAATTGTATTTTACAACTGGTGTGTAAAAAATTTCATTGTAATAAGGGTTTTCTATATCCTTAAAGAATTTAAATTTTAGTGGCCTTACAAATAATTTGTTTTCAGTTCGTTTCCAATTATCTCTTAAATTAAGTTCTGGATATAAATATTCATAGTTAAGAGACAAGCGGTCAAATCCATTTTTGGGGATGGTTACTTTGGTAATAGAATCAATATTAGTCACCCATTGTTTAAAATGAATATCTTTACCCTTTACACCATATAGCGCAACTGGCGCAGTCATATTGCGTTTATTTTTTATTGTAACTTCTATAGAATCTTTTAGTACATCAACCTTTTTTATGGTATAATCAATTTTTTTACTCGACTGCACATAATCACCAAAAAACCAAGTTAAATCTATATCAGTTTCATTAACTACTAGCTCTTTGAATTGAGAGCTAGAGGAATATTTTAATTGATTTTCTGAGTAGTACTCTTTTATTTTTGATGGGATAATAGTATCACCTAAATATTCATCTAAATAACGAAGTCCCAATCCTGCTTTGTATTTATTTACAATTTTTCTATTAAAATTAGAAAGTGAATCTGCTTGTGTTGTCAATGCTTGGTCATAATTCTTTCGTGCAGAAAATTGATATACAAAAGGGTATTTGTCATTAAAATCTAATTTTGCAATATTAAAACTTCGAACTCCCCAAATCTTAGAAATGTTACCCATCGCTTTTATTTCTGGATAAAATTCTTCAACATAATGCATCATTAAATAAGCTTGTATTCCATCAACCAACCACATATCTTCTCTGTGGTTTACTAGTAATGTATTGTCAATATATTTTCTGGTCAATGCTTTAAACATTTTTATATCCCACTCAAAAGCATCTGGAAATGGACTCAGAAATTGTGGCAATTGATTAAAACCATATACGGGGTTTTTAGCATAGGTGATATTATTTACCATGATTTTTTTATGCGGATATTCTCCCAAATACTTTTCAATAAAAGCGAGTTCGCGATTTAAGATATCAGATTTTACCACTGGGCCTAATTCTTTTGAAGGTATGTTGGTTTCAACTGAAATTTTGTTGGTATTAAAAATTTCAAAATCACTTAACTTACTTAAGCTTATTTCAATATCAATCCTGTCATCACCATAAAAATGATAGGTTTTTAATCCGTTTTCATGTTGAACAGCATTGTTTAAATCTGAGCTTAATGTGTAGTATTCTGGAACGGTAAAAGCAATTTTATAATTACTGTAATCCATCAATAAGTCATCCATATTAAGGTTGCTCATAAGCTTCCATCCTTCGTCATAAAAAGCGGGAGTTAAATACCAATATCTTAAATTGTATGCAATCTTGTTATGACCATAACTGGTAAATTTATCTGCGGGCAATTTTACAGTGTAGGTAGCATAAATTTTTATGGAGTCATTTGGATTCAAGGAATTGTTTAGCGGAATAGCAATGATATCCGAAGTGTCTTCATCAATAATCCAGCTCACTGATTCAAAATTAACAGTTAGGTTGTTGATAGTGCTGTGACCTCTGTTTTTTTCTTTTGCAAAATAGAGGTCTTTATTATAATCTTCAATCAAGCGTTTTGCTAAAGGAGTTTTGTTGTCTTTAAAGCTATTCGCCCAATTATGTAGATAAATGGTGTCTAATGTTACGCTCGATTTGTTATGGTAAACAATTTCTTGCTGAATTTGCAATTCATGGTTTTCGGCATTCAGCATCACTTTCATAGTAATCTCATTAGATTGACCAGAAATAGTATCAATAATTAAAGTTGATAATAATAATGTGATGATAAGAATTCGTTTCAATCGACTACGCTCATTTATGGGATTACAAATTGCTTATTTAAAAGCACTTATATATAAGATGCAATAATAGTACTTTGGTTGCTTATATTAAGCGGTATTTTTAGAAATTCGGACTCAAGCTGTATTTTTTATAGAAAGTATCAATCACATCAATGACTTCGCTTTCGGTATCAACAATCGAAAATAGCTCCAAATCTTTTTCGCTGATGTTTCCAAATTTTTCAAGTAATGTGCTTTTAATCCAGTCCATTAAGCCGCCCCAAAAATCAGAACCAACTAAAATAATTGGGAATGCTCCAATCTTTTTTGTCTGTATCAATGTCATTGCTTCAAACATTTCATCTAAAGTGCCAAAGCCACCTGGCATCACTACAAAACCTTGGGAATACTTTACAAACATCACCTTGCGCACAAAGAAATAATCGAACTCTAAATTCTTATCTTGATCAATGTATGCGTTGTCAAATTGCTCAAAAGGCAACTCAATATTTAATCCAACAGAAATTCCTTTTCCGCGATGTGCGCCTTTGTTACCAGCTTCCATAATTCCAGGACCGCCACCTGTTACAACTCCGTACCCGTTTTGGGTAAGTTCAAAAGCAATACTTTCTGCAAGTTTATAATATTTATGATCTTTATCTGTTCGTGCCGACCCAAAGATACTCACACAAGGGCCAATATTATTTAATCTTTCATAGCCTTGAACAAACTCAGCCATAATTTTAAATATCGCCCAAGAGTCATTGGTTTTTATTTCATTCCAAGTTTTATGGGCAAGTTTTTCTTTTATTTTTCTATCATCATTCGTATTCATAGTCTGTATGTTTTAATATAGTTGCTAGTTGCTAGTTGATTTATGATACTTGTTATTTGTTGCTTACTTTTTTACGTTTTGTAAAACAGTGCAAGCTTGCTAATATAATTCTTTTTTTAAATAGTGAGCAGTATAGCTTTCGTTGTTTTTGGCAATTTTCTCAGGAGTGCCAACACACAATATTTCACCACCTTTTTTACCACCTTCCATTCCGATGTCAATAATATAATCTGCCAATTTAATCACATCCATATTATGTTCAATTACTAAAACAGTATTTCCTTTATCAGTTAATTTATTTAGCACATCCATCAAAACCCGAACATCTTCAAAGTGAAGACCTGTAGTTGGCTCATCTAAAATATAAAAGGTATTTCCGGTATCTCTTTTTGATAACTCTGCGGCGAGTTTAATTCGTTGTGCTTCGCCACCAGATAGGGTAGTAGACTGTTGTCCTAAAGTGATATAACCTAAGCCAACATCTTTAATTGTTTTTAACTTTTTATAAATCTTAGGATACTTTTCAAAAAATTCGACAGCTGTATTTATGGTCATATTTAAGACATCAGAAATCGATTTTCCTTTATGTCTAATTTCTAAGGTTTCTCGATTAAATCGTTTGCCCAAACAAGTTTCGCACTCTACTTCAACATCAGGTAAAAAATTCATTTCAATGACTCTTACACCACCACCTTGGCAGGTTTCACAACGTCCACCTTTAACATTGAATGAGAATCTTCCTGGTTTGTATCCTCTAATTTGTGCTTCAGGAATCTTAGTGAAAATACTGCGAATATCACTAAACACTCCTGTGTATGTCGCCGGATTTGAACGTGGAGTTCTACCAATAGGTGATTGATCTATGGCAATAATTTTATCGACATATTCTAAACCTTTAACTGCTTTGTAAGGCATTGGTTTTTTTACACTACGATAAATATGTTGGTTTAAAATAGGGTAGAGGGTACCATTAATTAAGGTCGATTTTCCACTACCAGAAACTCCAGTAACACAAATTAATTTCCCTAAAGGAAACTCAGCAGTAACTTCTTTTAAATTATTTCCTGACGCTCCTTTTAAAACGATTTTTTTTCCATTTCCTTTTCTTCGATTTTTTGGAATTGAAATTTCTTTACTGCCATTTAAATAATCAGCAGTTAAAGTTTGGTGCGATTTTAAATCGTCAAAAGTTCCTTCGCTCACAATTTCTCCACCATGTAAACCAGCTCCTGGACCAATATCTAAAACAAAATCAGCATTTTCTATCATGTCTTTGTCATGCTCAACAACAATTACTGAGTTGCCCACATCACGCAATTTTACCAACGAATTGATTAATTTTTGATTGTCGCGTTGATGCAATCCAATACTTGGTTCGTCTAAAATATAAAGTACACCTACCAGCTGAGAGCCAATTTGTGTTGCTAATCTTATACGTTGTGCCTCACCACCTGAAAGCGATTTTGACGTTCTATCAATTGTAAGATAATCCAAGCCCACATCAACTAAAAATTGAATTCGAGTTCTAATTTCTTTGATAATTTCTGATCCAATTGCGAGTTGTTTATCATTCAACTTCTTTTCAATTGTACCAAACCAATTTGCTAATTCGGTCACATCCATTTGTGCTAAATCGGAAATGTTTTTATCGAGGAATTTAAAATGTAAGGCTTCTTTTTTTAACCTTTTCCCTTCACAGGTAGGGCATTTTACTTCATTCATAAAACCTTTTGCCCAACGTTTTATAGAAGTAGATTCTGAAGTTGCATATTGACTCTCAATAAAATTAATGATGCCTTCAAAATCAATTTCGTAATTACGGGTAATGCCCATAGATTTTGATTCAATCTCAAATTTTTCTGCACCACCATGTAAAATAATTTCGATGGCTTCTTTTGGAATGGATTTTATAGGATCTGTTAATTTAAAATCATATCGCTCGCCAATAAGTTGCAATTGTTTAAATATCCAACTTGTTTTTTGCTCGCCAATTGCAGCAATTCCACCAGCTTTTATAGACAATGAATCATCAGGGATAATTTTGGTTTCATTTACAACCTGTATGTTTCCTAAGCCGTTACATTTTGGACAAGCACCTTTGGGTGAGTTGAATGAAAAGGTATTTGGTTCGGGGTTTGGATACGCAATTCCGGTAGTTGGACACATCAATTCGCGACTAAAATAGCGAGGTTTTTCGCTTTCGGTATTCAATACCATCATCACATTATTGCCAGAATATAAAGCGGTGTTGATGCTCTCGCTCAATCTTTTTACAACAGTACCGTCAATTTTTAAGCGATCGATTACAATTTCAATATCATGATTTTTATAGCGATCTAGTCGCATACCTTTTTCAATCTCCATCAATTCACCATCAACCCGAACACGTACAAAACCTTGTTTTGCAATTTGCTCAAATAGCTCACGATAATGTCCTTTTCTGGATTTGATAACGGGTGCTAAAATGATGGCTTTTTTCTCATTAAAATCCGTCAGGATTAAATCTAAGATTTGCTCATCAGAATAACTCACCATTTTTTCATTGGTGTTGTATGAGTAGGCATCTGCAGCACGTGCAAATAACAAACGCATAAAATCGTAAATCTCTGTAATGGTGCCTACCGTAGAGCGCGGACTCTTATTCGTGGTTTTTTGCTCAATAGCAATTACAGGAGAGAGCCCATCAATTTTATCGACATCGGGTCTTTCTAACCCCCCCAAAAATTGACGTGCATAAGCAGAGAATGTTTCGATATAACGACGCTGCCCTTCTGCATAAATAGTATCGAAAGCTAAAGATGATTTTCCACTACCAGATAAACCAGTAATAACCACTAATTTCTCTCGTGGAATGCGAACGTCAATGTTCTTAAGATTGTGAACTCTTGCGCCTAAAACTTCGATATATTCTTGCGGGTTTGCCATGTAGGTTTTTAGAAAAAGGCAAAGTTACAGAAATGATTTTAGAATTTAGGTATGGACTTAGTTATGTTGAAAAGTTTGTTGTTTCTTTTTGTAAAACTTAATTTCAGTTCGAAAGGTATTTTTGTAAATTTGAGAAAACTAAATTATTATGAAAATACCAGGAAGTCAACTTTTCGCAAAACCATTGGACAATGCAGCTGATGAAATAACTTCAAAATTTAAAACACCAATTTTTACAACATATATTGCTATATGGGTTGTCAGAAATAATAAATTTATTTATGACCTTTTTTTCAATACCAATGTTACTGATAAAACATCAATTTTAAATAATCAATTTAATTTTTCTGATAGCACTTTCTATATACAAACGATTTACACAATAGGAATTGCATTAGTAGTTTTGATCTTTTACTATTTTCTTACTAATCTTTCTAGAGCAATAACAATATTTTCTGAAGAAAGAGTACGTTTACATATTTTAACAGAATTAAAAAGTAAAACAATCAGTTCTATGGAGGATGTTAACTATTGGAGAGATAAAGCTAGAGATTTGGAAGTTAAGAACACAAAATTAGAAGATGCTGCGAGCTCTTTAAGATCCACAACATCTTTTTATCAAACTCAAAAGGAAACTGCAGAAAAAAAATTATCTCAAGTTGAAAATTCAATAATACAAGTTGGTAAAAACCTTGAGAATAGTGTGATAAAGCATGTTTATAATAGTAACTTTCTAAGTTCAGAGTATTCCAAACATCAATTACCACTATTTAAAAAAGAATTTGAAAATCAAATACGAATACTAAATGATAGTTTTAAGCCACCAACATTTATTAGAGCATAGCCCTTCTTAGAATTAACAAATCGAAATATGTTAATTGCCAAGAACACAATAGAATGTGAATTATCAAAGAGTTTTTAATCAATCAAAACATCACAATAAAAACCTTTTTGTTTTATAAGGTTTATCACATCGCTTTCAGCCAACTGTTCTGTGGCTTTAATCCACAGAACATTGTCTATATCTTCTAAATCAATCGACCAATCTAAAATATTAGTATTGTTGTTAAAGAGTGTTTTTAACGCTTTAACTTTTTTCTTAGTCTTAATATCGGTTCTAAATATGAGTAACTTATTGTTCTGTGGCATCATCAGTTTATTAGGATTCTTCTTAGTCCTGATAAAGTTTCAAAAGGGAGATTAGCTATTGAATTGTTTGCCAACCATGAGGGGATATTATCACCAGGTTCGGAATGAAATACATAAATTATTTCGGTATTGTACCCTGATGATTTTAATAAAATGTAACCATCAGCTTTTTTCATCCTCACTATCCCTTTTTTTTCTGGTATATAATCTGGTATTCCTTTCAGCGATATTTTTATTTCTCCTGAAATAAAAGTCCCAATAGACATTCTATAAACCATATCTCTATTTCTATATGGCCATGGAAATATTGTTTCAACATAATTATATTGAACATCCTGCTCTTGTTTTATGAGTTTTGAAGTTTTTGTATAGCCATACCATTTTGAATAATCATCTGCAATTTTCAGTATTTTCAGTATTTCATCTGTTGAAGCAGTGACAGTCATTACAGCTTTAAAAGATTTGAAATCTGAATCTTTTTCAACTCTTGTATAAACTTTTATACCTTCTTTGTTTTTATCAATTTCCCATGAATTTTGAGAATAACTATGATACGATATTAAAAAAAGCACAGCGAGAAATACTATTAAATTCTTATTTTTAATAATTCCCATTCATTAATTAATTGTCTTTTTGTTTGATTCGTACAATCGGAAAAAATAATACAAGAAAAGGATTGAAAAAATGAAATCGCCTATAATAACAATGAATACAAGAGAATTGGCGAGTCCCAACAAGTAAAACTTTAATAGGGAAATTGCAAAACCAACTTTGCCGATTCCACCAACTATTACAATCCCGTAGTGTTTTACAGGATTGTAAGCAACTATTGCATACCCTATAAAATATACTAATGTTGTTCCCCAAGCACCTTGATAAATGGCATAAAACAGAGGGTCTGTTAATTCTGTGTCGAAAAAACCGTTAAAGGTGTAGGCCGTGTTGAAATAACCGAAAAATGCACCTATTAAATTCCATAAAGAGGCAATTATAAAAAATACTTTGAAAAAAATAAGTTCTTTACTTTTCATTACAATATGAGTTTTAGTTAATAATTGTATTGCAAATAAAGCATACTAAAAACAACTGTGCATTTACATATGTAAATAAATACTATTCTGGCATTTTTTTTCTTATTCGGCTTAATTGAGTAGGGCTAATACCAAGATATGAAGCAACATGATACTGAGGTATTTCTAATTCAATTTTAGGGAATTCATTACGAAATATCATATAACGCTTATCAGCATCTAGCATAGCCATTTCAAGCTCTTTTTTTTCGGAATTCAAAAAATAGTTTTCTGCAATAATTCTCCTCAGCTTTTCAATCTCATAATTTCCTTTCGAAAATTTTTCAATTTTATAAAAAGATGCTTTCCAAATCTTGCAGTCAGTAAGTGCTTGTTGAGCAATTTTGTTTTTCTGTTTGCTAATAAGTGATGCATACGAACCTATTATTGAAGGAGATAAAAAAAAATGTTTGTTATATTCCTTGCCAATATTATTAATGTAATAGGCTCTTACAATACCTGTTTCTAAAAAAGCGATTTCTTTTGCAAATAGCCCTGTTTTAATAAAATATTCTCCCTTTTTTAGTTCATCAAAAACAAAAATTTCACTCATCAAACTTAATGCCTTTTCAGAAAGCGGGGTAATGTTATTAAAGAATGTGATTAGATTTTTCATGACGATAAGCGAAGCTAGTGTTTTTTTATCAGAAAGTAAATTGGTTAATCTACTAATGCATCACAATAAAACCCTGTTGGTTTTATAAGATTTATCACATCGCTTTCAGCCAACTGTTCTGTGGCTTTAATCCACAGAACATTGTCTATATCTTCTAAATCTACCGACCAATCAATAATATTAGCATGACTGTTAAAGAGTGTTTTAACGGCTTTAACTTTTTTCTTAGTCTTAATATCGGTTCTAAAAATGAGCAACTTATTGTTCGGCTGTATCATCAGTTTGTGGCTTGTCTTTTTGTTCTACATATTCATTATACGCTTGTTCACCTTCTTCTTTCCAATAAGTGTCATAATGTATCCACTTACTAAAACTTCCTTTAGAATCACTTTTAGTATCGCTTTCGCATTCTGATTGTTTGGAAGATTTGTTGCAATCTCCACCGCTACCACCACAGCTGCCAAGAAGAATTTTAGATAGTATAAAAATTCCAACGGCTTGCCAATAAGTAAGTTCTGCTAATCCAAACAATTCTGGCATTAGCCAATTCCAAAGCCACATGATAACAAAGCCAAATAGTATGGCTAAACCTGCGATACCAATTACACCTAAAATTACCCATCCAGCAATTACACCTGGAGATTTACCTCTCATTTTATGTTTAAAGAAATTTCCCATTTTTAATTTATTTTTTAGTTATTATTCTCTTTTTTGTGTTCTAATTTTTTATGTAATAATGATATTGCTCTGTGTCTTCTAGACATCAATGTACCTTCTGGTATTCCTGTTTCGTACGCAATTTCTTTATAGGTATATCCTTCAAAATCAACTGCAATGATGATATCTCGATAATCAGGTTTTAAATTCATGATACATGTTTTTAATTCATCTTTTAAATGTTCAGAATATGAATTGTCTGATGTACCATATACTATTTCAGTAAATTCAATCAATTTAGCTTCGCTTTGATTTTCATTACGAATCACTTGTTTGTTGCTTCGCATGATATCAATGATTTTGTTCTTAATCGAAAAATATACAAAACCAGCAACGTTGTTTATAGGCGAATACCCATCGGCGCCAGAAAATAATTTTAAAGCAACTTCTTGAATAATATCTTCAGCATCACGATTGACACTGCTCTTTATTCTTGAGTTAACATACCTTTTGAGTGATTGGTATTCTTTACCGAAAAACTCGTTTAGCTTTTTGTTGTTTTCTGATTCTTGGCTCATTGAAAAGACTTTATTAATAGGTCTTCAAATAGAAAGACGCAACATTTTAAATCTATTGCATTTTTTTGAAACTATTTTTTAATAATAAACAAAAAATGGGAATTAATTTGTTTTGCCATTAAGTTATGGCACAAATTAAAAGAGATAGAATAGAAAATTTTTAGTTTTATACCTACAAGGTTTTTGAAACCTTGCAGGATAAGTGGAGTACCTATTACTCAGGATTTACAAACGCCATGGCTTCGTCCATTTCTGAAATGTAGAAATAGCGTTCGTGTCTTCCTTTTTCTTTGTTTTTTGAAAATTTGTATTCGTCTAGTTTAACTAGAATATTGATTTGTTCATAACCTACATCAATTTTATTATTGAAGAGTTTTTGTATGTACTGCTCGTCTACATTAGAGAGCCCATCAATAATGGTAAAAGCCAACACATTGTTGTCGAAAGTTTTTAATTGCTCTACCATAACCTGTTTTTTAGTGTGATATAAAGATATAAAAAAATAGGACTCATTAATTAAAATGAATCCTATTTCCTGGGGTTAAAAAATAATATGCTATTAGTCTTTTACACCTATCTTATCTAAAATCTTTTCCATTAAGCACCATCGTGTAAATGATGATTGTATTAAGTTGGCACCTACAAATGCGGTAAACCATAACCAATCTTGGCTAACATAAACTGAAAGTATTAAACTGATTAATATAAATGTTCCGGCAATTACTCTGATATATCTATTCTTCATAATTTTTTGATTTTAAAGGATTCTTTCTATTGGTAAAACAACAGCTCTAATAGGGTTGTTTGTTTCTAAATTCTTATTGTATTCTTCTAATAGGTCAAACATTGTATCAATATTTTCATCTTTGGTAAAAGAGAAAAATAAGTTTGATTGAGTTCCAGATTTACCTGCGGCAAACCAATTTGATGATGTCATTATTGGCGCAACAGTTTTATGT
>JAQRMW010000187.1 GCA_028599075.1 Urechidicola sp. | reverse complement strand
ATTAAAATCATAATTTACTTTAATACTTGCTGAAAGACTGTTATCGCCACCAGCATCCCAATTAGAAAATGCAGTTTGGTTAAGTAAAAAAGTGATTTTACCAGTAGTAGTCCAACCTTCTAAACTGTCTATTTCAGCTTCTTCTTGAGCGAAAGTAAAAGTACTTGTCAATGCAAATGCGCTAATTAATAATAACTTTTTCATTTTTATAGTTTTTTAGTTAAGAATGCAAAGATACATTTTTTAACTAAAAATAAAAGGCTATTTTATTGATTTAAAAAGGGGTACTGTAGAACATGCCTCGCCATACATTACGGATTTTGCAACGGGTATTAATTTTGAAATTAATTGGATATATGCCGTTTCGGGAATGGGTTTATTTGCACATCCTTTTATAATGATTGGCTTGTCTTTATAATCATCTGTTGGTAATGCAGAAATAATATTTTGATAAATAGATGTTTCTAAATCCTTTAAAACTCCTACTACAACTCGTTTGGTAAAAGAACTAAGTTTACTTGCAATTAATAGATAAGCCCATGACGGAATAATAGCATCAACCGAACAAGTTAATGCTACATATTGATTTTTGTATTGCGACCAATCGTGATTGTTAACTTCATTCCTAAAATCTTTTTCTTTGAGAATCAACTCTTGAAACAGCCAATCTTTAATATCAAAAACAACGCGTTCCCCTTGCGGATAATAATCCTCAAGGTCGATAGTAACTAGCTTACTTTCGGCAACTCTATTTTTGATTTCTTTCATTTATATTATCATTTACGTCTTCGAGGACGTACGGCGTGGCGATCTCAATAATCATTGTGAATTTTTTATTGAAATTCTTCGCTATGCTCTTAGAGGCGGTTTAATCAATCTACAAAAACCCTA
Source organism: Urechidicola sp. (assembly GCA_028599075.1). Lineage (GTDB taxonomy): Bacteria > Bacteroidota > Bacteroidia > Flavobacteriales > Flavobacteriaceae > Urechidicola. The sequence continues at coordinate 9,530 of JAQRMW010000187.1, read as the reverse complement.
ATTCCAATTTAGCTTCTTCGCTCATTAAGTCTTGTGTCCAAGTAGGGTCAAAAGTAATTTCAACATTACAATCTCTAACTTCCTCAAGGGTTTTTACTTTTTCTTCAACCTCAATAGGTAAAGTTTCAGCAACAGGGCAATTTGGTGATGTTAAAGTCATCAATATTTTAATATCGTTTTCTTCGCTCACCATTACATCATAAATCAATCCGAGTTCATAAATACTAACCGGAATTTCTGGATCATAAATTGAGTTTAATACTTCAATAATTTTATCTCCTAAATTTTGTACAGCTCCTTCAGTCATGTCTTCTAATTTTATTCTGTTAATTTACTTTGATACGCCAATGCGTATAATTTAATTTGTTTTAACATCGATACTAATCCGTTAGCGCGTGTTGGTGACAAATGTTCTTTTAGTCCAATCTCATTTATAAATTCTGTATCTGCTTCTAAAATGTCTTTCGGCTTTTGGTCGGAAAAAACACGTAAAACCAACGCGACAATTCCTTTAGTTAAAATAGCATCACTATCAGCAGTAAAATGAATAGTTTCATCATTTAAATCGGCATGAATCCAAACTTTAGATTGACATCCTTTAATTAAATTAATATCAATTTTGTTAGCAACATCAATTATTTCTAATGATTTTCCAAGATCAATCATGTATTCATAACGCTCCATCCAATCGTCAAACACCGAGAACTCATCAATAATTTCTTCTTGTATTTCTTTGATAGTCATTTTTTAAACTTATTTTTGCTAACGAATAATTCAGGTACAAAAATAGAACATTTATATGATAAATAGCTGTTCTTTTAAAGTGCAAAATTGATGAAAATTATGAGTAAATTATTAGCTGTAGGTACGGTTGCTTTTGATGCTATTGAAACTCCTTTTGGTAAAACAGATAAAATTTTAGGAGGCTCTGGTACCTTTGTTGGTCTAGCCGCTTCTAAATTCGGAGTTAATACCGGAGTCGTTTCCGTAGTTGGTGGAGATTTTCCACAATCGTATTTAGATATGATGAATGATAACGGAATTAATACCGACGGAATCGAAATCATCAAAGAAGGTAAAACTTTTTTTTGGAGTGGTAAATATCATAATGATATGAACTCTAGAGATACCTTGATTACTGAGCTGAATGTTTTGGAGCATTTTAAACCTATAGTTCCTGAAGCTTATAAAGATTCTAAGATTGTTATGTTAGGTAATCTACATCCCTTAACACAAGCATCTGTTTTAGACCAAATGACTGAAACTCCAAAATTAGTGGTATTAGATACAATGAATTTTTGGATGGATATTGCATTAGATGACTTACACCAAGTTCTAAAACGTGTAGATGTAATAACCATTAATGATGAAGAAGCAAGACAGTTGAGTGGCGAATATTCTTTGGTAAATGCTGCAAAGAAAATTCATACTATGGGGCCAAAATATGTAGTGATAAAAAAAGGAGAACACGGAGCTTTACTATTTAGTGAAAGTGGTATGTTCTACGCTCCGGCCTTACCATTAGCAGAAGTTTTTGATCCAACAGGAGCGGGTGATACTTTTGCAGGTGGTTTCTGTGGATATTTAGCCAAGACAGAAAACATCTCATTCGAGAATATGAAAAATGCCATTATATACGGTTCTAATCTCGCATCATTTTGTGTTGAGAAATTTGGAACTCAACGAATGGAAGAATTAAAAAACTGCGAAGTAGAAGAGCGACTACGCGCCTTTAAAGAACTGACTCAATTTGATATTGTGTCCTAATGTTTGAAATTCCGCCTTTGTGCGGAATTTTTTATTTTAAAAAAGAACCATATAACCTAAAGAGTAAAAAACTACCTAAAAATAAATTTAAATGAGCGACGCTATAAAACATGAATGCGGAATTGCATTGTTGAGATTGTTAAAGCCTTTAGATTATTACAAGAAAAAATACGGCACTTCTTTCTATGCAATCAACAAGATGTATTTGTTGATGGAAAAACAACACAATCGTGGGCAAGATGGCGCTGGTTTTGCTAGTGTTAAGTTTGATATGAAACCTGGTAATCGATACATTAGTAGAGTTAGATCAAACAAAAATCAGCCTATTCAAGATATTTTTGCACAGATAAATGAACGCTTGAATAATGTCATTGTCGAAAATCCTGATAAAAAAAATGATGTGCAATGGCAAAAAGAAAACATGCCTTATTTAGGCGAATTATTTTTAGGTCATGTACGTTACGGAACTTTTGGTAAAAATAGTATTGAGAGTGTACATCCGTTTTTACGTCAAAATAATTGGAAACATAAAAATCTAATTTGCGCTGGTAATTTTAATTTAACCAATTCTAATCAAATCATGCAAGAGCTGATTGAGCTAGGTCAGCATCCAAAAGAAAATACCGATACCGTTACTGTAATGGAAAAAATTGGTCATTTTTTAGATGATGAAGTTGAACAATTATATCAGGATTATAAAAAAGAGGGGGTTAATAAAAAAGAGGCTACCGACTTAATTGCCGCTAATTTACAAGTTGAAAAAGTGTTGCAACGCGCTTCGAAAAGTTGGGATGGCGGTTATGCTATGGCTGGATTGATAGGGCATGGAGATGCTTTTGTATTGAGAGATCCTGCAGGAATTAGACCTACCTTTTTTTACCAAGATGATGAAGTGGTTGTAGTGGCATCAGAACGCCCTGTAATACAAACAGTTTTTAATGTTGATATTGATAAGGTTAAAGAATTAGATCGTGGTCATGCATTGATAATAAAAAGAAATGGAGATACTTCTGTAAAACCTGTTCTAGAACAACTTCCAAAAAAATCATGTTCTTTTGAGCGAATTTATTTCTCTCGTGGTTCTGATGCCGATATTTATAAAGAGCGAAAAATGTTAGGGAAAAATGTGTTTCCACAAATATTAGAATCTATAGATGAAGATATTGAGAATACCGTTTTTTCGTTTATTCCAAATACTGCCGAAACTTCTTTTTATGGAATGTTTGAAGCGGCAGAAGACTTTCTAAATAAACAAAAAACTGAAAAGCTATTAAAAGGAAATCACAGTTTCTCTGCAAAAGAGGTTAGAAAACTATTATCTGTTAGACCAAGAATGGAAAAGATTGCTGTGAAAGATGTAAAGCTACGCACCTTTATTGCCGACGACAATTCTAGAGATGATTTAGTAGCACATGTTTATGATGTTACTTATGGCGTTGTAAAACCAACCGATAATTTGGTAATTATTGATGATAGTATTGTTAGAGGAACAACTTTAAAGAAAAGCATCATTAAAATTTTAGATCGATTAAATCCTAAAAAAATAGTTATAGTTTCATCGGCACCTCAAATTCGTTTTCCAGATTGCTACGGAATTGATATGGCAAAAATTGGTGATTTTATAGCTTTCAAAGCTGCGATTGAATTACTTAAAGAAACAAAACAAACAACCGTAATCGATTTAGTATATGCAAAATGTAAGCAACAAAAAGATTTGGGAGATGACCAAATTCAAAATTTTGTAAAAGAGATTTACCATCCTTTTACAGATGAAGAGGTTTCTAATAAAATTGCAGAAATGTTAAAGGCAGATGATATTAAATCAGACATTAAAGTGATATATCAAACTGTAGATAATTTGCACAAAGCGTGTCCAGACCATTTAGGAGATTGGTACTTTACAGGAAATTACCCTACCCCTGGAGGAAACAGGGTTGTAAACTCTGCTTTTATGAATTATTATGAAGGGTCTGATAAAAGGGCATATTAATTAGATTTTAGACATTAGGCTTTAGATAATAGATAAAAATCCCGAAACTTTCGTTTCGGGATTTTTTTTATGCTCTGTCACTGCGAGTTTTTTTTGTAAAAAAACGTTGCAGTCTCATTCTTAAGGTCTATTCAGCTTTACAAGAAGAGGTTGCCACAGTCGTCCCTCCTTCGCAAAGACGGGTTATTTTATTTAGCCTCGGCATATCTTCTTTCAACTTCGTTCCAGTTTATCACATTAAAAAATGCTTTGATATAATCTGGTCGTCTGTTTTGATAATTTAAATAATAAGCGTGTTCCCAAACATCCAACCCTAAGATTGGAGTTCCACCACAGTCTACTCCATTCATTAATGGATTATCTTGGTTAGCCGAAGAGCACACTTCTACTTTTCCACCTGGGTGTACACATAACCATGCCCATCCAGATCCAAACCTTGTTGCTGCAGCTTTTGCAAAAGCATCTTTAAAAGCATCTACCGATCCAAATTCTGCTTCGATAGCGTCTCTTAATTCTCCTGTTAAATATCCTTTATCTTCTGGACTCATCACAGACCAAAATAATGAGTGATTGTAAAAACCTCCCCCATTATTTCTAACAGCTCCATTGCTCATATCTAATCCGGTTAAAATATCATTGATAGATTTTCCTTCTAAATCAGTACCTGCAATTGCATTGTTTAAATTGTTTGTATATCCTTGATGGTGTTTACCATGGTGTATTTCCATAGTTCTTGCATCAATATGTGGTTCTAACGCGTCATAAGCGTAACCTAATTCTGGTAATTCAAAAGCCATAATATTTCTTTTTTAGTGTTGTACAAAATTTCTAGCCCAAAGGTACATAACAAATCTTAATCTCGGAAATTGAAAGATTTTATAGGTGTATTGGAAAATGTTATGACTTAAAAAATTGATACTTGATAAATGGTGCTTGTTATTTGAAAATCAATAATTTTCATCCTTCGGATATTTCGCCATAAAATCCTCAGCTGTTCGTACCATTTTTCTACTTCCACAGAAAAAAGGAACCCGTTGATGTAATTCTGTAGGTTTAATTTCCATGATTCGCTTATAGCCATCTGATGCAAAACCATTTGCTTGTTCAGCTAAAAATGCCATAGGGTTACACTCATATAATAAACGCAATTTCCCTTTTGGTGCCTTTGTACTTGTTGGATACAAATAAATACCTCCTTTAATCATATTTCGATGAAAATCAGAAACCAAAGAACCAATATATCTCGAAGTATAAGGTCTATTATCTACCTCTTCTTGGCAATACTTTAGGTAATCTTTTACTCCTTGCGGAAAATGAATATAGTTTCCTTCGTTGATAGAGTAGATTTGTCCGTCTTCAGGAAATTCCATATTTGGATGAGACAAATAAAATGTTCCAATAGCTGGATTTAGAGTGAACCCATTTACTCCATGACCAGTCGTATAAACCAACATTGTAGAGGTTCCATAAATAATATACCCTGCAGCTACTTGCTCAGTCCCAGATTGTAAAAAATCTTCTTCTTGTACAGGAGAACCTATGGGAGTAACTCTGTGATATACAGAAAAAATAGTCCCTACAGAAACATTTACATCCACATTTGATGAGCCGTCTAGTGGATCAATCAGCACTACATATTTATTATTATGCCCACCATTTTTACTTTTTATAGTGATAAAATTATCTTCTTCTTCACTAGCAACTCCACAAACAATCTGTCTTTTAGTTAGGGTTTGCATAAAGATGTCATTGGCATAAACATCTAATTTTTGTTGATCCTCTCCTTGAATATTTGTATCGCCTATACTTCCTAAAATATCAACCAATCCCGCTTTATTTACTTCGTGATTCACTACTTTTGCTGCTAAACGAAGTGAGTTTATTAAGCGAGAAAGTTCTCCAGAAGAATATTGAAAGTGTTTTTGATGGTCAATAATAAATTCTCCTAGTGTTGTGTTTTTTTGAGACATAGCAATTTTGTTAAGTTTATTTTACAAATATCACAAATTATAATAGATTAGCACTTATATATTTATGAATTTCAATATCCGTAAAGCAAAAAAAGAAGATGCCAAGTCAATTTTAGAATTGATACAACACCTCGCCGATTTTGAAAAAGAGCCTGAAGCAGTTGTGTTAACCGTTGAAGAAATTGAACAAGATGGTTTTGGAAAACAGCCTCTTTTTCAAACTCTCATTGCAGAGGTAGATAATAAAGTTGTTGGTATGGCATTATATTATTACCGGTACTCTACTTGGAAAGGAAAAACAATTCATTTAGAAGATTTGATTGTCTTTGAAAACTATAGAAAACAAAATATTGGACGTGCTCTATATGACAAAGTTTTGCAACAAGCTCATGATGAAAAGGTAAGGCGAGTAGAATGGAATGTGTTAGATTGGAATACTCCAGCTCGTGATTTTTATATCAATACCGGAGCTCGAATTTTAAAAGGTTGGGAAGTTGTACAAATGGATAAAGAAGGGTTAACTGCTTATATAAATAATTCAAAAAAGTGAATATATTCAAATTTGGAGGTGCATCTGTAAAAGATGCAACATCGGTTAAAAACTTAGCAAAAGTATTAAAACATGAAGAAGTAAATGACACGTTAGTCATTATTTCGGCAATGGGAAAAATGACCAATGCTTTTGAAAAAATTGTAACTGCTTATCTAAATAAAACATCTGATTTAGGAAAATCTATTGAGTCTGTAAAATCATTTCATAAAACTATTTTAGAAAGTCTATTTGAAAATAATAACCATAGTGCTTTTTTAACAGTTGAGGGTTTATTTAAACAACTCACTCATTTTTTAAAAGAAAACAAATCTGCAGATTATAATTTCGTTTATGACCAAATTGTTCCTTATGGAGAAATGTTGTCTACCAAAATTGTAAGTGAATATTTGTTAGATATTGGGGTTGAAAATAATTGGTTGGATGTTCGTAAATTTATAAAAACTGACAGTAATCATCGCGATGCAAAAGTTGATTGGGAACTGACAGAAAATCAAATTACTCAAAATATTGACACCTCAAAACTTAATATTACACAAGGCTTTGTTGGGGGTAATGAAAAAATTACCACAACACTTGGTAGAGAGGGTTCTGATTTTACAGCTGCTCTTTTTGCTTATTGTTTAAATGCTGAAAGTGTGACTATTTGGAAAGATGTTGATGGTGTTCTAAATGCAGATCCTAGAAAATTTAATGATCCTATTTTACTAAATCAAATCTCATATAAAGAAGCTATTGAAATGGCATTTTATGGAGCGTCTGTAATTCATCCAAAAACGTTAAAACCTTTAGAAAATAAATTAATTCCGCTAAAAGTGCGCTCTTTTGAAAATCTAAATTCAAAAGGAACAGTGGTATATAAAGGAGAAGATATCGTTCCAAAAGTTCCGTGTTTTATTCAAAAAGAAAATCAAATTTTAGTGTCTATTTCTGCCTTAGATTTTTCATTTATTCTAGAGCATAACTTAAGTGATATCTTTCAACACTTACATAAATTTAAACTCAAAGTAAATTTAATTCAGAATTCTGCCTTGAGTTTTTCAATGTGTATTGAAGATAGGTTTAACACCTTTGAAGATTTTTACAACACTATTCGCTCTAGGTTTAAAATGGCATATAATAAAAATGTAACACTTTATACCATTAGGCATTTTGATGCGACATCTAAATCAAAAATTGAAAATAACAACAAGGTGTTGCTTAGGCAAACGAGTAGAGAAACCGTTCAAATTGTAATTGAATAGTTTTGTATCTTTGTTATATTCAAAAATTAAATTTTAAATGGGTTTAGTCACCGCAAAGGAAGTTTCATCTGCTGTAAAACTTGACAAATATGGGCTCATAGGAACCTTTTTTGGTTGGGTGCTAATGAAGCTTTTACGCATCTCTACGCTCAATAAAATTTATAACAAACATAAGCACCTCTCTGAACTCGAATTTTTTGATGCTTTACTAGACGACCTTCAAATTCAATTCGAAATCCCTGATGAAGACCTTAATAGAATACCAAAAGATAGGGCTTTCATCACTATTTCAAACCACCCTTTAGGTGGTATAGACGGAATCTTACTTTTAAAATTACTCATCAACAAAAGGCCTGATTATCGAATCATCGCTAATTTTTTACTGCATAGAATAGAGCCGATGAAGCCATATATTATGCCTGTAAATCCTTTTGAGGACAGGAAAGATGCTAAGTCTAGTTTGGCTGGAGTTAAAGAAGCATTACTACATTTAAAAGAAGATAAGCCTTTAGGTATTTTTCCTGCCGGGGAAGTATCAACATATAAAGACGGAAAATTAGTAATCGATAAACCTTGGGAAGAAGGGGCTGTAAAATTGATTAAAAAGGCAGGGGTGCCAATTATCCCAATTTACTTTCATGCAAAAAACAGTAAACTATTTTATATTCTATCAAAAATCAGTGATACACTAAGAACCGCAAAATTACCTTCAGAATTATTATCACAAAGAGGAAGAATTATCAAGGTAAGAGTTGGTAAGCCAATTAGTATTAAGGATCAAAATCAATATGAAAACATTGAAGATTTTCATGAATTTATCCGCAAGAAAACCTATATGCTGGCAAACCCCTTTGAAAAGACAACAAAAACAATTTCGTCAGCTACACTAAAATTTCCTAAAGAGCCTAAAGAAGTTGTTTTGCAAGGAGATGTACAGTCTTTTATCAATGAGGTTAATGTTTTGAGAGAAAGTGATTGTAGGATGATGGCAAGTAAAAATTACGAAGTGTTTTTTGCAAGTGCTGATAAAATACCTAATCTACTTCAAGAAATTGGTCGCCTCAGAGAAATTACTTTTAGAGAGGTTGGTGAAGGAACAAACAACTCGATTGATTTAGATAAATTTGATCAAGAGTACCATCATTTATTTTTATGGGATAACAAAGAAAATATGCTAGTTGGTGCCTACAGAATGGGCCTGGGTGTTGATATTTATGAGAATCATGGCATAGAAGGGTTTTATGTTCAAACTCTTTTTAAGTTTGATGAAGAGTTGCATAAAATGATGAGTCAAACCATAGATATTGGTCGTGCATTTATTATTAATGAGTACCAACAAAAACCAATGCCTCTCTTTTTTCTGTGGAAAGGAATTATACATGTTACCCTCAGACATCCTAAGCATAAATACTTAACTGGAGGAGTGAGTATTTCTAATCAATTTTCGAATTTTTCAAAATCCTTGATGATTGAATTTATGAAGTCACATTATTACGACCCTTATATAGCACAGTATATTCACCCTAAAAAAGAATATAAAGTAAAGCTAAAAGATGCCGATCGCGATTTTGTTTTTGACGCAACTCAAGCCGATTTAAAAAAGTTTGACAGAGTTATTGATGAGCTAGAACCAGGAAATTTAAGAATGCCTATATTGATTAAGAAATACATTAAGCAAAATGCAAGATTGGTAGCTTTTAATGTAGATCCTAAATTTAACAATGCTATTGATGGACTAATTTTCTTACGAATTGCTGATATTCCTGAAAGTACTGTTGGTCCTGTTATGGAAGAATTTCAAGCAGAGTTAGAGCGAAAAATGACTGAAGAAAATAATAAATAATTCAAGTAAAAAAATTATATTTACATATTACTAACTTTAAAAAACTTGGTTCAAGATAACTTAAGAGGGTTATCTTTGATTAATTTTAGGGTGCTAATATACAAATTTTTATTTCTATAATTATAACGATATTCACATTCCTTTAAATGTAAAAAGAACTTGTGCT
>JAQRMW010000186.1 GCA_028599075.1 Urechidicola sp. | reverse complement strand
TTGGGTTTTACCAAGATGAGCCTTTCTTTGAAAATGTGGCTCCAGGTATTAGAACCATTTATGTGCAAGACAAAAACAACTGTGGGGTGGCTGAATTGGAAGTGGCAGTAATTGGTTTTCCTAAATTCTTTACACCAAACAATGATGGCGAAAATGATACATGGCAAATAAAAGGAGTGGGTGAAAATTTCTTCTCAAGCTCTCTTATTTACATTTATGATCGCTATGGTAAAATGATTGCAAAGGTTGACCCAACTACCCAAGGTTGGGATGGATATTACAACGGAGAATCACTACCTTCTACCGATTATTGGTTTACCGCTGAACTTATAGACCAAAATGGAAACACTAGAAACCGCAAAGGGCACTTTAGCTTAGTGAGGAGGTAAATTTATCGGCTCAACAACTTATTCAATAATTCATTTACATCAGAAGATAGCTTCATTCTTATAACTATAATTCCATAGATTATAGATATCAATGTGCTTTTTAAAAGAATATTGACAATAGGATGAAAAGAGAAATTCACAAAATAAAACGTGCTTCCTAAAAGAACAATCAAGCCTAAAATTAAACCAGTTTTAGCACTAAAAGGTTGCATTTTTAATTTTGATTGTATGTATATTATTTTGATAGTACTAAATAATAAAATCGTTATCAAAGTAGCAAGAGCTGCTCCGTTAATTCCGATGAGATCAATTAAATACCTATTCAATACAATCACACAAAACGCCATACCAATAGAAAAATAAAAAAACATTTTGTAGTATTTTGAGTTGGTTAAGATAGCTCCGTTAGTACCCAATGCTAACTTATACAATTCGGAAACAGAAATCATCAACACAATCCATACACCCACAGCATATTGAGGTTTGTCGATAATTCGATACATATCAACAATGTTTAAATTGATGATTAAAAACAACAACCCTCCAGCAATTAAAAGGTTGATTGAACTCTGTTTATACAGTTTTTCTACACCCTCCAAATTACCATCATTCAAATCTTTTGCCGTAATCGGATAGGTAATTTGGTGCATTGCTCTACTCGGTATCGCTACGACAGATGCAATATAAATTCCGACAGAATAGTAAGCAACCTCAGCTATATTTTCTAATTGGGGAATCATAAATTTATCAATCTCTAATAAAATTGTTCCTGCAGATCCTGCCAAAATCAAGTATAAAGAATAGCGCAAAATTTCTTTAAAATTATCAGGGCGTTTTAAGGTGATTTTTGGGAAGTATATCCAGAAAGCATATATTTTCATAATGAGCATCCGTAAGAAATAGACAGCAGTCATTGCATACATAAATTGCTCTGGGCTTATCCACTTTAACAAAACAGCAAACAATAAAACCGATGCACAAGCACGCGCAAAAATCTCTCTTATAAAATTACCAAAAACAGAATTCATCTGCACTTTTGTCCATGCATAAAACACTTCGAAATAACCCATAAAGATGGCACACAGAAATATGAGAACGGTATAATCTTTAATCAATTCATTTTCTTTGGATATCCAACTCGCAATAGTTTCATAGGCAATTGTGCCAAAAAAGCCTAAAGGTAAAATAATGAGTAATGGCAATATTAAAGACCAGGTAAGTAAGCTATCTCTATCTTGTTTTTCTTTGTAGGATGAAAAATATTTTATGACAGAATGCTGCATCCCAAACACCATTAATGGCATTAAAATATTAGCAGTAGAGAGAATAAAAATAATGAGCCCATAATAAGATTCTTCTAAAAAATGTGTGTACAAAAACAAGGTGTTAACACCACCAATTCCGAATCCTACAATAAGGATAATGGTATTTCGAAATGACTGTTTTAATACAATTCCCATTACAATTCTTTAATTATTTGCGCCAATTTCTCAGTTAAATTTTTACGATGGTATTGTTGAATTCCGATACCGTATACTTTTAAAGTATCCTCTTGGTACTTTTTATAAAAATCTAAAATAGTGGATTTTAATTGAATCGCATCATCAAAGTTAATTGCCACTCCAGTATTAGTGCTTTTTATAATAGATGCTACATCTCCATCTGTTGGGGCTATCGCCAAAGTAGGACGTTTGGAAGTGAGGTATTCAAATATTTTACCAGTAACAATTCCTTTCGCTCCATCAACATTCGGAATCAATAACAACAGTACTTGCGATTTCTTTTGCAACTCGATTGCTTTTGAGTGCGGTACATAATCGGTAAACTGTACAGAATCTTGAAGTCCATATTCCGTTATACTCTCAACTACTTTATCAGAAACATTCCCAACTAAATTCAATTGAAAATCATTTGCAAAACCAGCGTTCTCATTAATCAATTCTTGTAAAACTTTCCATAGAATAGTTGAATTACTTTGAGTTGGCAACAAACCGATGTGCGATACACTAAATTTTTTATCTAACTGCGTATTTTGATCATTTGCAAGCTCGTCATCAAAACCATTAGTAATCACTTCAATATCGCTTCTGACTTTCTGAAATTCTTGATGAATGTGATTACTAACCGTAATTACTTTATCTGCATTTTGCAAAATTTCTCTTTCTAATCGCGCTATCTTTTGTTTGGATTTTTCAGTCAACAACAAAGCATCATTATAAAATAAATTTGCCATAGGGTCTCTAAAATCAGCAATCCATTTAATACCCGTTTTTTGTTTTAATTGCATGCCAATTAAATGCAAACTATGTGGTGGCCCTGTTGATATAATTGCATCAACCTTATTGTTTTTTAAGTATTCAGATAAAAATTTCACTGAAGGTTTTATCCAATATTTTCGAGCATCGGGGATAAAGTAATTCCCACGTATATATTGCATCATTTTCTGAATCAATGACGGATTAGAACTCACCCTCGCAGTAGCTACTTTTTTCTTCTTCAAAAAAGAATTGGGTTCAAAAATGGAATGTTTTAATATCGTAACTCCTTCTGGAATTTCATCAATTAACGAATCGTCTACCACCTCATAATTCGGGCTGTCTGGGCAATAAACAACAGGTTCGATGTCAAAATCTAGTAAGTATTTTACAAACTTTAACCAGCGCTGAACACCACTACCCCCTGCAGGAGGCCAATAATATGTGATTATTAAGACTTTCAAATTTTTAAATCATCATAAAGGGTTATTAATTTTTTTGAAGTCATTTCCCAAGAAAATTTTTCTTCCATAAACTGTTTACCGTTCTCTCCAAACTGTGTTTGTAAATTGTCATCTTTAAATAATTGCATCACTTTATCTGTAAAATCAATATGACTTTTTTCGCGATGTACTAATCCAGCTTCAGCTTGTTCAATCAAGTGTTTTTGTGATGTAGCATCACTTACTAAAACAGGTTTTGCAAAGCTCATATATTGAAATATTTTAGGTTCAAGATAACTTAAGAGGGTTATCTTTGATTAATTTTAGGGTGCTAATATACAAATTTTTATTTCTATAGGGGACTTCTAAAAATTAACTCATTGTCAATCAGTTAATTATATGTATATTTATCCTGTAAAAAAACAACAGAAGAAATGTATAAACCACGAGGGAAAAAAGGATTATTTGACGAGG
>JAQRMW010000185.1 GCA_028599075.1 Urechidicola sp. | reverse complement strand
CTGAAGTATCATTAGAATCAGAGTCGTCGCAACCAGAAACTTTGGTCATGGTAGCATCGATTACTATTAAATTTGGATGGTTTATATGTTTATACATCCAATCAACAGATACAATTGGCGATGAAATTCGAAGCATTTATTTTACCTCTTCATAATTATCATCCCAATTCTTTACATGTGGCTCACCTAATTTACCTAGTGATTTTGCAACAATCATTGATACTGTTGCATCACCTGTAACATTAATTACAGTTCTGCACATATCTAAGGGTCTATCTACTGCAAAAATAAGCGCTAAAGCTATTGGCAACATCTCTGGTGGAAATCCAATAGCATCTAATACAATTACCAACATTACCATTCCAGCACCAGGTACGGCAGCAGAACCAATTGATGCCAAAAGTGCTGTGACAACAATTATAAGTTGATTGCTAAAAACTAAACCTTCAGGCCATAATACTTGCATACAAAAAACTGCAGCAACAGCCTGATACAAACTTGTCCCATCCATATTAATCGTTGCCCCAACAGGCAATACAAAACTGGATACTTCTTTGTCTACACCAATATGCTCTTCAACTCTTTCCATAGTTACAGGTAAAGTTGCTGCACTTGAACTTGTAGAAAATGCTAATAATTGAGCTGGAGATATCTCTTTTAAAAACCATAGAGGAGATTTTTTTGTGTAAATAGACACTAACGTTAAATAAAAAACAACCATTAAGATTAAACCAACCACAACTACAAGTGCATATCTTAATAGTGCTACTAAAATAGTTGCATCTTCAGAACTGACAATAACTGTAGCTAATAAAGCAAAAACAGCATATGGTGCTGATAACATTATCAAATCAACAATTTTCAAGACAACATCATTTAATGAATCAAAAAAATCTTTTAACGGTTTTGCTTTTTCTTCTTTGATAAGTAACAAGCTGATTCCTAATAAAATAGTAAAAAATATAACTTGTAACATATTTTTATTTTCACTCATTGCTTTAAAAGCATTATCTGGAACCATATCTACAACAAACTGTAAAGGTCCTTTTTCTTTATTAGTCGCAAAAGTTGACATCTTTTCATTAACACTTTCATTATTTGCATATTTATCTTTTAGCTTCGTTACAGTTTCTTGACTTATACCATTTCCAGGTTTTATCACATTAACCAAACCTAAACCAATAGTAATGGCAATTACTGTTGTCATAACATAAATCATAATTGTCCTTAAACCCATTTTTTTAAACTTTGAAATATCTTTTAAATCTGATATTCCTTTAATAAGTGATGCTACAATCAATGGTACTGCAATTAACTTTAACATTCTAACAAAAATATCTCCAAAAGGAGTAATCCAATCAGTAACAAAATTTTCCCCTCCAGAAATAGTTGTCATAAAAATTCCAAAAAGAATTCCTATTACCATTCCCAATAAAATCTTCCAGTGTAGTGCTAATTTTTTCATCTAGTATAAAAATTTTTAAGAGTTGAAAGGTAACAAATTATTTAAAACCTAAATTGATAAATGAAATCAAAAAAAAGTTGAAGTAATTTCTTTCAGAATTTCAATGAATATGTATTTTTGCAATTCAAAAAAAACAAACATGGATAAATTGAAAGAACGATGGGGCTTAACTTCTAACTGGCAGATACTTGCTATCATTTTAGCGTTTTCGGTAAACGGTTCTTTTGCTGCATGGGTAGCAAAACCAATTACAGAATTTATCGGAATTAGTGCCGAAGTTCATGGATGGATTTTTTGGATGATTCGTATTCCCCTGATTTTTGTTGTTTACCAAATCACATTACCTCTATCTGGATGGATTTTTGGGCAGTTTAAATTCTTTTGGAATATGGAAAAGAAAATGCTAATGCGGATGGGGTTAAAACGATTCTTTGAATCGTAAAAAACAAAAACCAATCAGCAAATCCCAATCCAAAACAAAAAAAGAAAACTAAATCAAATCTTTGGTAATAGAAGTGATTCCTAACATTCATCGAAATAACTCCAAACACTTAACTAGGAATAACTAACCTACTTTTTCTTCAGGAAGAGGAGTAGCTTCTTTTTTCTGAATAAAATTTTCGTACAACCAAGCCAACGTAAAAGTTGGAATAATATCGGTGCCAAAAAATCC
>JAQRMW010000184.1 GCA_028599075.1 Urechidicola sp. | reverse complement strand
TAAAGTGTGTACTTTTGTTCATATATCTGTTTTTGTTGTGAAAATTAAGATATATAAAAAAGAGGGAAATCCAACCATGGAAATCCCTCTTTTAAAAATGTTTATCGGACACTAATGTAATTAAAACTAAAAACAAGAAACTGTAAACTAGAAACTGTAAACTAGAAAAGAGACAATTGCTCTGGCAATAACCTAAATGATTTTCTGTGATATTTAGTAATACCAAATTCTCTAATTCCGTCACGATGTTGCTTCGTAGGGTATCCTTTATTTTTCTTCCAAAAATAGTGTGGAAATTCCATATCAATCCTTTCCATATACTCATCACGGTATGTTTTTGCCAAAACCGAAGCGGCAGCAATACTCATAAATTTTGCATCACCCTTTACAATGGTTTTATGTGGGATATCTTTATATGGGTTGAATTTATTTCCATCAACAATAATAAATTCTGGATTAACTTTTAACTTACTTATAGATTTGTGCATAGCCAAAATAGAAGCTTGCAAAATATTAATTTCATCAATCTTTTTTGGTGTCACATACCCCACCGCCCAAGCCACAGCATGTTGCTCTATGTAGGGTCTTAAAAGCATCCGCTGCTTTTCGGTTAATTGTTTAGAATCGTTGAGTAATGGGTGAGAAAAAGCATCAGGTAAAATTACTGCAGCAGCAACTACGGGGCCAGAGAGGCAGCCCCTACCCGCTTCGTCAGTTCCTACTTCTATCAATTTTTTTTGGTATTGTAATTGCAGCATTCTCTCAAAATAAATCAGCCTAAAAATAAGTATTTTTACCAAACAATTTCAATTTATTATTTTCGTTTAAATACTTTACCTTTGCGCCACTAATGACTATTATGAGAAACCTATTACTATTCTTTTTTCTTACATTTTTCACACTTATTTCTTTCGGACAAAAGCTGAGTAAAGAAAAACAAACATTTCTAAATGAAAGTGCTGATAGATATGGAAGAGATTCAATAAATTATGGAAATGATAATGAGATAACTGTTGAGCTTGATGGCGAAACCCACTATACAGATTACAAAATTATCACCTATTCTCGTGATACTTTGATTATTGATACTACCCTAACAATGAAAAAGGATTACAAATTCAACTACATTCGAAAGGATGATTTTGAGTTGATGCCTTTTCAAAATCAAGGGCAAACCTATAACCGATTGGGATATAATTTTAGCAGCTCTTCTCTAATTCCAAAAATGGGAATGTCTGCCAAGTTTTATAATTTTAAAAGAGCAGAAGATATAAGATATTACCAGGTGCCTACACCAACTTCAGAATTAATGTGGAGATCTGGTATGGAGCAAGGGCAAACTTTAGATGCTTTTATAACCATGAATAAATCGCCTCAATTTAATTTTTCATTTGCTTTTAACGGATTACGTTCTTTAGGAAAATATAGAGAAACTCTAGCAAGTCATGGTAATTTTAGAATGACTATGAGCTATAATACAAAAAGTAAACGTTATTATATTAGAGGTCATTTAGCATCGCATAAAATTAAAAATGAAGAAAATGGTGGGTTAACAGAACAGTCTATTGAGCTTTTTGAGAGTGGAGATGGTGACTTTACAGATAGAGGTAGATTAGACGTTAACTTCACTGATGCTGAAAATGAATTAAGAGCAAAGCGCTACCATATTGAGCATGATTTTAAATTTTTTAAAGTAAAGGATAGTGTTTCTGATCCTACCAACTTAAAAATTGGCCATGTCTTTTCTTATGAAACCAAACATTACTTATATACTCAAACTGCTGATACAACAAATGTAGGTCATGCATATGACAATTTAATAAATGATGACACTGGTTTAAGAACCATGAACAATACGGTTTTTTTAGATATAGACTCTCCTTATGTACTTGGCAATTTAAGAGCAAAAACCAATTATTATACTTACAATCATTATTTTAATGGACAAGTGAATTTTGCAGATGTGACCGTTGACCCTCTACTAAAAGGGAATGCACTTTCTTTAGGAGCTGAGTGGAATGCAAAGGTAAAAAACTTTTATTTAAAGGCAGATGCTTCTGCTATTATGGTAGGTGACATCAAAGGAAACAGTTTTGATGCTGCAGCAATTTATCAATCAGATAGTGTTTTTAGTGTAACTGCTAGAATTAAAAACGTTTCTAAGGTACCCGATTTTAATTACATCCATTTTCAAAGTGATTATATCGACTACAATTGGCAAAACACCAATTTTAAAAATGAAAAAATTAGCACTTTAGAATTTGATTTTAATTCTGATAAATGGTTAGATGCATCAGCAAGTATTACTCGATTAGAAAATTACACCTATTTTGATTCAATTTCTAAACCACAACAAGCTGATGAGACTGTAGCTTATTTAAAAGTAAAAGTTCATAAAGCTTTTACCTTTAAAAAATTTACATTAGATAATACTGTCATGTACCAAAATGTTTCTAGTGGTGCAGAATATTTAAGAGTGCCAGAATTTGTGACTAGAAATACGTTATACTACCGCAATTATTTATTTAAAAATAAACCTTTACTGTTAGAAACAGGAGTCACATTTAAGTATTTTACTGAATATAAAATGAATGCTTATGACCCAGTATTGTCTGAATTTTATTTGCAAGAGGAACAATTTGGAGGTTTCCCGATGTTCGATTTCTTTGTCAATGCGCAAGTTCGTAGAACCCGTTTGTTTTTTAAATTAGAAAATATCACCTCAAGTTTTACTGGCAGAAATTATTATAGCGCACCACTACATCCCTATCGCGATTTTACAGTTAGATTTGGATTGGTGTGGAATTTCTTTATTTAAGCCCATCCTAAATCCTTCCCTAAGGGAAGGACTTTTATAAGTTTTAAGCTCATGCAACAAGAATTTCAAATTCAAGTTTCTCCTAAAATTGCTCAAGACACAGAGCAGTTAAAATTGTTTGTTGCAAAAAATAAACGACTCAACAAAAGCGACATCACACATATAGAGATTTTAAAAAGATCTATTGATGCGCGACAAAAAAATGTAAAAATAAATTTGAGAATTGAGGTTTATTTAAATGAGGATTTTGAAGAGTTACCAACTCAACTTCCAAATTATAAAGATGTATCTAACTCGAAAGAAGTCATTGTAATTGGTTCAGGACCTGCAGGATTGTTTGCAGCACTGAAGCTAATAGAAAAAGGATTGAAGCCTATTGTTTTAGAACGAGGAAAGGATGTTAAAGAACGAAGACGTGACTTAGCAGCCATCACTAAATTCCATTTAGTTGACGAAGATTCTAACTACTGCTTTGGAGAGGGTGGTGCTGGAACTTACTCTGACGGAAAATTATATACACGTTCTAAAAAACGTGGCGATGTCAATAAAATTTTAGAATTATTGATTGCTCATGGCGCAACTAAAAATATTGCCATAGATGCGCACCCGCATATTGGAACCAATAAATTACCTAAGATAATTCAGGCTATTCGCGAAACAATTATTCAATATGGTGGAGAGGTTTTGTTTAATACACGTGTTACTGATATCCTTATTAAGAATAACGAAGTAAGTGGAGTGTCAACACAAAACGGAAAGATTATCAATGCAAATAAAATCATTTTAGCAACAGGTCATTCAGCAAGAGATATATTTGAATTACTACATAGAAAAGGAATTTTGATTGAAGCGAAACCTTTTGCTTTAGGTGTACGTGTAGAGCATTCTCAGCAATTAATTGATTCTATTCAATACCATTGCGATGTTCGAGGTGAGTATTTACCCCCAGCACCATATAGTATTGTAAAGCAAGTGCAACATCGAGGTGTGTATTCTTTTTGTATGTGCCCAGGCGGAGTCATAGCTCCTTGTGCTACTTCACCAGGTGAAGTTGTAACCAATGGATGGTCGCCTTCTAAAAGAGACCAACCGACTTCAAATTCAGGAATTGTAGTCGAATTAAAGTTAGAAGATTTTGAGCCCTATAAAGAATTTGGCCCTTTGGCTGGAGTTGAATTTCAAAAACAAATAGAACAAACTGCTTGGAGGCTTGGAGGTGAAACTCAAAAAGTTCCTGCTCAAAGATTGGTAGATTTTACCAAAGGAAAACTGTCTAACGATATTCCGAAAACATCTTATATGCCAGGAACTACATCAACAGAATTAGGAAAAGTTTTACCGAAATTTATTCATCAAACTTTACAAGAAGGGTTTAAACAATTTGGAAAATCAATGAGAGGGTACTTAACAAACGAAGCTGTTGTACATGCACCTGAGTCTAGAACCTCATCGCCGGTGAGAATACCTAGAGATTACAAAACTCTAGAACACCCTAAGGTAAAAGGATTGTATCCTTGTGGTGAAGGTGCGGGTTATGCTGGTGGAATTATTTCAGCTGCCATTGATGGCGAAAAATGCGCTGAACAAATTTTCTATACTTTAAAATAGATTGGCTTTCTATTAATGAGATTGCTTCTTTACATTCGCAATGACGAAAAGCAAATGTCTTGTCTTTCCCGTGATTCCGATAGCTATCGGGATGGGAATCCATTTTAAAAATGATTCGTAAAAGTAGTTTATAAAAAAAGTCTCTTTATCTAAATTTTCATTTAAACAAAAAGACTTATACTAACCAAAATTAATCCTAATGGATTTTTCAAGCAATTATTAGGGCACACAAAACCAACGCCAATAAGCTGCCTACCCTAACCTTACTAATTTATTCTTTGGAGCCAGTATTAATTCCGAACAGGATATACAAAGGACAAAAGCTAATAAAGCTTGTCAATATAAATACAGCAGCAACTACCATAAGTACAATTCCTAAAGTACCAGGAATTATATCCATATAATAAAGTGCTGCAACAACTATTGCAATAATTATTCTGATAATTTTATCTGCACTTCCCATATTTTTTTTCATAATAAAGATGTTTAATAGTTAAAAATCAAATTCAAATATTTAATTGGTTCAAAAATAAAGATGATAATCTTGTTGTGCAGTAACTAGAGTCACCAAAAAAAAGTAGCCTTTATTTTTATTTTTAATGATTTATATCAGTCCTTATAATCAAAAAAAGACAAACCTTTGTATATTACAATTTCGAATTTTACTAAATAATAACCTATATGAAGAATAATTTTAAAGTAAAAGTTAATTCTAAGTGGGAGTTAACTATACCCAACCAAGAAATCCTTACGCTAGATGTTGTAAAACTAAAAGGAAATAAATATCATTTATTAGAAAACAACCAATCTTACCAAGGAGAAATAGTAGATGCTAACTTTAACAAAAGAACATATTCTGTAAAAATTAATGGTTCAGTTTATGAAGTTTCAGTCAAAAATCAATTAGACCAATTGATTAAAAACATGGGGTTCTCAACAGGTACTTCAAAAAATGTAAAACTTATTAAAGCACCCATGCCTGGTGTAGTATTAAGTGTAAATATAGAAGTAGGTCAGACAGTTTCAGAAGACGATGCCTTATTAATTTTAGAAGCGATGAAGATGGAAAGCACTCTTGTTTCGCCAAGTAATGGTGTAGTGAAAAGTATTGCAATTTCTAGTGGAGACACAGTTGAAAAAGGACAATTATTAATCGAATTTGAATAGAAGTTATGAAAAAAATATTAATAGCAAATAGAGGAGAAATAGCCATAAGGGTTATGCAATCTGCACGAAAAATGGGTATTAAGACAGTGGCGGTTTATTCAACCATTGACCGTAATTCACTACACGTTAAATATGCAGATGAAGCCATTTGTATTGGAGAGCCACCTTCTAGTCAATCATATTTATTAGGTTCAAAAATTATTGAGGTCGCTAAAAAACTTCAAGTAGATGGTATTCATCCTGGATATGGGTTTTTAAGTGAGAATGCTGATTTTGCCGAAGAGGTAGAAAAAAACGGAATCATATTTATTGGACCAAAATCACAAGCCATAAAAACTATGGGGGATAAATTAGCTGCAAAAGATGCGGTTAAATCTTATGATATACCAATGGTTCCTGGATTTGATAAAGCAATAACCGAAGTGCCTGAAGCTAAATCAATGGCAAAAGAAATTGGGTATCCTATTTTAATAAAAGCTTCTGCAGGTGGTGGTGGTAAAGGAATGAGGGTGGTGGAGAAAGAGGGAGATTTAGAAAAAGAAATGAAGCATGCGGTAAGTGAAGCAACCGCTTCTTTCGGAAATGGATCTGTTTTTATTGAAAAATATATATCGTCACCAAGACATATAGAAATTCAAATAATGGCAGATAGCTTCGGAAATACCTTGTCTTTGTTTGAGAGAGAATGTAGTGTACAGAGACGCCATCAAAAAGTAGTAGAAGAAGCGCCATCATCAATTTTAACTCCAGAGCTTAGAAAAAAAATGGGTGAAGCAGCTGTTAATGTTGCTAAGTCTTGTGATTATTTAGGTGCAGGAACTGTTGAGTTTTTAGTAGATGAAAATTTAAATTTCTATTTCTTAGAAATGAATACAAGACTACAGGTAGAGCATCCAGTAACCGAATTTATCACTGGTTTAGATTTGGTAGAAATGCAAATTCAAGTTGCGAGAGGAGAAAAGCTTTCCATAAAACAAGAAGATTTAAAAATTAAAGGTCACGCAGTTGAATTGAGAGTATATGCAGAAGATCCGTTGAATAATTTTTCACCTAGTGTTGGTAATTTAGAAGTGTACCTATTGCCTGTTGGTAATAATATACGAGTAGATAACGGTTTTGAAGAAGGTCAAGACATTCCTATTTTTTACGACCCTATGTTATCAAAATTAGTGACTTATGGAGAAACACGAAATGAAGCCATTCAATTAATGATTAAAGCAATTAACGATTACAAAGTTGTTGGAGTTGAGACTACCCTGCCTTTCGGAAAATTTGTTTGCGAGCATGAAGCTTTTACTTCTGGTAATTTCAATACACATTTTGTAAAAAATTATTATTCGCCAGAGGCATTAGAAGATACTGCTAAAAAAGAAGCTAGAATTGCTTCTCTAATAGCAATAAAACAATACTTAGAAGATAAAAAAATGTTGCAAGTAATTACAGAATAAGTTATGGATGATAAAATAGAAAAATTAAATAAAAGAGTTGCCTTAGCACACTTAGGAGGAGGAGAAAAAAGAATTGAAAAGCAACATGCTAAGAAAAAACTAACTGCTCGAGAGCGAATAGATTACCTATTAGACGAAAACTCATTTGAAGAAATGGGAGTTCTAGTTACGCACAGAACGACCGAGTTCGGAATGGAAAATCAGCAATTTTTTGGTGATGGTGTAGTTACTGGTTATGGTACAATTAGTGAAAGATTGGTCTATGTATTTGCCCAAGATTTTACAGTATTTGGAGGAGCTCTATCCGAAACACACGCCGAGAAAATTTGTAAAGTAATGGACCTCGCTGTAAAAGTGGGTGCTCCGATGATTGGACTGAATGATTCTGGAGGTGCTAGAATCCAAGACGGTGTTAAATCATTAGGAGGCTATGCCGATATTTTTCATAGAAATGTGTTGGCGTCTGGTGTTATTCCACAACTATCTGCCATCATGGGGCCCTGTGCAGGAGGAGCCGTTTATTCTCCGGCAATAACTGATTTCACATTAATGGTAGAAGATACAAGTTATATGTTTGTAACCGGCCCTAATGTGGTAAAAACGGTAACCAATGAAGTTGTTACTGCTGAAGAATTAGGGGGCGCAAGTACGCATTCTTCAAAATCTGGTGTAACTCATGTAACATCACCAAATGATATTCTTTGTTTAGACGATGTTAAAAAGTTACTTTCTTACATGCCACAAAACAATAAAGAAAAAACAAAAGCACTTCCATTTGAAATTAAAGACGAGCTAAGAGAAGAATTAGAAGATCTCATCCCTGAAAGTTCTACCTTACCTTATGATATGCATAATGTGATTCAAGAAATTATTGATGAGGATTCATTTTTTGAAATTCACAAAAATTTTGCCGAAAATATTATTGTTGGGTTTGCAAGAATTGCAGGTAGAAGTATTGGTATTGTTGCCAATCAGCCAATGTTTTTGGCAGGCTGTTTAGATGTTGATAGTTCTGTTAAAGGGGCTCGTTTTACTCGCTTTTGTGACAGTTTTAATATTCCGTTATTAGTGTTAGTTGATGTTCCAGGTTTTTTACCAGGAACTGAACAAGAATGGAATGGAATTATCACCAACGGAGCTAAATTATTATACGCTTTAAGTGAAGCGACTGTTCCTAAAGTGACTCTAATTACTCGTAAAGCCTATGGAGGAGCTTACGATGTTATGAATTCTAAACATATAGGTGCAGACTTTAATTTTGCTTGGCCTACAGCAGAAATAGCTGTTATGGGAGCAAAAGGAGCTGCAGAAATTATTTTCAGAAAAGAAATAGCTGAAGCAGAAAACCCTGCAGAAAAATGGAAAGAAAAAGAAGAAGAATATGCTTATAAGTTTGCAGACCCATATAGAGCAGCTAGACGTGGGTTTATTGATGAAGTTATTTATCCAAAAAACACGCGAAGAAAATTAATAAAAGCTTTCCAAATGTTAGAGGGAAAAGTGGTGGATAGACCTAAACGCAAACATGGAAATATTCCTTTGTAAAATAAAAAACACCTGTTGTATTTTTTAAAATCTAGTTAGGATTATTAATCTACAATGGTATAAATATTTAAAATTAGTTGCACATGCAACTAATTTTAAATAGTGTACCTTTGCAAAATGAAATCTCAAAAAAATACAATTGATTTTGAAAACTCTATCGGTCCTTGGTTAGGTAAGACAGTCAAAATTGTTGATTACTATTTACAGGAATCACTAAATAAAGTGGATTCTAATCTTACCAAAGAACAAATGATTGTCTTGAAAAAGCTACACGATCAAGATGGATTAAATCAAAATGAATTGGCATTTTTAACTCTACGAAACAAATCCTCTCTTACGCGATTGTTGACCAAAATGGAAAACAAAAAGTATATCACAAGAAAACAATCTAAAGAAGACAAGAGAATTAATAGAATCTATATTACGCTATTAGGAAAAAATTTATTTCAAAAAACTAAACCAGTAATGGGTGCTTTAATTAAACAGATGGAACAAAACATTTCTGAAAGTGAAAAACACCAAATAATCAACATATTAAAAAAAATACAGTTAAATTTTAACTTAAATACAGAACACATTTAATTAAGCAAGATGAGAAAAATACTATCAATAGCTTTCGGTATATTATTATTAGTAGGAGCTTTTTTACTTTCAAAATACTTTATTGACAATAAAAACAAACCTAAACCCAAGTTTGAAAAAATTGTTAAAACTGTTTTTGCTACGAAAGTAGTAAACAAAGAAATTCCAATTGTTATTACTACTAGTGGTAATTTAATTGCCAAGCATAAAATTGAACTATTTGCCGAAGTACAGGGGGTGTTAAAACATGCTAAAAAAGAATTTAAGGCTGGGGCAACCTATAAAAAAGGCGAGTTGATTTTAAGTATTAATAGTGATGAATTCTATGCAAATTTACAATCTCAAAAAAGTAATTTTCATACTAGTATTACTGGAATTATGCCCGATATCCGTTTTGATTATCCAGAAGAATATGAAAAATGGCAAAACTATTTAAATAGCTTTGACATCAATAAAGCGACTCCAAAATTACCTCAAATAAATACTGAAAAAGAAAAGTATTTTATTTCTGGAAGAGGTATTAACTCTGCCTATTATAATGTTAAAAACCTAGAAGTAAAATTAGGAAAATACAATTTGCATGCACCTTATAATGGAGTGTTAACTGAAGCTTTAGTGACTCCGGGGTCGCTAGTTAGGGTTGGACAAAAATTGGGGGAATTTATTGACCCTAGTGTTTATGAAATGGAAGTATCTGTAAATGCTGAATTTGCCAACTTATTAAAAAAAGGCAATAAAGTAAAACTGCATAATCTTGAAAAAACGAAAGAATATGATGGAAAAGTAATTAGAATTAATGGAAGGGTTGATATGACTTCGCAAACCATTAAGGCTTATATACAGGTAGCTCATGAAGATTTAAAAGAAGGCATGTATTTAGAAGCCAATCTAAATGCAAGATCAGAAGACAATGCTATAGAGGTTTCTCGAAAATTACTTGTCGATAATAAGCAGCTATTTGTTGTAAGAGATTCTGTTTTAGACCTTATAGAAATTAATCCTGTTTATTTTTCTTCAGAAAATGTTATCTTAAAAGGTATTGAAGATGGTACAATGCTTTTATCTAAAACAGTTCCGGGAGCATATGATGGTATGAAGGTTAAAATATTTCAAGAAGATAACTAAAAACTATGAAGAAAGTAATAAGTTATTTTATAAAGTTTCCAGTAGCTGTAAATGTAATGATAATTGCATTTGTAGTATTTGGGATAATAGGTGTATTTTCTATTAAATCTTCATTCTTTCCTTTAACAGATTCTAAATTAATTAGGATAGACCTATTCTACCCTGGTGCATCACCTGCCGAAATGGAAGAAGGTGTTGTTCTTAAAATAGAAGACAACTTAAAAGGTACTGTAGGTATAGATCGCATTACTTCTGTATCTAGAGAAAATTCGGCGACTATAAATGTTGAAATTGAACGAGGAAAAAATATAGATGTTGTATTAGCAGATGTTAAAAATGCAGTTGATAGAGTGCCTTCATTTCCTTCGGGGATGGAGCCCGCTGTTATTGCAAAGGTAGAAACCATGCGCCCAACAATCAGCTTTACATTAAGTGGAGAAAACATTCCGTTAGTTACACTAAAACAATACGCTAGAACTGTTGAAAATGAATTGCGTGGTATTGACGGAATTTCACAAGTAGTTCTCTCTGGGTTTCCAGAAGAAGAAATAGCTATTTCTGTAAGAGAAAATGATTTAAGAGCGTATAATTTATCATTTCAAGATGTAGCAGAAGCTGTAAGTAACTCTAATATTTTGATTACTGGTGGTAATATTAAAACTAATGCCGAAGATTATTTAATAAGAGCTAGTAACCGTTCATACTACGGAAATGAATTATTGAATATTATTGTAAGAGCTGAGTCAAATGGTAATATTATCAGGTTAAAAGATGTAGCAGATGTAAAAGATTCTTGGTCTGAAACGCCCGATAGAGTTTTCTTTAACGGTAATAAAGCTATCAACATCACAGTTAGTAATACCAATAATGAAGATTTAATTTCTTCGGCAGAAAAAGTAAAAGAATACATTCATAAATTCAATCAGCAACATGATAATGTACAGCTTGATGTTTCTAGCGACTCATCAATTACTTTAGTCGGAAGAACCAAATTACTAACCGAAAACGGAATCATAGGAATTCTATTGGTATTGCTACTTTTAGCTATCTTTTTAAATGTACGATTGGCTTTTTGGGTTGCAGCTGGTTTACCTATTTCATTTTTAGGGATGTATATTTTTGCTGCCCAACTTGGTATTACAATTAATGTATTATCTCTTTTCGGAATGATTATCGTAATTGGTATTTTGGTAGATGATGGAATTGTAATTGGCGAAAATATTTTTCATCATTACGAAAAAGGAAAATCTCCTATTAGAGCTGCAATTGATGGAACGATAGAAGTTTTACCACCTGTAGTTTCTGCTTTATTAACAACCATGATAGCCTTTTCAACTTTCTTCTTTTTAGATGGAAGAATGGGCGATTTTTTTAGTGAAGTATCTACCGTTGTAATATTAACGCTTTTGGTATCTCTGATAGAGGCCTTAATTATTTTACCAGCACATATTGCACATTCTAAAGCATTACACAAAAAAGATACAAAGTTAAGTCGTTTTGATAGTTTCTTTGAAAAAGTAAACAAAACAGCTGATAAGTGGTTAATGAAATTAAGAGATGTTGTTTATGTACCTTATTTGCGGTACTTTCTTAAAAATAAATTTCTAGGGTTTGCCATTCCAATTGCATTGTTGATTTTTAGTATTGGAGCAATAAAAGGCGGAATTGTAGGAACTACATTCTTTCCAAGAATTGCAAGTGATAGAATTTCTGTAAACCTTAAAATGCCACAAGGTACAAATGAGATAATAACGGATTCTATCATTTCTAGCATTGAAGATAAAGTTTGGTTAGTGAATGAGGAATTTACCGAGCGTCAAACAGGTAATAAGCAAGTAGTTCAAAATATAATAAAACGTATTGGTCCAGGAACGTCAAACGCAACCTTAGCTATAAATTTATTACCAGGAGAAGCTCGCGATTTTGCATCTTCAGAAATTAATCAATCACTTCGTGAAAAAGTGGGGAAAGTAGGTGGGGTTGAAAGTTTGACCTTTGGGTCTAACTCTAATTTTGGAGGAAGCCCTGTTGCAGTTGCTTTATTAGGAAATAATATTACTGAGCTAAAGGCTGCAAAGAAAGAATTAAAAGAAGCTATGTCAGAAAATACAGCTTTAAAAGATATTTCTGACAACGACCCTGAAGGCATCAAAGAAATTCAGATTCAATTAAAAGATAAAGCTAATATTCTAGGTTTAAATCTAAGGAGTGTGATGAATCAAGTTCGTTCTGGGTTCTTCGGATTTCAAGCACAACGCTTTCAACGTGGGCAAGATGAAATAAGAGTTTGGGTACGTTATCAAAAAGATGACAGATCTTCAATTAAAGATTTAGATGATATGTGGATCAATACCCCTACGGGGAGTAAAGTCCCATTTTCTGAAATTGCGACGTATTCAATTGCACGTGGAGATGTTGCTATCAATCATTTAGATGGAAAAAGAGAAATTCAGATTACTGCCGATTTAAAATCTGTTGAAGACAGCGGTTCAGATATTGTTGAAGAAATCAAAACGCAAGTGATGCCTGAAATCATTTCAAAATACCCAACGGTTTCAGCCTTATATGAAGGGCAAAATAGAGAGCAGAAAAAAACAATGGTATCTGTTAATAATGTAGGCCCTATAATATTAGCACTAATCTATATAGTCATTGCCTTTACATTTAGAACCTATAGCCAACCTCTATTATTAATGTTAATGATTCCTTTTAGCATGATTGGTGTGGTATGGGGACATTATTTTCATCACTTCCAAATAAATATATTATCGTGGCTAGGTATTATCGCCTTAGTCGGAATTATGGTAAATGACGGTTTGGTATTGATTGGGAAATTTAATACCTACTTAAGAGAAGGAATGAAATATGACGAAGCTTTAATACAAGCAGGTAAATCTCGTTTTAGAGCTATTTTTCTAACATCGCTAACTACAATTGCAGGTTTAGCTCCACTGATGTTAGAAACAAGTAGGCAAGCACAATTTCTAATTCCTATGGCAATCTCAATTGCTTACGGAATAGGTATTGCAACTGTTTTAACTTTAGTGATGTTGCCGCTACTTTTATCAACATCTAATAGTATAAAAGTGTTTATAAAATGGATGCGAACTGGAAAAGATGTAACCAAAGAAGAAGTTGAAAGAGCTATTATCGAATTAAATTATGAAACGAGCATGTTAGAAAGCTTATCACCCAACGAAATGACTAATAGCGAACAGCAGGTGACCGATTTAATAAAATAATATAGACACATGAAAATGATGAATTACATTAAAACAGTTATAGGCGTAGTTATAATTCTGCTTTCAGCTGAAATAAGCGCACAACGATTATTGACAAAAAAGGAAGCAATTCAGATAACTTTAGAAAATAATTATGGAATTAAGTTAGCTGAAAACAATGTTGAAATAGCTAAGAATAACTCGAGCATTTATAATTCAGGCTTTTTGCCATCGCTTTCTGCTAATGGAGGTGCAAATTATGATAATAGCAATCAAGAAATCGATAGACAGGATGGTACAACTACAGTGGTTAATGGTGCTGAAACTAAATCGTACAATGCCTCGTTAGATTTAAACTATACAATTTTTGATGGACTAGGCAGAAAGTATGATTATAAACTACTTCAAGAAACTTCTAATCTGACCGAATTACAAGCAAGAGAAACTATAGAAAATACCTATTTGCAATTGTTTACCGTTTATTTTCAAATTGCCCGTTTATCTAAAAATACTGATAATTTAAAAGAGACTTTAGAAATTTCTAAACTTCGATTAGAAAGAATACAATATCAAAATGATTATGGGCAATCTACAAAACTAGAATTGTTAAATGCCGAGGTTGATGTAAATAATGACAGCATCAATTATATAAATACAAGGCAGGAATTTATAAATGCAAAACGCGATTTAAATATAATTTTAGGTGTTCAGTTAAATGAAGATTATACTGTAGAAACTGAAGTTGATTTCCTTACCTTATTGTCTTTCAACGAACTACTTTCTATATCATTAGAGAACAATGTTGTGTTGATGCAACAAGAAAAAAATATTACAATAAGCGAATATAATATTAATGCAAATAAAAGTAGTTACTTACCCCGTGTTGGCCTTACAGGTTCTTATGGGTGGAATGAAAGTGATAACCCTTCTACTTCTTTTTTTGCTGGTAGTACGGTTACTGGTTTTAGAGCTGGGTTGAATGTTTCTTGGAATGTATTTGATGGAGGATCAACAAAAACAAGAGTAGCCAATGCTAAAATAGCATTAGACAGTCAAGAGATATTACAAACTCAGCAGTTTGAGACTTTAGAAAATGTGTTGAAAAACACCAGTGAGGAGTATACCAACAATCTATTTATATTGAAAGCACAAGAGCAGAATGTGATTACCAATCAAAATAATTTTGATAGATCGGAAGAGAAGTATAAATTAGGTCAAATAAACTCAATAGATTTTCGACTAGCTCAAGTTAATTTACTCAATTCACAAACCGATTTAACAAATACAAAGTATGAGACAAAACTCATTGAATTAAGGTTATTGCAATTGAGTGGTCAGATTTTAAATGTAGAGTTTTAGAGTTTTACTTCAAAAAAATGACTCATATCATCAACCTATACTTTAAGTCACATTATGAAAATATCAAATTCGGTTAAAGGGTTTTTATTAGCTTTTGTCTCTGTAATTGCAGTTTCAAATGTTTATATATTTAGTAAAGTTGCTTTGAATGAAGTAAGCTTACCTCAATTTGGAGTGTATTGGTTTACTTTTGGTCTTTTATGGATTTTACTATATACATGGTATAAAAAAACTTTTGTTTTATTCAAAAGTTTAGCTAGAAGCTGTTATTTAGTTTTAATATTTCTTGGATTAATAGAAGTCATAAGCACTTACTTTTTCTTTAAGGCTATTTATACTATCTCCAACCCCTCAATTGTTTCATTTATTGGTAACATTGCTCCCGCTTTAATTATTACACTAAGCTTTTTTATACTCAAAGAACGCTTTAATTCTTTAGAGTTTTGGGGAATATTACTCGCCATTACTGGGGCTTTCATCATCAGTTATAAAGGGAGTAGCGGTGTAGATGATATGTTTATTGATGGAGCGCAATATGTATTATATGCGAGTTTGTTAAATGCTATTAATGCAGTAATTATTAAGAAGAAAATTGAAAAAATTCATCCTACAGTTTTAACAATCAATAGGAGTATGTTTTTGCTATTGTTTTCTATAATTGCGCTAATAGTTCTTAAAGAATCTTTAGCTATCCCATTTAACGCTTTAAAAAATATTTTTATTGGCTCACTATTAGGTCCATTTCTAACAGTAATAGCGGGTTATTTAGCATTGCAATACATTCCGTTATCTCGTAAAGCTATCATAACTAGCACAAGAGGATTATTTGTATTGCAAGGCTCATACTTATACTTTGGAGAATTTCCAAACACAATTGCCTTAATAGGTGGTGCAGTTACCATTATTGGAGTACTCCTAATCGCCTTTGGAAAAATTCGCTTTCAGAAAGCCTTGAAAGCTAAATAGCCTTCTAAATAGTTTATCCTTTATATTATTTTAACCCGTTGTGCATTTTGATTTAAATTCGTCAATTCGAGTGATTTTTCGAAAAGAAACAGAGAAAAATTGTATCGAGAATCCGAATTTTAGATTCAAAACATCTTGTTCTCGATACTTTTTCTTTCAGAACAATCCCGATAGCTATCGGGACGAACTGACGGTTTTTTAGTGATATATTGTCAAAATGCACAACGGGTTATTTTACACTAGTCTTTTGATCCACGACCAGGTGTATATGGAGCTCCAGAATTCACCAATTTTTCTTCTAATTGTTTTAAATCAACATTATAAATAGCTTCAACCTTTTGTTTTATTGCATCAATTTTACCCTTAGCAATCGAATAACTATCTCTATGTGTTTTAGTTGGTGTTGAAGTAGAGTATTTTTGCTCGTAACTTATATTTCCAATTCTAGTAGCAGGATTTTGCTTTTGGCTGATGTCTAATTTTCTTTTTATAGGGTCTCCATAAAGCGATCTATTAATATCCTTGAGTTTATTTTCAATATCCAACACCTCTTTAGAAAGTTCTTCAAAAGGGAGTTCAGATCGTTTAATTGCAGATTTTATATATTTTAATTTAGTATTTGTCTCACTAATAATCTTCTGACATGCCTGTAAATTAGCTTCAAGTTGTGATACTTGCTTTTGGAAAACTACTTTCTCTGCTCTATCTTCTGCTGGCATCACAGT
The DNA here is from genome assembly GCA_028599075.1 of Urechidicola sp. Lineage (GTDB taxonomy): Bacteria > Bacteroidota > Bacteroidia > Flavobacteriales > Flavobacteriaceae > Urechidicola. The sequence continues at coordinate 9,126 of JAQRMW010000184.1, read as the reverse complement.
ATTATCTAGACCAATTACATTAAATGAAACCGGACTTACTAATGTACTTAATACTCCATCTTTATACAAGCCCATTTCAACAGTATACTTACCTGGTTGTGCCAATGTTCCTTCATCAATTGTACTCCAAGGATTGTAGAACGAAGGGGTGCTTAAATCTATTGGTGTTTGTAAAGTATATCTTAAATCCCAATGAAAGCGTTGTAAACCTTCCGTTGGCTTTTTGAATTCTTTTTTGACAACTTGTCCTTTATCATTTTTAATTGTAAATACCAATGTTTGCTCATTCTCTTCACTTTCAGCTTTATAAGCATCATAGTCTGGATAAACAGCATCAGCCTTATTTTTAATAAGCTCTTTTTCTTTTTCTGTTCGTTTTTCTTTTAAAGATTTGTAAGTATCATTATAATAATAAGTAATCATTGCTTCTGGCCCAAGGTTTGGTGAAGTGTAAAAATTATCTCCCTGAAAAGATTTCCCTGGCAATCCTAATGGAAGGCTTTTTTCCCAAGATAAAGCATCGCGAATTGGATAGATTTCGGCTACTTCGGTTGGCGCACTATTTTCAATAGACCTCAGAGAAGAATAATCATCCATAACATAAAATCCTCTTCCAAAAGTTCCAAGAACTAAGTCATTTTCTCTTTCTTGAATTGCAATATCTCTAACCGCAATTGTTGGTACCCCATTACTAAGTTGTTTCCATCGCTGCCCGTTATTTGGTGAAAAGAACACTCCAAATTCTGTCCCGCAAAATATCAATCCGCTATCAATATGATCTTCTTCAATCGAATATACACTTCCTCTTTCTGGTAAGTTATTACTTATTGATGCCCATGATTTCCCCTTATCGCTAGACTTGAATATATAAGGTTTAAAGTCTCCATATTTATGATGATTAAATGCCATGTACATAACATTAACATCGTGCTTAGATAAGTAAATACTATTAACATATGATTGATTTGGAGCTCCTGAAATACTCTTTACTTTTCGCCAAGTATTTCCTCCGTCTTCCGTAATTTGAATAAGTCCATCATCAGTACCAACTGCAATTAAATTTTCATCAATAGGAGATTCTGACAATGCTACAATACTTCCATAGAGTGATGTTGAGCCATTCTTAGCTACAGCATCAACACTAACAATACGATCGTAAACTTTTAGTGTATTTCTGTTAATTTGTTGCGTTAAGTCATCACTTATAACTTCCCAACTATTGCCATAATCATTAGAACGGAAAACTTTGTTACCTGCAAAATATAATCGCCCTGTAGCATGCTTGCTAATTGCTAGAGGAGAGTCCCAGTTAAATCTATAAGAGTTTTCATTTTCTCTTTCACTTGGTTGAATCCCTACAATTTCGCCACTCTTTTTGTCGTATCGAACTAAAAACCCATTTTGTGATTGTGCATATATGATGTTAGGATTTTCAGGGTCAATTTGAGATTCGAACCCATCACCTCCATTTGTAATAAACCAATCAAAATTGGTTATTCCGTGTCCAGTAAGAACTCTTGATGGTCCGCCAATACTAAAGTTGTCTTGAGTACCTCCATACACATTATAAAATGGGTAATCGTTGTCAACAGCTACTTTATAAAACTGTGTTACGGGTATATTCTCTTTATAGTCCCAGTTTTTCGCGGCATCAAATGTTTCATACATTCCACCATCAGAACCAACCAACCAATGTTTGTTGTTGTTTGGGTTAATCCACATACAGTGATTATCAACATGTTTAAAATCTTCTCCAACTTTAGTAAATGTTTTTCCTCCGTCATGACTAACAGACATCCAAGTATCCATAGAGTAAATTGTATTTTCTTCAACAGGATCAGCAATTATTTCTTGATAATAATTTCCGCTAGTTTTATGACTTCCTCTCTTTTCCCAGCTAGCACCTCTATTGGTAGATGCAAAAAATCCGCCTTTACCTTCTGCTGCTTCTACAATTGCATAAATTATTTCAGGATTTGCTGGTGAAATCGCTAAGCCAATACGTCCCAATTCAGTTGTTGGTAATCCTGTATTAATTTTTGTCCATGTAGTTCCTCCATCAGTACTTTTGTGCATTCCAGATCCTGGTCCACCACCTACATAGGTAAATACATGTCTTCTTCTTTGAAAAGTTGAAGCATATAATACATCAGGATTTCTTGGGTCCATCTGTACATCATTAACTCCTGTATGCTCATCAACGGTTAAAACAGCTTCCCAAGTTTTACCTCCATCAGTGGTCTTATATAATCCACGATCTCCTCCTTTACTCCAAAGTGGACCAATAGCAGCAACATAAACAATATCAGAATTTTCTGGATGAACAATAATTCTCCCTATATGTTCTGACATTTTCAAACCCATATTGTTCCAGGTTTTTCCTCCGTCAATAGATTTATAAATTCCATCGCCATAAGACACAGAACGCTGATTATTATTTTCTCCAGTACCCACCCAAACTACATTAGAATTATTTGGATCTATAGTGATACACCCGATAGAATAAGAGCCTTCTTTATCAAAAACTGGAATAAATTCTAAACCAGAGTTGATTGTTTTCCAAACACCACCAGCTGAAGCAGCCACATAATATTCGAATTGATTATTAGGGTTTACAGCAACATCTGAAATTCTACCAGATGTTAAAGAGGGGCCAATACTTCTCCATGAGAGTCCTTCAATTTTGATTTCATCTAGTGGTTGTTTAGTCTCTTTTTTAGATTTTTGTGCTTGAATAAATTGTATACTTACTAGTAAAATTACGAATGCTAAACTGATTATTTTTTTCATGAGAGAGGTGTTTATTTTCAGACTAAAGGTACAGTTTTTTACTACATAATAATACTCAACTTTACAAAGGGTAAAATAGAATAAAAGTGCTTATAAACAGTGATTTAACTGAATATTCTGCTATTTAAAATTTAATTGGAGTGTTCAATAATACTAGAAATGATATTATAAGCGCGACTTTTGGTTAACCAATAAAAAATACTAGAATTAGGAATGTATTGCTTTAATGTATTTCTATACTTTGAGAATGTTGTTTGATTTTCCCATCATTCTCTAATTTCTTCATCACTCTACTAATTACTTCTCTTGCAGTACCTAATTCGTTGGCAATTTGTCGATGAGATATTTTAATTGGATTTTGCTGCGTAACCTTTTTCTTTTCAAGTAAAAAATCTAGTAAACGCTTGTCCATTTTATTAAACAACACTTGGTTAATGGTTTCTAACAATTCTGAATAACGCAAATTATATTGCTGATAAAAAAGTTGATTGATACTTGGAAATTGATCTATCCATTTAATCACTTTATCAACAGGCATCAATAAAATTTTTGAATCTTCTTCAGTTATCGCATACACTTTACTCGGATCATTTTTTAAACTCGACGCAAAAGACATCACACAACTTTCTTTGGGTTGGATATAGTAAAGCAACAAATCTTTTTCATTAAAGTTTGAAAATACCTTGACTAATCCTTCTAATACAATCGGAATTACCTTTACATATTGACCCTCTCTTAAAATTTCTGTGCCTTTCGGAATCTCCATAACTTGTGAAGAAGCCACAACTTTTTCTCTTAATTCTGGACTTAAAAATAAAAGTGATTTTTCTAAATCTGACATATTTATTGATTGTGGCACTTTGGGGTTAACAAATATAATAAATCTTACCCATCTCAAACTTCCCATAAGAAAAGGGGTTTTGTTCGTGACAACCAAAATGATTTTAACTAACTTTAATAAGTCAAATTAATTGTCTTTCCCGTGATCCCGACTGCTATCGGGGCGGGAATCCATAGTAATGTTTCAAAAATGGATCCCCACATTCGTGAGGAAGACAAATAAAAAAAACATCCAATAAAAATATTGGATGTTTTTGATTAAAATTATTGTACTAATTCTTAATGAGGTAATGACTTTCTAAATACTCCATAAGCAAAAGTTCCTAATAATGCTGCCCCGATAAATACAATAAAGACAGTGTATCCAGAACCAACCAGTACAAACATCATACCTGAACAAACACCAGTAAGTGCCCAACCCATACCGAAGATAACACCTCCTAAAATATAGCGCCACCATTCGTGGCTTTTGTCATTAAACTTTACCGTTTCTCCGTGAACTGCTTTTATTTTTCCTCTTTTAAATAATTGAGTAATAATGATTCCAGCTATAACTCCAGTCATTATAATTCCGTACATATGGAATGACTGAAAGTGGAACATTTCAATAATTCTAAATGTTGATACTGCTTCTAGTTTCCACATACCGAAACCAAATAGAAAGCCGATAATTATATATTTGAATAATTTCATTTTCTTAAGTTTTAAATTAAATAGTGATTCGTAAAATATGTGGAAGTATGAGCCAAGTCATTATTAAACCGCCTACAAAAAATCCGACAACTGCTACTAATGATGGTAATTGCATATTTGCAATTCCAGAAATAGCATGACCTGATGTACAACCACCAGCATATCTTGCTCCAAACCCTACTAAGAAACCACCACCAACAATGATAATTAATCCTCTTACAGTAAATAAAGAGCCCCATGAATAAAGATCCCAGAATTCTGGTATCCCTACACCTAAAACTAAATCTTTTCCTGGTACAATATGCACATTATCTTGGGTTAGTAATTGTTCTCCAGAAATATCGTTCAAAGTATTTATTGCCGCTTGTGAAATATGGGCTAACCCATCACCACCAAAATAGTTTGCTGCTATATAGCCACCAAACATAGATCCTAATGCAACCATTAAATTCCATCCTTGCTTACCCCATTCAAATTCAAAGAAATCGGCATACTTACCAGCACCATCTGCTGCACACATGGTCCTTAAATTGGCTGATAGTCCAAAATCTTTATTAAACTTTAACAGTAAATAAAGGGTAGTACCTATGGTAATCCCTCCCATCCACCAAGGCCATGGTTGGCTGATGAATTCTTGTACTTGTACTAAGGTTTCATTCATAATATTATTTTTGTTAGTTATTTAGTTAGCAAAATTAGAGGTTAATAATCCTCTATAAAATGACTTTTGTCAGTTTAAAATAAAGATAAAAAATCTTTATTTAGTTAATGTTTTTATAAAAATCGTTACTTATAATCAATCTATTCCTGTCCTGATAGCTATCGGATCACCGGAAAGACAACTCTAAATATTATTTTTCTTTTAATTGTTTTATTTTGATGTTGAACGCTGCAAAAAGTAAAGTCATAAAAGGACTTAACCAATTGAACATTGCATAAAAAGCATAATCTACAACGGGTACTCCTAAAACTCCAGCCTGATATGCACCGCAGGTATTCCACGGAATTAACACCGAAGTAACTGTACCAGCATCTTCTAAGGTTCTACTTAAATTTTCTGGAGCGAGTCCTTTATCTTTAAATGCTTTTGCATACATTTTACCTGGAACTACAATTGCCAAATATTGGTCTGATGCTGTAAAATTTAGACCTACACAAGTAAAAACAGTACTCGCAAATAATCCAAAAATAGAATGAAATAAATTTAACATAAACGAGCTAATTTTTGCCAAAGCGCCAATAGCATCCATTACACCACCAAAAACCATAGCACAAATAATCAACCAAATTGTACCTAACATACCGCTCATACCACCTGCTGTAAACAAATCAGCCAAAGCTTCATTTTCTGTAGCAACAGCTACATCAACTGTTAAAGCATTCATTACACCTTTGTAAGCTGTATTAAAAGTTAAGGCTTCCTCTCCTGCAACTTGCGCAACAACTTCTGGTTGAAATATCAAAGCAAATACACCTCCTAACAACGCTCCTATTAATAGAGCTATTAATGGTGATGTTTTCTTTATGATTAAAATAATCACAGTTATTGGAACTATAAACAACCAACCACTAATATTGAAGGACTTGTTTATATCAGTTAGCATTTGAGAAGTATCAGCTGCCCCTGTTGTGTCAATAGTCAATCCTAAAATCACAAAAAACAATAGTGTAATTAAGATTGTTGGTACTGTTGTCATCGCCATATATTTAATGTGCGAGAATAATTCTGCTCCTGCCATTGCTGGCGCTAAATTCGTGGTATCAGACATTGGTGACATTTTATCACCAAAATAAGCTCCTGATAAAACTGCACCTGCTGTCATACCCATTGAGATTCCTAAAGTTTCTCCAATACCCACTAATGCAATACCTACAGTTGCAGATGTTGCCCATGAACTACCCGTTGCAATTGAGATGATTGCACAAATAATTAAACTAGCGGCTAAGAATATTGTTGGATTTAAAATTTGTAAACCATAATAAATCATTGATGGAATAATACCACTTATTAACCAAGTACCTGCCAGTGCACCTACCATCAGTAAAATTAAAATAGCTCCAGTGGTAGATTTAACATTTTCGGCTATCTCCTCAATCATAATTTTATAAGTCACTTTATTTCTAAAACCTACCATAGCTGCTACCGAAGCACCTAATAATAAAATAAACTGGTTAGAGCCACTCAAAGAATCATCCCCATAAACAAAGACATTGTACGCTAACATCCCTATTAAAGCTATGACAGGAATCATGGCTTCCCACATGCTCAATTCTTTATTTTTAATTATTTTTTGCTCCGGATAGTTATCGGGATTAATTTTTATCTCATCGAGATTGTCACTGTTAGGCATAGTGTAGTTAGTTTTTTTGAAAGCAACAATTTACATTTTTATTTGAAAACAAAAAAGCCTGCAAATTTCTTTGCAGGCTTTTCGGGTAAATTACCCTTTTTAGAATTCCTATCCTTTGGGAATGAAACTATAATTATTTATTTATGAGTAGCTTTCACTTCAAACGAAATCTCAAACTCATCATTAATAAACTTATCTTTTAAATCGTTAAAAAATGTTTTTGACTTATAAGTAACATTATAATCTGCTCTATTTACCATAAATTTCTCACTCGTTAAAGTGTTAACTCCACCCTCATCAGAAAATTTTGCAGTAAATGTTATGTTCTTAGTTACATCTTTAATTGTTAAATCTCCACTAATACTCAAACCGCCTTCAGCTTTCTTAACTGAAGTAATTACAAATGTTGCAGTTGGATATTTAGTTACATCGAAAAAATCTGCTGATTTTAAATGATCAACTAACTGAGCATTGTACTTGTTATCTGCTGGCATATCGGTATCAACAATTGTATTCATATCAAAAACAAACGAACCACCAACTAAAGCTCCTTCGTTAATTTCTAAATTGCCTTCTGATATTGATATGGTACCAAAATGCTCACCTGTTGGTTTAAAACCTTTCCAGTTTACATTTGATTTATCAACATCTATATTGGATGAGGTTACTTGCGCATTAATTACTGTTCCAAAAAGAACAGCTACTATTAAAATTACTTTTTTCATTTTTTTAGGTTTTTATGAATTATGTGAGTGCAAATGTAAATAGAATAAAAGTATTTTCCTAGGAATATATATTTATTTTTATGAATTAAAAAAATCGCTTGAAGAAATAATCAACAAACGATTTAATTTTATATTCCCATTCCGATAGCTATCGGGATAGCGGTAAAGACAACTCCAAATGGTTTTGTTCTACTCTTTTACTAATACAATTTTTTCTGTCTGTTTTGCAACCAATTCTTTAAACAACCCTTTTAACTCAGCATAATATGTTGCTGATATAACTCCTGAATTAATTTCGAATAGTGAGGTCACCTGAATTTTATTTCCTGATGCTTTGACTGAGTAAATAAATTTACCTAAGTCATCTCTTAGGCCTATTGCCACATCACCCGGAACAGTTTCAACTTTATACCCTTCAGGAATTTGAATTGTTGTTTTGATTTTCTCTTGCCATGGCGTACCAAAATCAACTGGATATTCTCGATTATCTAACTTAAATGGATTTTCATCAGTTGCTAAAAATAATAAGGGAGTGATATACATTTTATCCGCAATAATTTCAACAGCATCTTCTTTTTCAAACTTATACATCTCTACAACAGGTTTCGATAAATTATCAACATTTGATACTCTGAAATTTAAAATTTCAATATCATCATTTTCAGTTTCAATACTACTAATTACATCTTCCTGATCTTTATTTCCGTTCTTATTTCTATAATTTATCGCTAATAAATTACTGTATTTAGTTCTGTTCATTCCTTCAACAAACCCTTCTTCATCAATCTTATAAGATAAATTTGAATCTTGTATAGCAACAGTCAGTGAGCTAAGGTCTACAAAATCAATACTCTTGTCTTTTCTGATAATGGCACCACTCCAATTAATAGCACGAAGTGGCAGCACATTTGGCATACTATACTTTTCTGAAGCATCTAATAAAATGTTTCCTTGTGGAGTTTCTACAACAGCAATCACATAATTTAAACCATTTCTAGTAGGAAATGTTGGTACACCATTAGCTCTTGTACTAGACACGAGTGGATTGGCATTTAACCCCAATTCTCGTAAAACAGCAACCAGAGTTAAATTAATATCACCAATATTTCCAGAGCCTTCTTTATATGCTTTTCGAAGTCCTTTTTCAGCATACTTACCATAATAATCGTTCCATTTAATTTTACTTTTTACATAATCTAAAGCTCCATATATCTTAGCATTTTGCGTTGTTAAGTTTGCTTTTAAAACAGTAATATCATCTTTTAGGTGTCCTGTTTTAGTTAACTCTGCTCCAAAATTTGGATTGTCATAAATAGTCTTAGCAACATCTTCCCATGTTTGTGAAAAATACTCTGGAGATTGATTTGGCCAATGTACAGATGCCAATTCATAATCTATAGCAGCCTTGTAATTTCCTGCATAATTAATAAATGGTTCTTCTTTAAAAGCAGGTATATTATCTTGGTTTATTATTGTTATATCATTATTGTAATCTGTTTTACTTGTAGAGTAGTTAGTTTTAATTCCTGGCCCTGAACCACCACCAGTTCTAGACTTATTTATAAATGAAATACTCTTGCGTTTTTTTGTGGTTTGTGAATTAATATTTAAGGTTCAAGATAACTTAAGAGGGTTATCTTTGATTAATTTTAGGGTGCTAATATACAAATTTTTATTTCTATAATTATAACGATATTCACATTCCTTTAAATGTAAAAAGAACTTGT
>JAQRMW010000183.1 GCA_028599075.1 Urechidicola sp. | reverse complement strand
AATTATCTTCTTCGATTTCGTTGTATCAAGATGAGCCTTTTGGAGGTATTCCAACATTGGCTTATGCTAAAATTTTTAGTAAGGCAAGAGAGAATGGAACAATAGTTTTATTAGATGGGCAGGGTATGGATGAGCAATGGGCAGGATATGATTACTATTTAAATGATGCAGAAAGTATTGTTCAAGGTGTAAGCGCATCACCTTTTAAAACAAATGTCTTGTCGAAAGAGATATTAGAATTGGCAGAAAAGCCTGTGTATCCAACTCCTTTTGATGACGTGCTATTGAACAAACAATACAGAGATTTGTTTTATACTAAAATACCACGTGCTCTTCGATTTAATGATAGAATTTCAATGGCAAGTAGTACCGAGCTGAGAGAACCTTTTTTAGATTATAGATTAGTCGAATATGCATTTGCTCAGCCAAAAGAATACAAAATCAAAAATAACATTCAAAAATATATGTTAAGAGAAATTGCTTCAGAACAATTAGGCGATTTTATTTCGTATGCTCCAAAAAGAGCTTTGCAGACGCCTCAAAGAGAATGGTTGGGAGAAGAGTTGAAAGGATTTGTAAATACTCAGCTTAATAGAATAAAAAGATCAGATGCAGAAGCATGGTTTAACTTTGATGAGTTGGATAAAGAGTGGCAAAATTATTTAGAGGGAGATAACGAATCTAGCTTTCATATTTGGCAATGGATTAGTTTAGGATTGATAGTTTAGAGAGAAAAATGAAAAGGATAGGAATAGTAATTACAGACGGTGTAGGTTATCGAAATTTTATTATGAGTAATTTCTTGCAAGAAAGCTCATTAAAATTCGATGAGGTAATTATTTATTCTGGATTGCCAAAGAATACTTATGATAGTGATAACCATTGGCAAGGTTTTAAAAATATTAAAATTATTGAGCTAGCAGTTTTTATAGAACCTAAAAAAACTTGGTTTTTTAGAAAGCTTAAAGAGGTAGCTCATATGATATTACACAAAAAGTATTATGGAATTAATGATAATTTGCAAAAAGGTTACCCTGTAAATTTTACAAAAAGAAGTGTTTTAATTAAAATTATTTATGCTATAGCGCAATTTTTTCATTCTGAGAAAAGCATTAGTAAATTTGAAAAACTGCAATTCAATTCATTTAAAAATCATAGTGTTACTAAAGATTGTATTAAACTACTAGAGAAGAACATCCCAGATATTTTATTTTTCACACATCAAAGACCTCCCTATTTAGCGCCATTATTATTTGCTGCTAAATCAATGCAAATTAAAACTAGCGCATTTATATTTAGTTGGGATAATCTAGCCTCTAAGGGTAGAATGTTGGGTAATTTTGATTTTTATTTAGTTTGGAGTGATTTAATGAAAAAGGAATTATTATATTTTTACCCACATTCTAATAATGAGAATGTTAAGGTAGTTGGTACTCCTCAGTTTGAACCTTATGTAATGGATAAATATCAAGTAGATAAAGACTCTTTTTATCAAAAGTTTAATTTAGATGTTAATAAGAAGATTATTTGTTATAGCTGTGCCGATGCCGATATTGGTAGAAATGATGAAATTCATATTCGAGCAATTTTAAGCTTTATAAAAAAATCTTCTGAAGAATTACAATTATTGGTTAGAACATCACCTGCTGAAGATGGAAAAAGATTTGAGTCATTAAGAAATGAATTTCCACAGATATGTTGGAATTTTCCTAAGTGGGTATTGACTAGAGTTAATCATGTTGAAAGTTGGTCACAGAGAGTACCAAATTATGAAGATGTACTAGATTTAAAATCAATATTAAAATTCGCTGATGTGAATGTAAATATGTGTTCAACTATGAGTTTAGATTATATGTTGTTTGATAAACCTGTTATAAATACAGTTTTTGGGAACGATACAAATGGACTATATAATGATCAACGGTTTTTAAATTATGGACATTATAAATATGTAATTGATAGTAAAGCTGTAACGATTGCGAAAAATGAAGAAGAATTACATCAGCAATTAAATGAGGCTTTAAGTAAGCCAGAATTAAGAGCAGTATATAGAAAAGAATTGATTCAATTTGAGATTAGTAAACCGCTAGAAGGTACTAGTAAAAGAATTGTTGAAGCTTT
>JAQRMW010000182.1 GCA_028599075.1 Urechidicola sp. | reverse complement strand
CAAAGTCCGCAAAATTTACAATTTTGCATATTGTCTTTTAAATAAAAATTGTAAATTTCGCTAAGTAATAAACCGAAAAGTAAGTGCATTTTAATCCCTTACTATTCTTACACTAACCGTTAGTGGCAATTTTCAACTAAATTATTAAAATTTAAAATTATGAAAAACTTAATGAAATTATTAACAGTTATTTTATTCATTGGCTTAATATCAAGTTGCGAAAGTAATGATGATGCTCTGCTAAATGAAAATGAGAATTCTATCTTGAATTCTAAAAAAGAAGTTTTATCCTTAAATTCAAGAGCAAGTGTTACTGCATTGAATTTAGATGTGAAATTTAATATTAATAAAGACGTGTACAACGAATTTATTGAAAGTTTGACTTTTGAAAACGGTGAATTTGTTGGAGCTATCTATGACAGGATAGAAAAAGAACTTGATGAAAAATCAAGTAATGAATTTTGGGGAAAATTTGGAATTTCCATCCATGATAATAATCAAAATTTAACTGCTAAGACGGCTATTTTCGAAGGCTACAAACCAAGAAGAGGAGGCTGTAAAGCAAATAACAGATGGATTTGTGTAATTAGAGAATATTAATTAATACCTTAAAAAGATTATTGCCACTAATTTTTTAAACTCTAAAAATAGAAAATTATGAAAAATTTATTTAGCACTATTATTACACTGTTTTTAATTGTTAACATCTATGCACAAGACACTTATTCTATAATAAAAAACTATGACAAAACAATAGAAAATATCGTTGATCTCGATAATAAATTGATTTTAATCTCAAATTCAGGATGTGGTCATTGTTTAATTGCTTTAAATAGAATTAAGTCGTCATTTAACGATAAATTACAGACTATTGTCATAGACTATGGAGATTATGAAAAGAGAATGGAACTTAAAAAAAAGTATGAAAATTATATTTTTTTAGATGGAAATAAAATAAAAAATTTAGGCTCGCCAGATTTTTTTCCTAAATTATATTTATATAATAAAGAAGATGTACTCATCTGGAAAAAAGAAGGCTGGTTTAATAAAAATATTGGAAAAATTAATTCTAAAATAAAAAGCCACTAACAATCTGTATAATTAATGGCTACAAAGAGTTTTCCTTAAAATTAAATTCTTTTTAGAAAGTTTATCGCTTGTTGAAAGATATAGCGTTTAACACGCCACTAACCATACAGTCAACGTTAGGCACAAGGCGTGAACGAAAAAATCGAACTATAAAACAACAAATTATGAATTTTTGATTTGAATTTAAGAACAAAAAAAGCAATCTAAATAATGAAAATATGAAAAATACACTTTTTAAAAACAGAAAAATACTATTGTTTTTCGGACTACTAATCACAATAATAAGCTGCAGTAGTGATGACAATGATAAACAGACCTTTACACCAACATTACCTCCAATAACCCAAACAGGAGCAAACACTTTTGGCTCTTATATAGATGGTAAATTATTAACACCTCGTGATGGTTCTGGTGGTATTTATGGAACTAACAAAGGAATAAGGCGAATTGCTGGAGGAAATGCTCCAAACTACATTTATAATGAAATTTATATTGACGACTGGAAAAGTGAAAAAGGAGGATTACTACGAATGCATATTATTGAATTACATCAAAACGGAGAAGGTACATATACTATAAATGAAAGTAATTGCCAAAACGGAATAGATGCCAATGTAAGTATTAATATCAACTGCAGAGTATATGATGATACAGAACAAATTTTCAAATGGTACTGCTCTATAGAAAATGCAGGAACAATAACTATCTCACGATATGACTATGATAATGGAATAATTTCGGGAACTTTTAGTTGTACAATGCAAAATAAAGACAACTCTAACGAACAAATTGAAATCACTCAAGGTCGTTTTGATATTAACGGTTATACATTAGACGAAACAGAATTTCCTTAAAAATAAAAACAGGTGTCGCTGTAACGACACCCAAATAATGCTAATACATAAAAATTTAATCACTAAACATTTAATCAATTAACACTTCAAAATTATGAAAAAAATTACACTTTTTTACTTTGTGCTATTCTGTACAATAGTAAACGCACAAATGACTACAAAATTGGATACCATCCAAAATGTAGACAAACTAATCAAACCACTAAACAAAACAGATTTCAAAACAAACATTCTGTATGATAGGGTTGTTTCAATTGCAAAACTAACAGATTTCAACAACAAAAAAAACGAATCTACCCTTGCCCATTTTGAGCAAGCATTGAGCGAATTATACAGAGCCTCTAAAAAATCGAAATTTACGTCCGTAACTAATTTTCGAAAGAAATTTACATCAGTTGTCTTAAAAAACAGTGTAGATATAGGTATTATAAACACCACCTTTAACCAACTAAACTATGATGAAAAAGAGAATACGAAAGGAGCATTAAAATTAAAAAAAGGGAAATTAATACCAATTAACAACAAACCACTCTTTTTAGAAAAACATCTTTTAGTCATTGCTCCTCTGAAAAAATATGGAGTAGGTCAAGAAATCACCTATAATTTTAAGGAAGCATTTCTATTGCAAGAAACGGATACAAAAATAGTAACACTAACTGCCTCTTTTGGTACTCAAAAAACATACACTATTATTAATAACGGAAAATTGTTACAGCAATCTATCCATATCCGCTATACAGAAAGTGGTCATAAAACCTTACAGTTTACAGCCACATTTAATGATGACACACGTAAAACAACCAAAGGAAAATTATTTATTACTGCATCAAACACCAGTCTAAACCGTAATCCTGACGATGGAATTGAAAACGGAACTATAACAGCAACAATACCATTTACAGGGTACGAAGCAGGAGATGTACCAATATACGGACAATTAGAATACCGTATTTTCTACCACGGTACGCCAAATAATTATGAACGTATTTTAAAAAAACCTATTGTGATTATAGATGGTTTTGACCCTTTTGATGAACGAAAGATACAAGAGTCTGATTATCCAAATGATGGCGAAGAGCATCCTGATGCCATTGAAACATTGATGAGTTATAAAGAAGGAGTTGAAGACATTCCTTTAATTGAAAAACTACGATTACTCGGTTATGATGTAGTCATCGTCAATCATCCAATATATGATACGCCTCCACCAGTTAAAACCATAGATGGCGGAGCAGACTACATAGAGCGTAACGCAATGGCACATATTGCATTGTACCAATATTTAAACCAAAAAGTTTTTGATAACGGTAGCAGTGAAGAGTTAACAATTATGGGACCAAGTATGGGAGGTCAAATAAGTAGATATGCTTTAGCGTATATGGAGCAACATAATTTAGACCACAACACTAAATTATGGGTAAGCATAGACAGCCCACATTTGGGAGCAAATATACCAATATCAGTACAGGCAAGTATTTATTTTTTAGGATATATTACAGGAGAACAACAAGCAAAAGACCAGTATGATCATTTATTAAATTCTCCCGCAGGAAAACAACAATTATTAATACAGCACTCATATAATAGCACTTCTCTACCTCCTTATTTTCAACAATATCATACAAATTTAGAAAGTAACCTACCAACTTTTAAAGGTTTTCCACAAATACCTAGAAATATTGCCATTGTAAATGGCTCTTTAACTAAAAACACTAATTATGCAAGTCAAAAAGTACTAGACATCAGAGCCTTTGGTCATTTTTCATTTATTAAACAAATTAAAGGTTTTCAAATAGAGAATTGGTTTATGAAAGGTACTGGAGGAAGGAATAAAGTATTTTATGGTTTTAAACGTAATGGATTATCAACTGTTTCTATGACTTCAAACTTTACAAACCCTCTCGTATATGGTGCTATGGATAATTTACAAGGAGGAATGGCAAATGCCCATGGAGACCTTAAAGATGAAATTGTAATAAATTTGCAAAATAATAATTTAGTTGATAACTATTCAGTTAGAACATACATCTCAAATCATTCCTTTGTACCAACTGTTAGCGGTTTGGCTTTTAAAAATCAAAACTTTAAATGGAATGAGCCAATAGACCCAAACTTAATATGTAGTGATATGATTCCGTTTGATACTTTTTATGCTCCTCGATATAATCAAGACCACATATATTTTACTCAAACAAGTGTAGATTGGTTATTTGAAGAATTGGCAGGTAATCATCAATCTCCTCCTTCAAATACTTATATAAAACCAACAATAACAGGAGACCCAGAAGTTTATACAGGTCAAACAGTTACCTATACTATTCCTAAAGTTGCAAAAGCAACATCATACACATGGGATTTAGATTTTAATTACAATACTACAAATTACACTCCTTGGACACTTATAAGTGGTCAAGGAACAAGAAGTATTACAGTAAGAGCAGGTTCTCCAATTATTGGATATATATCTTGTAGACCAAGAAATTCATGTGGAGCAAGTCAATTGAGTTACAAAGCAGTAAGAAGTTATAACACCTCTGGAGGTGGCGGAGGAGGAGATGATGACCCTTGCGATAATAACTATAAACTATCAATATCTCCAAATCCAAATAAAGGAGATGTTTTGACGGTTACACTTGCGCCTGATTATCCAACAGACCCTTGTGATGATATTAACCCTTTTAAACAACAAATAAAAAACACAATAGAAATTTATGATATGTATGGTGCTAAAAAATATAGTGGAATTTACAATTCAAATGATATTTCTATTACTGGTTTACGTCTAAAAATGGGAGTATATGTTGTGCATCTTACAACTGTAAATGGAGTTAAAAAAGAAAAAATGTTAATGATAGAATAATAGCCCTGTGCCTAACAATGCATATAAAAAATAGCAGTTAAGTATCAAATTCAAAGTTTGGTGCTTTTCTGTTATCTTCGTTTCTTAATCGAAAAAATAGCACTTTTTATTCTGCTTCTTTTCATATACGATACCGTTGGCAACAAGTTAAAACAGAATATGAGCAATAAGGAAAATTATACAGATTATATTTTGGCAACGAAGCCTGATTTTAAGATAAGTGATTATGAATTTGCAATTAATAGAAAATATGA
>JAQRMW010000181.1:4987-10578 GCA_028599075.1 Urechidicola sp. | reverse complement strand
GCTAAAGTGTGTACTTTTGTTCATATATCTGTTTTTGTTGTGAAAATTAAGATATATAAAAAAGAGGGAAATCCAACCATGGAAATCCCTCTTTTAAAAATGTTTATCGGACACTAATGTAAAAAAATTAAAGATTTCGGTAATACTTACAAATTAATGGAACACATAAACATTATTTTACTTTTTGATAAAATGATGTTTTTCCAACTCTTTTTGATACTAATACAATACCAACATCACTTATTTACAATAAAAACCAACATCTCATAAAAAAACACAAAGGACAATTAAAGGCAAGTAATATCATAAAAGAGATAAACAATAGCAATGAATGAAATTAAAAAACTACCAATAAAACAATTAGATAAATCATTTGTTTTACAACACGATCAAAGTGATTGCGGTGTTGCTTGTTTATTGTCAATAATTCAATTTTATAAAGGCAGTAATTCATTAGAAAAAATACGAGAATTAAGTGGCACAAATAAACAAGGAACTACTTTATTAGGTCTTTATCAATCTGCTAATCAACTTGGTTTCACCTCACAAGGAAATAGTGCAGATATTCAAGCAATCATTGCCCATAAAGAACCTTTAATACTACACGTTCTTATAGAAAACAAACTACAACATTATGTGGTTTGTTATGGTTTTGAAAATAATAAATTCATCATTGGCGACCCTTCAAAAGGAATAATTCATCTTTCAAAAGATGAATTAAGTAAAATATGGGTAAGTAAAAATTGCTTGACTTTAACACCAAATGAAAATTTCATAAAAGACAGTATTAAAACCCAAAATAAACGAAATTGGTTTATTTCATTAATTAAAGATGATAAAAAAATATTGATTTTCAGTATTGTATTGGGTATTGGTATTTCATCTTTAGGAATGGCAATGGCAGTTTTTTCTCAAAAACTGATTGATGATATACTTCCATCAAGAGATATTAAAAAACTTATAACTGGTATTATTTTAGTTGCTTTTCTTCTACTTGTAAGAGTAGTTTTTAGTGCATTAAGAGATTATTTTTTAATAAGACAAAATAGGGATTTCAGTAATAGAATTATTGACCGTTTTTATTCTTCTCTATTAAATTTACCAAAACCTTTTTTTGACACCAGAAAAATTGGAGAATTAGTAGCAAGATTAAATGATACACAACGTATTCAAAGAGTTATTAATTTGATAGTTGGCAACACTGTTATTAACCTCTTGGTTACTATAACATCATTAGTATTCTTGTTTTATTATTCTTGGCAAACAGGTTTAATCGCTTTATTTAGTTTACCTATTTATTTCATCTTGATATATCGTCTTAATAGCAAAATAATTCAATCACAAAAAGAAGTAATGCAAGGATATGCGTTTAGTGAAAGTAATTACATAACTACAATGCAAGGTATCTCAACAATAAAAAACAACAATAGACAATCCATTTTTAAAAAAATAAATCAAGTTATTTATGGAAATTATCAAGAAAAATCATTTTATCTTGGTAAAATTAAAGTAAAACTTTCTCTTTTGTCAAGTTTGTTTAGTGTCATCTTTTTAATTGGTATTTTGACTTATACATCTATTCAAGTTTATAATCAAAAAATGCTTTTAGGTGAGTTAATGGCAATATTGGGTATTTCAAGTTCTTTGCTTCCGTCTGTCGCAAGTTTGGCATTGATAACAATTCCAATCAATGAAGCAAAAGTTGCATTTAATAGAATGTATGAATTCACATCAATTAAAAAGGAAGAGAAAGGAAATGAAACAATTGAAAATTTTAATTCTTTAGAAGTTCAAAATCTATCATTTCGTTTTGCAGGTCGTAGTCAACTTTTAAAGAATATCAATTTTAAAATCTCAAAGAATGAATGTATTGCAATAATCGGAGAAAATGGTTGTGGGAAAAGTACTTTAGGACAAATCTTACAAAAATTCTACAACTTTGAAAATGGTAAAATTATTATAAACAATAATTTAGATTTTAATGATTTAAGTACTGAAAATTGGAGAAGTATTGTTGGTGTGATACCTCAAGATATAACTATTTTTAATGGAAATGTAATAGATAATATTTTACTTGGTAAAGAAGACAAAATTGAGAACATTATAAGTTTTACAAAAGAATATGGATTTGAACAATTTATCAATACACTTCCACAAGGGTTTGCTACAATTTTGGGAGAAGAAGGTGTTAATTTGTCTGGCGGACAAAAACAAGTAATTGCATTAATGCGAGTATTATATAAAAAACCACAATTACTTATTTTAGATGAGTTTACTTCTGCTATGGATAGGAAAACAGAGAAATTTGTTTTACAATTATTAAATCAATTAAAGGAAAAGTTAACAATAATATTTATTTCTCATAGATTACACTCGTTGAAAAAAATAGCAAATAATATATGTATCATAGAAAACGGAATAATATCTGAATTTGGAACACACAATAAATTAATGAAAACTGACAATTTTTATAGTGAATATTGGAATGAATTTAATGATGAATACAGCACCAACTAAGCACAACAATCTGTATAGTTAATGGCTACTAAGAGCAAAATTCAAAGTTGGTTTTGTAAAATAAAATAAGGTTTTCTATCGAAAATACAGTGATTTTACACGCCACTAACCATACAGTAAACGTTAGCTGCAAGGCGGAAAACCCACCGCACAAATAGCACATTTGGTTTTTACCGACACACAAGCCAACCCTAAAAAACCAAAAGAGCTATTTTTTTCCACCGCTCACAGGCTGTTAATAAGTTTGACGGAATAAATCATTGAATATCCAAAAAGACTGAATATATTTGACATTAATTGTCAAGTGTAATTAATCAAGTGATATTTCACAAATGAAAGAAAATAAAACAATAGGCGAAATACTCCGAGAAAATAGAGAGAAAAAAGGACTGCTTTTACGACACGTTTCTGCCAAACTCGATATTGATACTGCAATACTCAGTAAAATAGAAAGAAGCGAACGAAAAGCTACAAAAGAACAAATCCTAAAGCTTGCCGAAATATTGGATTTAGACAAAGACAATCTACTTATTCAGTACCTGAGTGAAAAAATACTGTACGAAATAAAGGATGAAGCACTTGGAAGCAAAGCTCTAAAAGTAGCTGAGCAGAAAATGAAATACATCAACAAAAATAAAAGCAGAAAATGAAATACATCAACAAAAATAAAAGCGGAAACTGATGGAATTAAAATTAGAACTATTAGAATATCAGGAAACCGCAATTAAATCAGTTGTGAATGTATTTGACGGAAACGACAAAAATACATTTGATAATGCTTGTACTGATGGTATTCGTTCAAATATCTGTACGCTTTCAAATGAACAATTAACAGAAAATATCAAATCCATTCTTCTTGAAAACGGAATTGATGAGGAGGTTGCAAAACTTGAAAAAGTAAATGAATTGACTATTGAAATGGAAACTGGAACAGGAAAAACCCTTGTTTACATTAAGTCCATTTACGAAATGTTCAAGCATTACGGATTTACTAAATTCATCATTCTTGTCCCTTCTGTTGCAATTCGACAAGGAGTTTTGAGTACGCTCTCAACTTTTGAAAAACAACTGGAAGAAATTTATGGATTTACACCAAAAGCATTTGAATACAGCAGTAAACGACTAAATAAAGTAACCAACTTTGTAGAGGAACAGCACCCACAAATAATGGTAATGACTTTGGCTTCATTTAACTCAGAAGACAAAATTTTGAACCAAGCCAAAAGAGAAGACCTTTTTGCAAACATTCCATTTATTGAAGCTATTGGACGAACAAATCCAATTATCATAATGGATGAACCGCAAGAGGGAATGGATACTCCAAACTCTATCAAGCAAATTGCGAAACTCAACCCTTTATTTAAAATTAGATATTCTGCAACTCATAAAGTTGCAAAAAACAAAACTTATCGTTTAACACCTTATGACAGTTACAAACAAGGTTTAGTCAAAAAGATTGAAGTTTTAACTGTTACTGAAAAGAATGATGAAGCCACTTTAAAACTCGAACTTTCGGAAACCAAAAACGGAAAAAATCCAATACAAGCAAAAATTAAAGCTTGGCATCAAGCTTCAAATGGAAAGATTGAATTTAAAAATACAAAATGGCTGAAAGATGGAGATAACTTAGGTAAAGTAACGAACAACCCAAGTTATTTAAAATATTCGATTAGCAGAATAAACAAAAGTTTAAGAACTGGAAAATGGTCTGTTAGTTTTCATAACGGTGTTGAGATTTTTGAAAAACAAGCGTCTGGAAATGTACAAAGTATTTGGACATTGCAATTAGAATGGCTCATACTTCGCCACTTCACAAAAAAACAAAAACTAAAAGAAAAAGGCATAAAATGCCTTTCGCTTATTTTTATTGATAAAGTTGCCAATTACGTAAGTGATGAACCGATAATCAAAAACCTCTTTATCGAAAAGTATAAAGAAATATATCCTGAGTTTCACGACAACAAAGAACCAACAGCAGAGCATATTGAGATGATTCAAGGTTCTTATTTTGCAAAAACTACCAAAAATGAGTTTACAGATAATGAAACATCAATGCGAAAAAACAAAGACGTTTTTGATGCTATTCTAAAAGACAAACAAGGCTTATTAAGTTTTGGTGATTCCGTTTCCAATCAAATTGAATTTATCTTTTCACACTCCGCTTTAGGTGTTGGTTGGGATAATCCAAACATATTTAACATTGCTACATTAAGCAATTCTTTTTCAGAAATTAAAAAACGCCAAGAAATTGGTAGAGGATTAAGAATATGTGTAGATACTAACGGACAGCGTATTTATGATAAATTAAATGTAAGTGATGATGAACGAATTAATCAACTGACAGTAATTCCAAACGAAACCTACGAAACTTTTGTAACGCAATATCAAGAGGAAATAAAAGAAGTTTACGGCAGTCCAGATGCAGGTGCAGGAATGACCCACACACACAAAGGAGAAAAACAAAATGAAGTTCATTTTAAACGTAGCGAAAATGACATTATAAATAAAGCTTTTAAACGCTTTTGGAATGCTTTAGCTAAGAAAACTAACTATACCGTAGGATTTGATGAAACATCATTAATAGAAAGAAGCCAAAAGGCTTTAAGGACTATTGAAATTGCTGATTATGTAGCAGAAGTAAGTAGCCGAACCATTGGAGCTATTACAGAAGATAGTATTGAAGATGAATTTGGAGGTAAAGAAAATTATAAGCTAAAAGCTCATTTTTCGGCATTGGACTTAGTGGAAGAAATAAGCGAAAACACAGGGTTAAGCTATAACACAACTATCGAAATAATAGGAGAAACAAATCACGAAAATTTCGCTAAAAATCCACCTCAATTTATTCATCAAGCATCCGCTTTAATTAAAAACATTGAACTGGAGGAAATGATAAGAGGTTTGGATTATCATTTAACAGACGAAACTTTTCCTTTTGAATTTAACGACTTTGTAAAACAAGTAAATGACTCAGACTATCGAGATACACCAAATAGAGGCTTTTATAATAGAATGCTTACTGATAGTAATATCGAAAGAAGATTTGCATTGGGTGCCGATTTAGATGATGAAAT
>JAQRMW010000181.1:0-4887 GCA_028599075.1 Urechidicola sp. | reverse complement strand
TTAGCTGTACTGAAATTACTAAGCAACAGTTACCGTGAACAAGTAAAGTGCATTTACATTGACCCTCCATACAATAAGGATAAAGATTTCATTTATCGAGATACTTGGAAGCAAGATAAAAAAGCATATTGGGAAGATGCTGAAATGACTGAAAACGGATATAAAATTGATACTAATTCAGAAAGTTCAGGAAGATATCATAGTAATTGGTTAAATATGATGTACAGTCGTTTGTTGATTGCAAGACAATTACTTAATGATAAAGGAGTGATTTTTATCTCAATTTCAGATGAAGAAGTGCATCACTTACGAAAAATATGTGATGAAATTTTTGGAGAAGAAAACTTTGAAGGGCATATCCACTGGAGAAGAAGACATAACCAACCAAATGACAAAAGCAAAATGATTGGTTTAGTTGCTGAACATATTATATCATATTCTAAAAATAAAGAAGAATACAAAAAAGCAGGTGTAGGAAAAGTAGATTTAACAGGTGATTTTTCTAATCCCGACAACGACACAAGAGGTGATTGGGCTTCAAAGCCCTGGAAAGTAGGTTCCGACCAATCTGGTAGTAAGTATGTTATCGAAAACCCAAATAATAACAAAGAATATGACGGAGAATGGATGGGTGAAGAAGATACTTACAAAAAACTATTGAATGACAATAGAATAGTCTTCCCGAAAAATGGAGAAGGGTTTCCTCGTAAGAAATATTTCAGGTTTGAGCGTGAAGAAGAAGGACAATGCGCGACAAACTGGTGGTCTCACGAGCAATTTGGTCATAATCAAGGTGCCAATAACGAAATGACTTCGTTATTTGGGGAAAAAAATATATTCAGCAACCCAAAACCAAAAGAATTAATCAGAGGATTAATTCAAATTTCAAATGCTAAATCAAATGATATTATTTTAGATTTTTTTGGAGGTAGCGGAGTTACTGGACAAGCTGTTACGGAAATTAATGAAGAAGATAACCTTAAAAGAAAATATATTATTGTTCAAATCCCTGAGATAATTGACAAAAAAGAGGAAGCCTACAAAGCAGGTTACAAAATTATTAGCGACATCACTATAGAGCGAAACAAACGGGTAGTTGAAAAAATCATTAAAGAAAAGAAAGAAGCAACACCTGACTTGTTCAAAAAAGAAGAAAGTGAGCAAGAACAATTAAAAGGTTTAGGGTTTAAAGTATTCAAACTACAAAAATCAAACTTCCCGAGAGTAGAATTTGCCCCAGACCCTGAAAAAACAGAAGAAGAAAATATTGAATTGCTGAAAAAGTACATTAAAGACAAAGAAGCTCAATTGGTTTCTGCTTTTAACAAAGATGAATTGATAACCGAGATACTAATCAAAAATGGTTTTAGGCTCAATTATAGGTTAACCAAACAAAAGGAATTCAAGAAAAATGAAATTCTGTTTGCGACAGATGGAGACAAAGAAACCTTGATTTGCTTAGATGTAATTATTGCAGACGAAACAGTAGAGCATTTTAAAACGAATACAGACCAAAAATTAATCGTTCTCGAACGAGCTTTAGACACCACAAAAAAATGGAATTTAAAACACGCAATGGGCGATAAGTTTAATGCTTTTTAAAAATGACAAATGAAGTAACCATATATTTTGACAGTCCAATGTCATTTGAGCCATCCAACATAAAACCATTGAATGGTATTGCAGGTTTGTACTTCATTTTCACACAATCTATTGATATTCAATATCCGTTTGACAAATCAAAATTATTGTATATCGGAATGAGTGAGAAGAAAACCAATAGCATTGGAAGTAGATTGTTAGGGCATTTTGATGGGAAATCAAAAAACTTAGGATTAACCAATTACAGAAAAGTTGAGCCTTTATTGTTTACCTACATCAATTTTGAAATGCTCAAAAATATTTGGCAATTCCGAATTGAAGATTTGGAAAGTTATTTCATTTTAGATTTTGTAAAACAGTATGGAGTTTACCCTATTTGCAATAATAAATCTGGCTTTGAAATTAAAAACAAGACACTAACATCCAGTTTTAAAATTGATTGGAAATACTTTAAATAAACCACTATGGCAGACAAAGTAAAATCTGGAAAAGAGATATTAGATGATTTTTTCAACGACATTGAAGAAATTGAAAATGTAGATAAGGACATTGCAAAAATGTTATCTGAACTTTATCAAAATGATAAATTGACAGACACGAATGTTAAAAATGAACTTCAAAAACTGAGAGATGGCAACAAAGATTAATAACATTACCATCAAAGGAATTAGAGGTGCAAAAGATAATTTAGAATTACCGTTAAATGGAAAATCTATTTTGCTTTATGGTGATAATGGAACTGGAAAAAGTAGTATCTCAGATTCCATTGAATGGTTTTATACAAACCGAGTATCACATTTAAGCAACAGCGAAATAGACTTAAAAGATGCTTTGAGAAATTCAGCTCTTGATTCTGATGACATTTCAGAAGTAAACATATCGTTTATTAAACAACCTAACCTTGATTGCTCCAAAACTCTTTTCAATAAACGAGATAAATTAACAACTGATTTTTCAAATACCTCTGACGTTTTCAGGCAATATTTAGATGATTCAAAAGAAGAAAATCTTTTGTTGCGTTATCAATATCTTACAAACTTCATAGACAATACAAAGGGAGACAAACTAAAATACCTGTCTGATATTATTGGCTATTCAGAGGTAACAAAGAAAAAGGAAGTTCTCAAAAAGAGTTACAATTCTATAAGGACGGAAATCAAAAATCAAAATTTTGAGGCTCAAATAAATACTCAAAAACAAGTACTTATTGAAAAATTAGGTGCTGCTATTAGTCAAGAAGAGAATCTATTTGAAAAGATAAATGAAAAAATCAAACCCCTAAAAACGGGCATTGAGGTTAAGAAAATAGAAGACATTGATAAAGTTCTTTTACATTTAAAAAACTCCACAAATAACAAGCTAAATAAGGAATTAGCTTTTTTAGAAAAATCCAATACAGTTCTAAATACACTTAAATCTGAAATTGATTTTATTGATGCTGAATATGTAAAATACTATGATGAATTTGAAGTAATTGCCAATGATGTTGAAAGCATTATGCAAACCTTTTTAGGCGAATTATTAAAAACAGGAGATGCAGTTTTATCAAAGAAGTATCATAAAGATGAAAGTTGCCCTCTTTGTTTACAACCAAAGAAGATAGAGGAACTCCGCACAGAAATTGCAAATAGATTAAAAGATATTGAAGAATCTTCTAAGAAAAAAGCATCTTTTGATAAAGCTAAACAGTTAATAAACACAATAACTGTAGAACGAACAAAGAGACTTGATACAGTTCTATCGGAAAACTTAATTACAGTAGACGAAAGCAAACTCATTAAAACAGGTTTTGTAGCTTTAAAAGAAAAAATTGCTGAATATCAAAAATCGAGTTTAGAGCGAGTAACTTCTGGAAACAAAATACCTAAAGCTGAAACAATTAAATTATCAGCAACCAATTTTGGTTTTCAAAACGGAATTGTAACAAGAATTAAGCAAATACAAGAAATTTTCAAAAAGGATAATTCAGCTGTTCTATATTCCAATATCTCAGCTTCTAAAGATGCATTTCTAAAAATAAAGCAATTTGAAAAGCAGAAAGTTAAACTTGAAAAACAGCGTAAGACTTTAGAAATTATTTATAATGAATTTGTAAAAAAGCAAAAGGAAGGTCTTGAAAATTTCATCACTTCATTTTCTGGAACAATAAACGAATATTATCAATATATGAATCCTGATGAACCTTTTCAGGAAATAAAAATTGTAACAATCGGAGATGAGGATGAATTGAACGGTATTACGATTGAATATAAATACAATGGTAACTGGGTTTCGCCACCTCAAAAATATTTTAGTGAATCACATCTAAATTGCTTTGGCTTATCATTCTTTTTGGCTTCTGTAAATGCCTTTAACAAGAAGAATGAATTTATTGTTCTTGATGATGTTATTTCAAGTTTTGACTCGAATCATAGAAAAAGGTTTGCAGAATTGATTTTTGAAAAATTCTCAAAATATCAAATCATATTGCTGACCCACGAAGAGGATTGGTTTACAAACTTCGTTAGTCCTTTGGCAAAAAAGAAAGGTTGGCTAATAAATGAGATTAAATGGACAGAAGCTAAAGGAACACATCTTGAAGGAGAACCAAGCGACTTACGAGAAAGAATAGAAACAAACCTTGCCAACAGTAAAATAGACAGCTTAGGGAATCCCATTCGTAAATACCTTGAGCATTCACTAAAAGATATTGCCCTAAATATTGAAGCAAAACTAAGTTTTCAGTACAACAGTTCTAATGAGCATAGAATGCCTTACGAATTGATTATGGGAATTAAATCGGAAATCAAAAAGTGTAGTCCAGAATTAAAAGCAAAATTTCCAGTTATTGACCGAATAGAAAGTTCAGCAATATTGGGGAATATTTTATCTCACGACAATCCATTTAATCCTAAAATTGGTGATTTAAAAGCCTTTTGGGCAGACATACTTGAATTGGAAAAAATATTTATTTGTGAGCAATCGGACTGTAAAAGACCAATGGTTTCGCTAAGAAATTATGATACTGTTGCAAAGAAAATAAGATGTGGATGCGACAATACGAAATATGACTGGAATAAGAAATAAAGCCAACGCTAAAAGTCATACACATTGCCAAGTCGCTCAAAAAGCCAACCGCACGAGCCAAAACTTGTCAAAGAGTATGCCTTTGCCAACGCTATCAGCAGAACGGAAAATAAAGCCCAGACAGCTAACAAAGGCTATACCCAATAAGGGTTTTAGTGGTAAATTGAAAGTGAATGCAAGTAATAAAAATTAATAATAAACTGAAACGGAAGTGCTTCG
>JAQRMW010000180.1 GCA_028599075.1 Urechidicola sp. | reverse complement strand
CGTGTAAACGCAATAATGGCTGAATTTCCTAATCGGAAATTCTAGCCTTTTTAATAAATTAGTAGCGTCAGCGGAAAGTACTCGCGCACTTTCCCATTACTGACGCTTACACAAAACCGTTACCAACAAGCAACCAACGAAAATCAAATCGACATAAAAAAATTGAAATAAATGAAACTCGAAAAAATACTTGACAATTTAGGTTCACTTGAAAAAAATGCTTTTATCAAAATTATTGACGGAATAATTGCAAAACAACCTGAAAATATAAAGGAAATTAATAAGATACTTTTAACTTCTGACAAAGGTTTAAAATCAATAGATAGTCAAAATATAGCGAAAATATTTCACCTAATAAATGACGAATTTGCAAGTACAATCAAAAATGAATTTGTAAACTCTTCATCTCAATTAGATATTTTAATTGACATAGTTGCTAGAGATGGAAATAATATAATGAAACAAGATTGGTTTTCTCGTCTTTATGAAAACGAAATTAAAAGTTTAAAAAAGAAAATAAAGGCTTTACAATCAAGTATTAGCAACGAAAAGTCTGAAATATCAAATGAAAGGAAAAGAGATTATAGAATATATCGTTCTTGTGTAAAAATAGCATACTCAAACGACATTGAAAATAATCGAGAAGAAAAAATCACAGATGATGAACTTACAATCCTTTTAACTCTTTCAAAAGAGTTAGAACTTTCACAAGAAGAAACAAAACTGATTAATTATATGACTATTCCTGTCAAACAAAGCGATATTGACAGTATAATTACTAATTTAAGAAATATAGGTGTAGTTTTCTATTCAAAAAAACAGAATACAGTTTTTGTAGCAGATGAAGTTGTTAGAATATTAAGAAAAATAAGAAGAAAAGAAGTTGCAGACAAGTATTTAAGACGCATTTTGAGATTGTTAAGAAGTCCCGAAGTCAATTTGATTGCAAGAAAGCATAATATAGATAGAAAGTTAAGCATTGAAGATAAAATCAAGGAAATTATAAAGGAAGGAATAAACTTAACAACCATTTTATCAAATGACGTACACAAAGAAGGAACTTCACTTACAGAAAAAAAGAAATATGTAAATGAATTATGGAGCAAAATACTTAATTCAAACACATCTTTAAAAGGTACAACTCTTGAAGATAAAATTGCAAACCTAATTCAGTATTTTGAAAATAGAGAAAAAGACGAAAAAGTAGGAATTTCAATTGATGGTTATGAAAAAATGTTAATGGAACTAAACGAAACTCTTCCAAAACTTAATAAGCAAATAAAAAGTGCATTTGAATTGCAAGACGAGTTTGTTTTGAGAAGTGAATTTCTACTTGATTATAACATAAAACCAAGAGATATTTTAGATCTAATTACTCAAACAGAGTTAGTTAATTTCTGTAAGAAAAACGGAATTAAAACAAGGGGTGACGAAACCCTAAACATATTAGACAATTACAAAGATGCAGAAAATTTGTATTTTGAAAATTACGAAAACATTGGATTTAGAGATTTAAACGCTTTAAAAGAGAACGGAATAAAAATCAAAGAAAGTGAATTAGGTATAAAGTTCGAAGAACTAACTAAAAGCATTTTTGAAAAACTCGGATTTAATGTTGACGAGAAATTAAAAAAGAAAATTAACACTAAAAAAGACAAGATGGATATTTTAATCAATCTTGAAAACAATGATTATATTATTGTTGAGTGCAAAACAAATAAGGAAAGTGGTTACAATAAGTTTTCTTCAGTTTCGAGACAATTAAAGGCATATTTTGAATTAGCAAAAAGGAACAATTTTGAAGTCAGAAAATTATTGTTAGTCGCCCCTGATTTTAGTGATGAATTTATAGAAGATTGCGAACTTGATAGCGAATTAGATTTATCATTACTTACGGCTTCTTCATTAATAAAAATATTAGATAGTTTTAAAAAATCAACGAAACATAAACAGTTTCCGTATAAACTATTAATGCGTGACGTTTTAATAAATTCAGATAGAATAATAAAAGCAATAAGTAAATAAAAACAGCCAGTTGGTAACAAAATGTAAACGTAATTGCGGGTTTTGTGCTTTATTTAAAGTTTGTATTTTTGTACAAAGTTTAGTGTTAAATTGAAAGGTAAGTGCTTTGAGATCCACAACTACGCTTACATAAACCGTTACCTGCAAGCTGAAAAAAGAGCCACCGCACGGTCAAGCACATTTGGTTTTTGCTAACGCTAAACCCAACACTGAAAAACCAAAAGAGCTTGCCCTTCCCCACCACCACCCACACAGAATAATTACAGTTTATACACAGTTTTTTGAGATATTTAAAATAAACTAACTATTTTAGCGACTGAATAAACAACGTCTGAAATGAACAGAATTAAGGAAGTGTTGGAACAGAAAGGGATTAAGCAAACTTGGTTGGCTGAAAAACTTGGAAAAAGTTACAATATGGTTAATGCTTATGCACAAAACCGACAACAACCACGATTGGAAACCTTAATGGAGATTGCAAACATTTTAGACATTGACGTGAAAGAATTGATAATATCTAACAAAGAGAATAACTAATGGCGACAGAAAAGGAACTATACGCTGAAATAGAAGCACTAAAAAAGAAATTGGAAGTTGCCAACAACCGAATTAAAACCGAGAAATATGGAATTACTTGGTTGGACGTGCCAGAAGCATTTGAGGAAGAAAGCGAAAACCAACTTCCTATTTTGACAGAAGTAAAAGAAAAAGCCATAAAAAATGAGGATGGAAAGCCAACCCACATTTTAATTGAAGGCGACAATTATCATTCTCTTACTTGCTTAAACTACACACACAAAGGCAAAATTGACCTAATCTATATTGACCCACCTTACAACACAGGAAAGGACGGATTCACATATAAAGACAAAAGGATAATCGACAAATTTCCTGATGGAACTACTGTACCAAAAGACTCACCATTAAGACACAGTTATTGGCTTTCTTTTATGTTCAAAAGATTAGATTTAGCAAAAGACTTACTAAAAGACACAGGTAAAATCGTAATAAGCATTGACGATAATGAAGTAGCAAATCTTGTTTTACTCTGTGCAAAGGTTTTTGGTAGTTACAACCAAGTTGCAATTCTACCAACAGTAATGAACCTAAAAGGTAATCAAGACCAATTTGCATTTGCGGGTACTCACGAATATACAGTTGTATTTGCAAAAGATATATCTAAATGTAAATTCAATCAATTTGATTTAGATGAAGAAGAATTGGAGAAATGGGAAGAAGACGAAATCGGGTTTTATAAGAAAGGAGCTAACTTAAAATCAACAGGCGAAAATGCACCAAGAGAAAAGAGAGCAAATCTTTTTTTCCCATTATTGTTTGACAAAGAAACTCATAAGGTTAACCACATTACTGATGAAGAATATGAATTAATATATGATAAAGAGACTAAAATTTTTAATGATGATTTCATAGCTACTTTAAAAGAAAAATATGAAGAATTAGGCTACTCATTTATTCTTCCTATCACAAGTGGTTCATATATGACTTGGAGATGGAGTCGAAAAAAGATGTTAGACGAACCATACAACATTATCGTTAATTCTAACGGAGACTATACTATAAATAAAAAACAGAGACCAGAACTTGGCGATTTACCTTCAAAGAAACCAAAAACACTCTTCTACAAACCTGTTTATAGTAGCGGTAACGGAACAAATCAATTGAAAAACATTGTACCGAACAATAGTTTTAAAGCACCCAAACCAGTTGATTTAATTAAAGACTTAATTCAATTATCAACAGACAAGAAATCAACTGTTTTGGACTTTTTTGCAGGTTCAGGTACTACACTTCACGCCTGTTTGGATTTGAACAATCAAGGTTATAAAATTCAAAATATTATCTGCACAAATGATGAAGGTAATATATGTACAGAAGTTACTTACCCAAGAAGTAAAAATATTATTATAGGATATAAAGATTTAAAGAAAAACAAAATTGAAGGTCTTGGAAACTCTTTAAAGTATTACAAAACTGATTTTGTAGGTTCAAATAATATCCTTTCAGCCACAGATGAAGATAAATCTTCTTTGGCTCATAAAGCAGGTTATTTGCTATCCATTGCAGAAAATACTTTGGACGAAATAGAATTAAGTAAATGTTACCAACTATTTGAAAATGATAAAAAAGTAACAGCAATATATTTCAAAGAAGAAATGACAGAAATGGAAACTTTTTTAGAGAAAGTAGAAAATATAGAAAAACCAATCGCATTGTATCTTTTCAGTTGGGGAAATAGAAGTGAGTTTGAAGCGTTGTTCGACCATTTGGAACACATTACCATTAAAACCATTCCGCAACCCATTTTAGAGATTTACAAAAGGATTTACAACATAGTTACCGTATGAGCAGATTCAGTCCATTAGACTTTCAAAAGAAAGCCATAGATAAATTAGTTTCCACATTCACAAATTTGTGGGGAAACACAGAACCGCAAAGACTTTTAGCGTTCAAATCACCCACAGGAAGTGGTAAAACATTTATGGTTGCCAATTTTGTGCATAGCCTAAACGGTATGCCAACTTGGGATTATGATAAAGCCTTTATTTGGATTACGTTTTCGGAAGATTTGGCAATGCAAAGCAAAGACAAATTTCAGGAGTATTTTGATACAAATCTTGAAAATGGTTTGCTTACAGTAAACGATTTTAAACAAGGCAAACTATACAAAAACGATATTCTATTTATCAATTGGCAAAAGTTGGTTGCTTCAAAAAAAGAAAGCCGATTATTAAGACGACCAGACGAAGAAGAGTTTTTAAAAGAGCAAGGTTACTACTTTGAGGACTTAATCGAAAACACACATAAAGAAGGGAGAGAATTTGTTTTAATCATTGACGAAAGCCATAAAAACCGAGATACGGATTTAGCCCAAGAAGTAATTGACATTATCAATCCAAAAGTAATTCTCAATGTTTCTGCAACACCTAAAAACATTCCCGGAATTGATGAAATTGAAGAAGGAACAGCAGGTTACGTTGGTGTAAAGCGTAAAGAAGTTGTAGATGAAGGATTAATCAAAGAAAAAATCGCAGTTCAAACCGAAGAAGATTTAGCAAAATATCCAAACAAAGATTTAGACGAATTACTTTTAGATTTAGCTATTGAACGCCAACAAGAACTCAAAGCAGAATATAAAACTTTGGGTAAAGACATAAATCCGTTGGTTTTAATCCAATTACCAAATGACGACAGTCGTTTAAAAGACGCAGGACAAAAAACCAAAGAAGAAATTGTTTTGGATTACCTGCAAAAAAAGCAAATCGACATTGACAGAAAAGTCGCTTTGTGGTTTGACGGAAAGCAAAAAAATATGGACTTCATTACGCATAATGAAAGTGATGTGGATTTTATGCTTTTCAAACAAGCGGCAGGTACAGGTTGGGATTGCCCACGAGCACATATTTTGGTAATGTTCAGAGAGATTAATTCGGCTTCCTTTTATGTTCAAACCATTGGTAGAATATTGCGAATGGCAGAACCAAATCGTAAAGACGATTACAAAAACAATCCGAATTTAAGAACAGGGTATTTATACACCAACTACAAGCGTAATGATGTAGAAATCCCAGACCAAGGAACTAAAAACAAACCATTTATCTATACTTCAAAACGAAAGGACGATTTAGAAAATATACAAGACTTGTTTTCTGATTTTGTTTCTCGTGTTGATTATGGCGATTTAGGTCACGCAGTAAAATTTCAAATGGGTTTCTTAAAATCATTTGACAACTATTTTGGTTTTGAAGAGCAAGACCACCCAGCCATAATGCGAGAAAAAATTCAAGCAAAAGGCATAGATATAAATCCAACTTTGACCAACAAATTAATTGTTGATGCAGAGTTTTCGGATTACGATAAAATCAATTTAGACTTTGCCAAAAAAGGACACGAAGAAGATTACGAGATTTCAAGAAATGATGTAGAAAAATTATTTAATTGGTTTTGTTTTCAGCTTTTATCGGAACAAACAGAAACGGAAGCCAAAGTTTCCAATGTTTCTCGTTCTTGGTCGCCTTTAAAATCAGCATTTAGAGTATGGTTTAAAAGCATATTTGACCAAGACAGCAATTTGTATTACCGAATTTTAATTAATGACTTAAACAAAGAGCAGTCAAGTATTTTCAGACAAGCATTAACCAAAACTTTGAAAGACTATTATCCTGTAAAAAAGGAATATCTTGAAAAGCGGAAAAAGGAAATTGAGAAACGAGAAGCACCACTTTTTGAAATCAAAGAAGAATACACCTTTACAGAAGATTATGCAGAACTAACAGCACAAGAAGGAACTTCTGACTTAAGTGCAATTCAACCGTTCTACTTGAAAAAGGAATATAAAGGAAGAGACAACGAATTGAAATTCCTGAATTACCTCGAACAGAAAAAAGATAAGTTAGATTGGTGGTTTAAAAATGGAGATTCAGGAAAAGAGTTTTATTGCTTAAAATATTACAACACAGCGAAAAAAGAGGAAGCTCTTTTCTACCCTGATTGGATTTTAAAATTCAAAGACGGTAGAATTGGAATATTTGACACTAAAAGCGGACAGACAGCACAAAATCCAGAAGGAAGAGCTGAAGGACTCGCCAACAAACTGAAAGAATTAAATGAAAATGGTGGAAAATATGTTGGCGGACTTGTAGTGTTAGAGAATAACCAATGGTATTATTTCAATAACGAAAAGTATTTGTTAGAACCGACAGTAAACGGAGTTGAAGAACCCAAAGCGGAATATGGAGTGAAATTTGACTACGATTATACGCCAGGGAAATTGACAGAAAATTGGAAACCATTTAATAAACTGTTTGACTAATGCCAACGCTAAAAGCCATACACATTTGCAATTCGCACCAGCCGACACACAAGCCAAAAATTGCAAAAGAGTATGTCTTTGCCAACGCTGAAAGACGAACGAAAAAATAAAGCCAGCAGGTAACAATGTATATAAAAAATAGGCGGTATAGTAGTAAATTCAAGGGTTTTGGCTCGTATCAAACTTCGTGCTTAACCGAAAGTTTGGTGCTTCGTAATCGCCTACTTTTCATATACTAAACGTTGTATGCCATTTAAAACCCACAAATAATCGAAAAATATGGAGTTATTGAAAATCTTTAAATGTTTCATTTCCTCACCAGGAGATTGTAAGATTGAGAGAGAAATTTGCGAAAAAGTA
>JAQRMW010000018.1 GCA_028599075.1 Urechidicola sp. | reverse complement strand
AGAGCTTTAAAATTTGTCTAAATTTCTTCTCAGAAATTCGGGAACGGAAAATATACTTGTTCTTCATTGTTTCTCAATAATTTACAAAGATATAAATTTCCCTAAACTATCTTGAACCATACTTTTTTTGTTTTTATCTTTTAAAAATATGTGTAGTCTGTTTTGTTGTTTTACTGCCATAATTTAATTAATCTTTAATTCTGATAGCAATTCTTTTATCTTCGGATGTTTTCTTAATCCACCATAAATAATATCTGCTGCAAAAATGGAGGGGTACTCATTGGCCTCAATTAAAACAGGGCCATTAGTAGTTATGGCAATATCCCAACCTATAATTCTGTCGGGTAAAAAATCACTTGTTTTATAGGTTAAATCCAATACTTCTTTAAAATGCGGAATCTTAAAATCTTTAAAGACAAACCCACTTGTTGGGTGTTTATAAAACTCAGCGCCACCAAACTCCATATCTTGATACCCTTTTTCATGTAGTGTACCATTTTCAATATTGATGCCCACTTGAAATCCACCAGAACTCACATTATCAACAACACTTTTACCAATGCCAAATCTCATATAAGCAACAATAATACTAGCTGATTTGTTTTTATCAATATATGTTAATAGGCGTACAGAATTGATGCAGTTTTCATGAATTTTATTGATAACCTCGTGTTGTTGAATGACCTCTTCATGGATATAACCAGTGCCAATCACATGCTCACTGCAATGTTTTATATCTTCTTTTAAATTATTCTTATTTATCTTAAAACAACCTGCACCACCATATTGAGCAAGTGGCTTTATAAAAACACTTTGGTGTGCTGTTTTCTCAAAGAGATGGTTAAAAAAATAAAAAAGAGCTTCAGAATTTTTTACTTTGATAACTTCATTTTCAAAAAAGAAATTTGAATCTAGATTATAACTAACCATTTTGGCATTTGGAAGACCATTTTTTTTACAATACAAAGAAAAGCTAAGTTTGTTTGCCATAATCGAGATAAGTTCATCGTTGTGTAAGAGATTACCCTGTTGAATTCGTATACCTTCTTTAGTACTTAGATAATCTTTGAAGTTAGTTACCGATTTTCGATACTGATATTTAAAATAATAAAATGGAATTTCTCTTTTGCTAATCCATAAATAGGAGGCTTCCCAAAGCATTTTAAAAATACTTTTCTTTCTTTTATCTTTCAAAAAAATAAGGAATCTATTTTGGGCTTCTTTATGTTTCAAAACAAGTAAGTTGGCTTAGTATTTATCAATGCAAAATACAAAATATTTGAAGACGAATCCCAAACTATTTTTTAATTCTAAATCATTTTAAAATAAATAAATACTATCACAATATAAAAACAATCAATTTTGATGATACTATAATAAATTGTATATTTGCATAGTAATATTTAAATCATAATATCATGAAAAATTTAATAGGAATAGATAAGGTACAAGCGGGATTACTCATTACTAAATTAAATCATTTATTAGCTGATTATCAATTGTTTTACCAAAATTTAAGAGGATTGCATTGGAATATAAAGGGTAAAGAATTTTTTGAATTGCATTTGAAATTTGAAGAATTATATGATGATGCAGTAATTAAAATTGATGAAGTAGCAGAGCGAATTTTAACACTAGAGGGAGAACCTTTGCATACATTTGCTGATTATATCGGAATTTCAGAAATTGAAGCTGAAAAAGGAATAACCAATGGTAAAACAGGTGTAGAGATTGTTGTAAAAAACTTTTCTGTATTGATACTTAAGGAGCGTGAAATTTTAGCTTTAGCTGGAGAGGCTGATGATGAAGGTACAGCAAGTTTGATGAGTGATTATATCACCGAAACAGAAAAAACATTGTGGATGTTGAATTCTTATTTGAGATAAGCATTATTAGTCTTAAAAATAGCTTGAAGTTTTAATCTCAAGCTATTTTTTTTGTCTTTATTTCTGCAACCATTTGTAGGCATTTACAAAAGCTTCTACCCAAGGTGTTACTGCATCTTCTTTTCTGTCTTTTGGATAATGTGCCCAATTCCAAGGGAATGTTGAACGCTCTAAATGCGGCATCATAACGGTATGTCTTCCACAATCAGAAGTTAGCATTGCGGTATTGAAATCTGATCCATTCGGATTTGCAGGATATTCTTCATAACCATATTTACCAACAATATTATATTGATCTTCTTCATAAGGAAAAGAGAATTTCCCTTCACCATGCGCTGCCCAAATTCCGAGTTTTGAACCTGCCAATGAATTTAAAAGGACGCTATTGTTTTCCTGAATTTCTACTGATGTAAAATTACATTCGAACTTTCCAGAATCGTTGTGCAACATCTTTGGTTTCTCTTCGTGGTCCTTATTTATCAATCCTAATTCAATGAATAATTGACAACCATTACAAACTCCTAATGAAAGTGTATCTTCTCTTGCAAAGAAATTGTCTAAGGCAGATTTTGCTTTATCGTTGTATAAAAATGCTCCAGCCCAACCTTTGGCAGAGCCTAAAACATCTGAGTTAGAGAACCCACCGACAGCCACAATAAACTGAATATCTTCCAGTGTTTCACGCCCAGATATTAAATCAGTCATGTGTACATCTTTTACGTCGAATCCAGCCAATTGCATCGCATACGCCATTTCTCTTTCAGAGTTGGACCCCTTTTCGCGAATTACGGCTGCTTTTATTTTTTGCTGTTTTGAATCAATTGCGGGTAATTTACCGCTAAAACTTTTTGGAAAGGTAAATTCTAAAGGTTGTTCTTTAAAATTATTAAAACGCGCGGTTGCTAATTTATTACCTGATTGTTTTTGATCAAGTAAGTGAGAAGTCTTATACCAAATATCTCTGTGTTTTGGAATGTCAAAAGATAAATTGCGTTCTCCGTTATCAATTGTTAATTGTGCTCCTATTTCAACTTCTCCAATATAATGCACTTCAACTTCAGCAGATTTCATAGCATTTTCAAAAGCTACATTGTCTTTTGTTTGAATGATAATTCCACTGTTTTCTGCAAATAATAATTTAACAGAATCCTTTTCACTTAGAGAAGATAAATCAATACTAGCTCCTAAATTAGTATCAGAAAAACACAATTCTAATAAAGTAGTTAATATTCCGCCAGCTGATATATCATGACCTGCTAAAATGTTTCTAGCTTTAATTTGCTCTTGTACTGCATTAAAGGCTACTTTGAATTTTTCAGAATTTTTAATGGTTGGAGTTTCAGTTCCAATCTTATTTTTGATTTGAGCAAAAGAACTTCCGCCTAATTTATATGTATCATTTGATAAATTGATATAGTAAATGTTTCCACCATCTTTTTGAAAAACAGGCTCAATCACATTTGAGATATCGTTGCAATGACCAGCCGCAGAAATAATTACTGTCCCCGGAGAGATCACTTCTTCATTTGGGTATTTTTGTTTCATTGATAGTGAATCCTTTCCTGTCGGAATGTTAATTCCTAATTCAATGGCAAATTGTGAGACAGCCTCAACAGCATTGTACAGTCTCGTATCTTCACCTTCATTTTTGCAAGGCCACATCCAGTTGGCCGATAGCGAAACAGACTTTAAATTTTCTTCTAACGGAGCCCAAATAAGATTGGTTAAAGATTCTGCAATTGCATTTCTAGAGCCAGCTCTTTCATCAATCAACGCACTAATAGGTGCATGACCAACCGAAGTAGCAATTCCTTCTTTTCCGTTATAATCCAAGGCCATTACCCCAACATTATTTAACGGTAATTGCAAAGGACCGCACGTTTGTTGTTTGGCAACTTTCCCTGTAACACAACGGTCCACTTTATTTGTCAACCAATCTTTACAAGCAACTGCTTCTAATTGTAAAACTTGCGCTAAATAATCGTGAATATTTTCTTGTGAATAATCTATTTCATCATAATTTCTGATAATTGTTTTATCTTCCATAATGGTTTTTGGGGATGAGCCAAACATATCTTCCAAAGCAAAATCCATTGGTTTTTCTCCCGTAGTTTTTGATTCAAAAGTAAAACGGTCATTGTCAGTAACATCACCAACGGTATAAATTGGCGAACGTTCGCGATCAGCAACACGATGTAGTAAATCAATATTTTTATCATTAATAACTAATCCCATACGCTCTTGAGATTCGTTACCAATAATTTCTTTTGCAGATAGGGTAGGGTCGCCAACAGGTAATTTATCTAAGTCAATTAATCCACCAGTTTCTTCAACCAATTCTGACAAGCAATTTAAATGTCCTCCAGCTCCGTGATCGTGAATTGAAACAATCGGATTCACATCGCATTCAACCATTGCTCTAATGGCATTGGCTGCACGCTTTTGCATTTCGGGATTAGAACGCTGAACCGCATTTAATTCGATACCCGAACTGAATTCGCCAGTGTCTGCTGATGATACCGCAGCACCACCCATTCCAATTCTATAATTATCACCACCTAAAATAACAATCTTATCCTCTTTTTGTGGTTCTTGTTTAATGCTCTGTTCTGCTTTCCCAAAACCAATTCCACCTGCTTGCATGATAACCTTATCATAACCCAATTTTCTACTTTGGTGGCTGAGCGGAGTCGAAGCCACATCGCTTTGCTCGTCATGTTCAAAAGTTAACACCGAACCAGAGATTAATGGTTGCCCAAATTTGTTTCCAAAATCGGATGCTCCGTTAGATGCTTTTATTAAAATATCCATTGGAGTTTGGTATAACCATTTACGTTCATTCATGGCTTTTTCCCAAGGGCGATTCTTTTTTAATCGAGAATAAGAAGTCATATAAACTGCTGTTCCTGCCAAAGGCAATGAACCCATACCGCCAGCTAATCGATCTCTAATTTCACCGCCAGAACCTGTTGCAGCTCCGTTAAAGGGTTCTACCGTAGTTGGAAAATTATGTGTTTCGGCTTTTAATGAGATTACAGAATCAAAAGATTTCTTTTCATAATAATCTGGTTTGTCTCCAGTTTTTGGAGCGAACTGTTCTACTGTTGGTCCTTTTACAAATGCGACGTTGTCTTTGTATGCAGATACGATTCCGTTAGGATGTTGCTTCGAAGTTTCTTTAATCATCTTGAATAAAGAAGAGGGCTTTTCTTCACCATCTACAACAAAAGTTCCGTTGAATATTTTATGACGACAATGTTCTGAGTTTACTTGTGAAAATCCAAAAACTTCTGAGTCAGTTAATTTTCTTTCTAATTTTTTTGACAGATTTTCTAGATATTCTATTTCTTCATCATTCAATGCCAAACCTTCTTGCTTGTTATATGCAGCAATATCATCAATGTCTAAAATTGATTCTGGTTGCACATCAATGGTAAACACATTTTGATTTAATCCAGAATATTTCTGAGAAATCATTGGATCGAAATCTGTATTTTTTTCAGTCGTTGCAAAAAACTCTTCAATTCTGATGATGCCTTCAATCGCCATATTCTGTGTAATCTCAACAGCGTTGGTACTCCAAGGTGTAATCATAGCGGCACGTGGGCCAATAAAAAAAGCGTCAATAGACGCCTGAGATATTTGGGGTTGGTTGCCGAACAACCAGTTTAACTTTTTAGTGTTTTCAGCTGAAAGTTCTGAAGTTACCTGAACTGTAAAAACTTTTTTAGATGGGTTTCCGAAGAAAAGAATCATAGTTGTGTGTGTATGGTTTTACAAGTTGCAAAAATAAATATTCCATTAGCAATTTCACACTAAATGTTAATAATATTGTATAAAAAAAGAACACAGTACTAACTGCAAAGGACGTTAGGTTTTTACAATGGTCACAAGAAGAAATGAGGTAGGAGTTTTTAAAAAGAAAAGCCCCGAATTAACGAGGCCTTCTTTCAATATTTTGTTCTCGATACAATTTTCTTTCATTCTTCAAGAAAACCACTCGAACTGACGATCAACTGAAAATTATTTTTTGATCAACTTTTTAGTTGCTGATCCGTTTTCTGTTTGTAGACGAATCATATAAATACCGCTGTTTAAATCAGAAATGTCAATTTGATTATTTGTTCTAGAAACTTGTGTATTTAAAACTTGTTTCCCTAGAATATCAAATACTGAAATAGTTACATTCTCTAAAACCTCAATAGTCAATGTATTTCCAGAAGCAGGGTTCGGGTAAATTCTAATGCTTTCAAGAGTATAATCATTCACGGCTAAAGTTACCGAATGTGAACCAATGTCTGTACAAGTATCTTGGGCAAAAGAGCCCCATTCAGCAATGTCAAATGAAGTGTTAGGTCCATTTATTGTTGGTTTTCTAACAAGTGTTGTGTTTTGTGCAAAATCTGCACCATCACCTAAAACGCCAATAATGTCAATTAATACATCGTTCTTAAATAATCCTAAAACATCATTTCCATTGAAAGAAGTAATGTCATTATTTAAATCATCAACCTCACCAGTACAAATTGCATTGGCACCATTTGCAATTACATATACATCTTGATCATTAATAGACGAACTAACTGGGAAGGAATAAGTTGTTTCCCAAGCAGCAGCTCCATTGTTTGCACGCTTTAACGTATATGTTGATAAATCTACTGATGAACCTGTAAAATTAGCAACCTCTAAAATTTTATTAAAACTACCTCCTTCTACATATTCAGAGAAAAACAATTCAGGTCCGCTAGAACCACCTGCTAGGGTAGTTGCACAATCTTCATTACTAACTGTTGAAGTATTACCAGCACCATCTTTTGCATATACAGTAAAACAGAAGTTTGTATCTGCTGCTAAACCGATTGCAGTATAAGATGTATTTGAAGTATTATAGGTGTTTACATTATCTACATAAATATCATAACTAGTTACTGCTACATTATCTGTTGATGCAGTCCAAGTTAAATCTACAGTAGAACTTGTAGGATTTGATGCTACTAAATTTGTAGGAGCAGTAGGGTTTTCTGTATCTGGAGTTGGATTCCAAATCATTGCAGCATATTCTGGATGATCTACAAAAGGATTGGCATTTCCTTGATAATTATAAGCGGCTGTATTTCTGTTAATTTCGTGTTGAGATACAGGGTCAGCGGCATGCCATTCTAATAAAACAGTAATTGCCCAATCAAAAAATACTTGGTCATTACTTCCATTAAACATTACAAAGCTTGTATATCCATCAACCGTATTTTCATAACGCACAGCAAAATAAAGTAATGCTCTTGCAATATCTCCTTTAAACTCATCTATTGGTTCAAATACAGTTCCGTTATATCCTGCCATAGCACTAGAGCCTCTTAAAGATCCATTCAATGATGTCCAATCTGCAGTTGCTACATTACCAAAGGCTAAAGAACCTCTAAAATTATTTACCCTAACATCAGAAGGAACTACATGATGAATATCTGACTGCATCGGAAAATTACTATTAAAAGATGATTGAGGCACTAAATGCTCTCTGTTATAGCAATCACCTTCGGCACTCTGATTTCCACATTGGTTATTAAAATGTGTGTAATTATATGGGTCACTTCCAGC
This sequence comes from Urechidicola sp., assembly GCA_028599075.1. Lineage (GTDB taxonomy): Bacteria > Bacteroidota > Bacteroidia > Flavobacteriales > Flavobacteriaceae > Urechidicola. Next base: position 30,704 of record JAQRMW010000018.1, on the reverse strand, counting down.
AGGGTTTTCAGAATACATATCTAATATTGAGCCGTCATTCTCATAACCAGCAACTGCTATATCATCTGAATGTGTACTTACATATCCTGTATATAAATCGTCATAAGTATTTGCAGAATGACCTGCTGTAACAATATCTCTCAATTGAGTTTTTAGTGTATACCCACTTCCTGTTGCTGTGTCATAATAATCTGCAGGTATCTGAGCAATTACATTAAAAGAAGTAATAATAAGTGATAATAGTAATAATTTTTTCATAATTGTTTTTATTGGGATTAATTAATTCGTTCTAGTAATGCCATATAAAATCCGTCGAAACCAGATTTGGATGGGAGTACTTTTTTATCTTCAACAAACTTAAACTCTTTATGCGAATCTAAAAATGTTTTAACTTGATCTTGATTTTCTGATGGTAATATTGAGCAAGTCGCGTACACTAACTTACCACCAACTTTTACCATTCTACTATAACTGTCTAAAATTTCGGCTTGTGTCTTTTTAATGTTCTCAACAAACTCAGGTTGTAGTTTCCATTTAGAATCAGGGTTTCTTCTTAACACTCCAATTCCACTACAAGGCGCATCAATTAAAACTGCATCAGCTTTGTCTTTTAATTTTTTGATGGCTTTAGAATTTTCTATCACACGCATATCAATGTTGTGAACTCCAGCTCTTTTTGCACGCTTTTTTAATTGTGCTAATTTACCGGCATAAATATCCATAGCAATAATTTGCCCTTTATTTTGCATGATAGAGGCTAGGTGCAATGTTTTACCACCAGCACCAGCGCAAGTATCAACTACACGCATACCAGGTTCTACATTTAGATATGGAGCTACTAATTGAGATGATGCATCTTGTACTTCAAAATAACCTCTTTTAAAAGCTTCGGTTAAAAAGACATTTTTGCGCTCTACCAATCTTAATGCTGAAGGATTGTCGCGAATAGTTTCTGTTTCAACTTCTTCTTTACGTAAGAATTTTTGCAAGGTAGCAATGTCAATCTTTAAGGTATTGACTCTTAGAATCACTTCAGCTTTTTGGTTTAATGCAGTCAACTCTCTAGACCAAACCGCTTCACCCAATTCTTTTTTGCCCAACTCATCCATCCAATCTGGGATAGATTCTTTTATGGCACGTGTATTTTGAGCTTCATCAAATTTACCTTTGATGCGTCTTACCGGTGTTCCTTCAAAATATTTCCAATCTGGTAATTCGATTCCTTTTAATGTTGCCCAAACAGCAAAGAGTTTCCATAAATTATCTCTTGTGTAGTGATCTTTAGTTCCTGCAATTTCATTGTATAAACGTTTCCATCTAACAATATCATAGATAGTCTCTGCAACAAATTTACGATCACGAGCACCCCATCGCTTATCGCGTTTCAATGCTTTTTCTACAACCTTACCCGCATATTCTTCATCATTAAAAATCATATTTAATGAATCTATCACCGTAAAACACAAGTTTCTATGTAATCTCATTTACTTCAAAAATTTGGATTGCAAATGTACGAATGAATACCGAGTATTTGTTATTTTAGCCTAGTAAAATTAAAAGTATGTCTCAATACAATTCTAGCACTTCTATCGGCTACCTAAAAGGGGTAGGTCCTTCGCGTGCCGATTTGTTAAAAAAGGAATTGGGCATCCGTACTTTTGGAGATTTAATTAATTTTTTTCCACATAGATATATTGATAGAACGCAGTTTTTTAAGATCAATCAGCTAGAACAGAATTCTGCCGAAATTCAGATTGTAGGGAAAGTCACTTCTATTAAAACGGTACAGCAAAAAAGAGGAAGTAGGTTAGTGGCAACTTTTGCTGATGAAACTGGTACAATAGAGTTAATTTGGTTTAGGGGTGCTAAGTGGATAAAAGAATCTATTAAGGTAAATGTACCTTATGTTATTTTTGGAAAAACTAATTATTTTAATCGGAGTTTTAGCATGCCGCATCCCGAAATGGAATTGGTAAGTGAATATAAAAAAAATCTGAGAACCGCAATGCAACCTGTTTACCCATCTACCGAATTGTTGACAAACAAAGGGGTGTCTAACAGAGTTGTTCAAAAAATGATAATGAGTTTATTTACTGAGTTGAATGGCAAATTTGGCGAAACTCTATCAGAAGATATTATGAATGCACAGGGTTTTATATCGAAGAATGATGCGCTGTTTAATATTCATTTTCCTAAAAGCCATGAGTTATTATCAAAAGCTCAAGCGCGTTTAAAATTTGAGGAGTTGTTTTTTATTCAACTACAACTCATCCGAAAAAAAATGATTCATAAATCAAAAATTAAAGGGCATCCTTTTAAAAAAGTGGGAACTTATTTTAATGAGTTTTACAAAAATAAATTACCATTCGAATTGACCAATGCTCAAAAAAGAGTATTAAAAGAAATCAGAAAAGATGTAGGTTCAAATGCTCAAATGAATCGATTATTGCAAGGTGATGTTGGCTCAGGCAAAACAATCGTGGCATTATTAGCAATGCTAATTGGATTGGATAATGGATACCAAGCAGCGATTATGGCACCGACAGAATTATTGGCTACCCAACATTATAATTCTATCAAAGAGTTGTTAGACGGCATGGATATTAATGTGCAATTATTGACAGGCTCGGTGAAAGCTAAAGCCCGAAGAGAAATCCATTCTGATTTAGAAGATGGGACTTTAGATATTTTGATAGGTACTCATGCGCTGATAGAAGATAAAGTTAAATTTAAAAATTTAGGAATTGCTATTATTGATGAGCAACACAGATTTGGAGTAGAGCAAAGGGCAAAGTTGTGGGCAAAAGGAGGCCCATCCCCAAGCCTTCTCAAAGGGAAGGGAGGGCTGACACGTCAAAAATATATGACTGCAAAACCTTCTTTGTATCCATTGTTAAAAGAATTGCAAATAGAACGAAAAAAACAAACTACTCAAGCTGAGCAAATATTTTGGGAGTATGTTAAAACAAAAAAACTTGGATATAAATTTAGGCGACAGCATATCATATCAGATTTTATTGTTGATTTTGTGGTATTGTCTAGGCAATTAATTATAGAGATTGATGGTGAATATCATTTCATAAAAGAACAAAAAGAGGCTGATGCCTTGCGAACAGAAATATTAAATGATTATGGATTTATTGTTATCCGATTTACAAACCAAGAAGTAATTGGAGATATTGATGCTGTACTAAAAAAGATTGAAGACACCTTAAAAAGCCTTCCCCAAGGGGAGGTTGGAGGGGCTTTACCACCTCATGTATTGGTAATGACTGCAACTCCGATTCCGAGGACATTGGCGATGAGCGTTTATGGTGATTTGGATATATCGGTAATTGATGAATTACCCCCTGGCAGAAAACAAATATCTACTGCGCATAGGTATGATAAAAACCGTTTGTCGGTTTTTAAATTTATGCGTGATGAGATTGAAAAAGGACGGCAGGTATATGTAGTTTATCCTTTAATCCAAGAATCAGCTAAAATGGATTATAAAGATTTGATGGATGGTTATGAGAGTATAACTAGAGAGTTTCCGATGCCAAAATTCCAAGTTTCTATTGTTCATGGTAAAATGAAACCCGAAGCCAAAGAGTATGAAATGCAACGCTTTTTAAAAGGCGAAACTCAGATAATGGTTGCAACTACCGTGATAGAAGTTGGAGTGAATATACCCAATGCAAGTGTCATGGTCATTGAAAGTGCTGAGCGATTCGGTTTATCGCAACTCCATCAATTACGTGGACGTGTTGGACGAGGGGCAGACCAAAGCTATTGTATTTTAATGACGAGTTTTAAACTATCTGCCGATGCAAAAATTAGATTAGAAACCATGGTAGAGACTACCGATGGTTTTGAAATTGCTGATGTTGATTTAAAATTACGAGGCCCTGGAAATATTATGGGTAAGCAGCAAAGTGGTGTGTTGAATCTTAAAATAGCTGACATTACCAAAGATGGCAATATTTTAGCAAAAGCTAGAGCAATTGCTTTTGAAACTTTACAAGAAGATTCTTCTTTAAGTTTGCCAAAGAATAGTAATATTAAAAAGACTTATTTAGGCATTCAAAAAAATGCTGCTATATGGAGTAATATTAGTTAGGGTTTCTTAATTTTTTATGAGGTTTGCCTAACCGTTGATGACAACAGTTACTCTATGATTACTTCTCCCTTGAAACCTATATGGTTATTTCTTCCTGGAATACCAAATCCATAATCTTGCATTATTTTTCCTAGTTTTAAACGGTTCCAATCCATGGTAGAGGAGCCTTCTTCCCAGCATCCATTTTCTTTCTTATATAGATGAATTTTGTAAATATAATATTTCATTCTATTATCAATCACTTTTCCTGTACTTATTCGCAACGCCCCATTCTTGGTAACCTTAATTATTGGAGTTTCATCCGTGATGCTTACTGTCCAAGTTTTATCAACTTTTATTTCTTCCTTACCTACACTAAATTCGCTTATTGATATTGTAACTTTTAACTCATTTTTAAATGAATCAACGGGCTCAACATATCTATTGTTTATAATATCTTCACATTTTTTATCATCTTCAATTATCTTGAACTCTTGAGAATACAAATGAGTACTTCCAAAGCATACAATTATTAATACAATAAGTCTTTTCATATTGTTGTTAAATTAGTTATTAATAGTTCATTCTTAATTTAAAATTGTAGTACCGAGGTCATACCACTATTGTTGCCAATATTTCGGATATGAATTATTTAATTAGCTATATCCTACGATAAGCGAATCTCGTGTTTTTTAATAATAAAGTCAAGAGCTAATATTGAAATGATTAATTACCACTTTTTAACTTCATATGCGATAATAAATCATGTGCAAAGGTAAGCATGTTGCTTACTTCATCGGTTTTAGCGATATGTAAATATTTAAATATCATTAGTGCCTCACCATTACTTTCTATATGATGAATTTCGTTTTGCTCTAAAAAGTGAATTAATTCTTCATTGAAAAAAGCTTTAATTTCTTCTTTGTTTTCGCCACTTAATTGAAATTTATTTGAAAAATCTGCATACTTTACAAAATCAATATCACGTTTTTTTGTGCCGGCAAATACTTTTACACGGTCAAACATTTTATCAAACAGTCCTTCTTTATCAAGTATAAATTCTGGAATGCGGTTTGGTAATTTAATTATCTGAACCGTAGTTTGATAAACCTCAAGGGCTAGCAATGCACCTTCATCAAATACAATGTCTGCTATTTCCCAATGTGCATTAGTATCTTTGTCTAAGCCTTGTAACGAATTGCTTTTCATTTCAATGGGGCGCGAATCAAAGAAATGAAAATTTCTTAAATACGATGTGTTCCAATCAACTTCGCGCTGAAAAGACCAACCGTTTGCAATGGCCAATTTTTGCAATCTTATTTGACGCTGTGTAATACGTTTCTTTATTCTACCCGTAACAATTTTTAATGCTCTATTATGACTTGTAGATGCCACATGATGCTCTAGCCCCATTAGTGAAACATTACCACCGTTGTTATCGTGGATTCGTTTAAATTCAATCAAATTTTCCATGATTGATAAATCTACTAGTCGTGTTTGAAATAAATCGATGTGTACCGTTGACCCAATAGGAATTTCTTTTAGTAATTTGTCTAGCTCTAATGCGTATAAGAAGTTGGCAACACCTTTAATTTTGACTTCATAGATACCATTATCTAAATGAATAATTTTTGATCCAGATTTATAAATCATTTTAAAGAAGGTCATAAAACCTACTTTAGCTAATAACATATGTAATACTAATGTTATTAAAATACCACCCATAATTCCATATAATAAATCAGTAAAAAGTGTAATTATCAGAGTCGATGTAAGAAACAATAGTTGTTCTACCCCTTGATTATAGGCTGTTTTAAAAACTTTGGGTGATGCTAGTTTATAGCCAGTATGTAATAATATTGCGGCTAAAGCAGCTAAGGGAATACTCTTTAAAACTGGTGCTAATAAAAGCACAAAGAGAATCAAAAATATGCCATGATAAAAATTAGACCATTTTGTTTTGGCATTGCTATTCACATTTACAGTACTGCGAACAATAACGGTGATAATTGGGAGTCCACCTAAAGCACCTGAAACCATTGTGCTTAAACCAACACCAATAAGATCTTTATTTAAATTGGTAGTTCTTCTATAAGGGTCTAGTTTGTCAACAGCTCTCGCACTAGCAAGGGTTTCTACAGAAGCAATCATTGTTATTGACATTACTGTAATCCAAAAAGGCAAGGTTCCAATCATAGCAAAATCTGGATGCATAATACTATCTAGAGGATTGCTGGGTATATCAATTAATAAATTTGGACCGACACCGTAGCTGTTTCCTAAAAAGGAGATACTATGAGAATTAAAAAAATCAAATCCAAAAACAACAGGTAATGCTAACAATAAAACCCACATCGGAGCAGGAATCATTCGAATAAATTTTTGATTGATTTTTTTATAAAAAACCAATATCAAAATACCAATCATTGATATTAAAAATACAAATGGATTAATTTCTGGTAGTTTGTAAAACACATCTATCAAAGTTCCGATTGTAGTATCGGCATCTGATTTTGTCCCCAAAGCGTAATGAATTTGTTTTGTAAAAATGATAACCCCAATTGCTGCTAAAATACCATGTAGTACAGAAGAGGGTAGCAGTTTAGCAAAACGCCCCATTTTTAAAACACCAAAAATAATTTGTATAGCACCAGATATAACAATGGCAGCCAAAACGTAATTAATATTGCCATCTAAAACAGCTAGGCCTCCAAGAATAACAGCAATTAAACCAGCAGCAGGACCATTAATTGCTAAATGTCCGCCACGAAAAAATGTGGTAACAACCCCACCAATAATAGCCGAAAGTATTCCTGCCATAGGCGAAACTTCTGATGCTACAGCAATTCCCAATGCCAATGGAAGTGCTACTAATGAAACACTTATTGCAGCAGAAACATCATTTCGCCAATTCTCTTTTAAGCCTTTTAATCCTTTTGCTGGAATGGTGTTGTAGGTGCTGCTCATATTTTGTTTGTATTTTAAAAAATAAAAACCGAAATATACGATTTTCAAAAAATATGAAATGTTTTACTAAATGTTTTTTAGGAAATATTAATAATAAGTTAAGCTCACTTTATAAAATATACTACTAACTATTTTATCAACAATCAATTGTTGAATCTTTCAATTTAAAGTATCTTTGCAAATCGGAAAAGAATACTACTAAAAAGTAACAGATGAAAATATCATACAATTGGTTAAAACAATTTTTGAAAGTTGATTGGGAAGCTGAAAAAACTGGTGAATTATTAACCGATTTAGGCCTTGAGGTTGAAGGAATTGAAATCGTTGAGTCTATCAAAGGGAGCTTAAAAGGAATTGTTGTTGGAGAAGTTTTAACTTGCGATCAGCACCCAAATGCAGACCGTTTAAAAGTAACAACTGTTAATATTGGTGGAGATGCTCCGGTACAAATTGTTTGTGGAGCACCAAATGTTGCCGCGGGACAAAAAGTACCTGTTGCAACCATTGGTACTTTGTTGTATGATGATAAAGGCGAATCTTTTAAAATTAAAAAAGGAAAGATTAGAGGAGAAGAAAGTTTTGGAATGATTTGCGCCGAAGATGAGTTAGGTCTTGGTCAGAGCCATGATGGAATTATGGTGCTTGATGCTGATTTAAAAGTGGGTACACCTTGTGCTGAAGTTTTTAAAATAGAATCTGATGAAGTTTTTGAAATTGGTTTGACACCAAATAGAGCAGATGCCATGTGTCATTATGGAGTAGCTCGTGATTTACGTGCAGGTATGATTCAGCAAGGAGTTCAGTTAGAATTAATTTCTCCTTCGGTGAGTGATTTTCATGTAGATACCCGCTCCCTTAGAATTGATGTTGAAGTTGATGATAAAAATTTAGCACCTAGATATTCTGGTATTACAATCTCTGGTATTACGGTTGATGATTCTCCAGAATGGTTGCAAAACAGATTAAAGTCAATAGGATTAACTCCTAAAAATAACATTGTTGATATTACAAATTATGTGTTGCACGAATTAGGACAGCCATTGCATGCCTTTGATGCAACAAAAATTAAAGGAGATAAAATTTTGGTTAAAACCTTACCACAAGGCACTAAGTTTACTACACTAGATGAGGTCGAAAGAGAGTTACATCAAGATGATATTATGATTTGTGATGGAGAATCGAACCCAATGTGTATAGCAGGTGTATTTGGTGGAATCGATTCTGGCGTTACAGAAAATACAACGAGAATCTTTTTAGAGTCGGCTTATTTTAATCCTGTGTCTATCCGTAAATCAGCAAAACGACATGCATTGAATACCGATGCTTCTTTTAGATTTGAAAGAGGAATAGATCCAAACTTTGTTGAGTATGCTTTGAAGAGAGCTGCTTTGTTAATTGTTGAGATTGCTGGTGGAAAAAAATCTTCGGATGTGTTGGATTTCTATCCAGAGAAAATTGAAGATTTCCAAGTATTTATTTCTTATGATAGATTAAATAGACTCATTGGTGATGAAATTCCGAAAGACACCATAAAAAATATTTTAGCTTCTCTAGAGATTAAATTGAATAGCGAAACTGAAGGTGGTTTGGGATTAACAATTCCTTCATACCGTGTAGATGTACAGCGAGAGACTGATGTTATTGAAGAAATTTTACGCGTTTATGGGTATAATAATATTCAGTTTTCTCATAAGCTAAATACTTCAATTTCTTCTGATGATTTTGACGCTGTTAAGATTGAAAATATTGTTGCAAATCAATTGGTAGCTCAAGGATTTAATGAGACTATGGCAAATTCTTTGACCAAAGGATCATATTTAGAATTGACAGATAATTTAAACGCTGATCATGATGTAGCTATGCTAAACCCGTTGAGTAGTGATTTAGGAGTTATGCGTCAATCATTATTGTTTAGTGGGCTAGAATCGGTTGCTTATAATATCAACAGAAAAAATAATAGTTTAAAGTTTTATGAGTTTGGTAAAACCTACCATAAGTATGAAAGTGGTTATTCTGAGCAAAAACATTTATCACTTCTTGTTAGTGGTAAGCGTAATAAAGATAATTGGAATACAGAAAAGAAAACTTCGGATTTCTTTTATTTAAAAGGGATAGTTACTACGACTTTAAATAGGTTAGGAGTTACAAAGTTAAAAACGACACCTACAAAAAATGATATTTTTTCTGAGGGAATCACTTTTGGATTGGGTAAAATTAAGCTGGTAGAATTTGGGACTGTAAAAAAATCAATCTTAAAAGAATTTGGGATTAAACAAGAAGTTTTGTTTGCCGATTTTAATTGGGAGAATGTTTTAAAAGTTACTGGCAGAAAAGGGTTCAAGGTTATTGATATGCCAAAGTATCCTTCAGTAAAAAGAGATTTGGCATTGCTACTAGATGATGATATAAAATTTGCTGATGTTTACAATACTGCTTTTCAATCAGAAAAAAAGATATTGAAAGAAGTTGATTTGTTTGATGTATATCAAGGAGATAAATTACCGAAAGGTAAAAAATCGTATGCTGTGAGTTTTGTATTACAAGACACAGAGAAAACGTTGAACGATAAACAGATTGACAAAACTATGCAAAAAATACAGCAGTCGCTAGAAAAGAATTTACAAGCAGAGCTGAGATAGCATCTTATTAATGCCATTCTGAGCCTGTCGAAGAATCTTAAGAATATAATATGGATTCCCGTTTGCACGGGAAAGACAAAAAAAGAAATGTATAAAGTTTTTATAAGACCACTATTATTTTTGTTTGATCCTGAAAAGGTACACCACTTTACTTTTTCATTATTAAAGTTTGTTTTTAAAATTCCGTTTGTTTCTAGTATAGTTAAGAAAATATATGCTGTTGAGCATCCAAATTTAGAACGGAATTTATTTGGTTTGACTTTTAAAAACCCTGTGGGTTTAGCTGCAGGATTTGATAAAAATGCAGTGTTGTATAACGAACTTTCAAACTTCGGATTTGGATTTATAGAAATCGGAACCGTAACTCCAAATGGGCAGGTAGGAAATCCAAAGAAACGATTATTTAGATTGGTTGATGATTCTGGTATCATCAACCGAATGGGGTTTAATAACGAGGGAGTTGAAGCTGCAGTTGTTCAACTCAAAAAAAATAATGGACAAGTTTTAATTGGGGGGAATATTGGTAAAAACACCAAATCGATGCCCAATGAATATACCCGAGATTATCTTATATGTTTTAGAGAACTGCATTCGTATGTAGATTATTTTGTGTTGAATGTAAGTTGCCCCAATGTTGGGTCAATGGCAAAACTACAAGACAAAGATTATTTGTTAGAGTTGATTAGAGCTGTTAAAAACGAGAATAGGAACTACAGTTTTCAAAAGCCGATACTACTTAAAATAGCCCCAGACTTAAACGATATTCAGCTAGATGAAATTATAGAATTGATTGCCGAAACTAAGATAGATGGAGTCATAGCCTCTAACACTTCTACCAACAGAGAAGGATTAAAAACTTCGAACTCTACATTAGATAAAATTGGAAATGGTGGCTTGAGTGGAAAACCTGTTACAGACAGAAGTATCAAAGTGATTCAATATTTATCAGAAAAATCAAACAAGGCTTTTCCAATTATTGGAGTAGGAGGCATCCATTCTGCATCAGATGCCTTAGATAAAATAAATGCAGGGGCAGACTTGGTACAAATCTTTACCGGATTTATTTATGAAGGCCCAAGTTTGGTTAAGAAGATTAATAAAGAAATTCTAAAAAGGTCTATTTAATACTCGCAACAATACGTTGTAACTTCTCTCTTACCTCACCGGCAATCTCACCTAAAGATTCATTTCCAACAGACATCATTGAAGCCATTGGGTCAACCCCAGAAATTTCTATAGTTCCAGTTTCTTTTTCTTGAACAATAAAATTACATGGTAACATCGTACCAATTTTATCTTCGGCATGTAATGCATTATATGCAAATTGCGGATGACAAGCACCTAATATTTTATAGTTGTAAAAATCAGCATCCAACTTCTTTTTAAAAGTAGCTTTTAAATCTATTTCGGTGAGTACTCCAAACCCTTCTGTTTTTAAAGCAGCAACAGTTTTGTCTATAGCTTCATCAAAAGTTGAATTGGTTAAGGTTGTTTTAAAATAATATGACATGATTTTTATATTTAATAATTGTTAGGTGTAAAGATAAAGTGAAAGCTCAAAGTCACCAAAGTAAAGAAAGAAATTTTGTTATAAATGAGAAGTTAAATTTTTAATAAGACTTTTATTGGCATCATTTCTTTTACTATATTTGATTTTGTTAAAATCAAAATATCAAGATGAAATTATTAGAAAATAAAACAGCATTAATTACAGGAGCAACAAGAGGAATAGGTAAGGGGATTGCCCAAGTCTTTGCAAAGCAAGGAGCCAATGTGGCTTTTACTTACAGCTCATCTGTTGATGCTGCCAATGCTTTAGAGGCTGAATTGAAAGGGTACGGAGTCGATGCAAAAGGATATCAATCTAACGCTGCAAATTTTGATGCGGCTCAAGAGTTAGCTGACGATGTGCTCAAAGAATTTGGAAGTATTGATGTACTGATAAACAATGCAGGTATTACCAAAGACAATTTATTGATGCGTATTTCTGAAGACGATTTTGATAAAGTGATAGAAATTAATTTAAAATCTGTTTTTAATTTAACCAAAGCTGTGATTCGCCCGATGATGAAACAACGCGCAGGATCTATTATTAATATGAGTTCTGTTGTTGGATTAAAAGGAAATGCAGGTCAATCTAATTATGCAGCATCGAAATCAGGAATTATTGGGTTTTCAAAATCAGTTGCATTAGAGCTGGGTTCTAGAAATATTCGTAGTAATGTGATTGCTCCAGGGTTTATAGAAACTGAAATGACTGCTAAATTAGATGAAGCAACTGTTGATGGTTGGAGAAAATCTATTCCGTTAAAACGTGGAGGAACTCCAGAAGACATTGCCAATGCTTGTGTGTTTTTAGCTTCAGATATGAGCAGTTATATTACCGGACAGACATTGAGTGTTGATGGTGGAATGTTAACTTAATGAACAGTTAATAATGTATAATTAAAAATAATTATTGTCATTCTGAACGGAGTGAAGAATCTATACATTTGTTGATTGAATGAATACTGTAACAATTTTATACATGGTTTTAGCAATAATTGTTTCTTCGACAATTGCAATATTTTTCTACTATAAGAATTTAAAGAATAAAGAAAGAGTCAGTTATTTACTGACTTTTTTGCGTTTTATTAGTTTACTAGCAGTTTTCATTTTATTGATAAACCCAAAGATTGAGCAACAGATAATTAGTGTTGAGAAACCAACTTTGGTAGTAGCAGTTGATAATTCATCATCCATAAAAAACACAAATCAAAGTGCTGAAGTTTTAGATTTGGTTTCTAATTTAAAATCGAATATATCTTTAAATGAAAAATTTAATATTGATTTTTATTCTTTTGCTGATGATGTTGAATTGTTAGATTCGTTGGATTTCGATAATTCTCAAACGGATATTTCAAAACCATTTAAACAATTTAAAGAAGTTTATAAAAATAAAATTGCACCAATTATTTTGATTACAGATGGTAACCAAACTCTTGGGAGTAGTTATGAGTATTTAAATGTTTCGAAACCTGTATATCCTATTGTTGTTGGAGATACAACACAATATGCTGATATTTTAATTTCTCAGTTAAACGTTAACAGATATGCATATTTAGAAAATAAATTTCCTGTCGAGGTTTTTATGAATTATACAGGAGTGAATAATGTGAATTCAAAACTGGAAGTTTATAAGGGGAATCAAAAGGTATTTTCTAAAACTTTAAACTTTGATAAAGACGAAAACTCACAAAATATTTCTTTTCATTTACCTACCGATAAAGTTGGGGTGCATTATTATTCTGCACAAGTAGCATCAATTCAAAATGAAAAAAATAGCACAAATAATAAAAGAGATTTTGTTATAGAGGTAATTGATGAGCAGGCAACTATTTTATTGTTGACCTCATTTTTGCATCCTGATGTTGGGGTATTGAAATCTGCTATAGAAGCTAATAAACAACGAAAAGCTATAATTATAGTTATAGGTGATGATTTTAATATATTAGAGTATCAGTCCGTTATTTTATATCAACCAACAAATCTATTTAGAGACGTTTTTGTTGAATTGGATTATCAAAAAATAAATCATTTTATTATTACTGGTACACAGACAGATTGGAATTTTTTAAACGATGCACAGGATAATTTTTCAAAAAATTTAATCAATCAAACAGAAAACTACAGAGCAGTTTACAATCAGAGTTTTGATGGTTTTGTAACTGATGATATAGGATTTGAAAATTATCCACCATTGGTAGATTACTTTGGAGAGGTTACTTTTAATATTCCGCATGAGGATATGTTAACTCAAAAGATTGGAAATATATCTACAGAGAAACCTTTTTTATCTACTTATGAATATGGAGAACAAAGAGGAGTCGTTTTGTTTGGAGAAAATAGTTGGCGTTGGCGAATGACATCAAAAAAAGAAAATGAATCGAGTATTGATTATGATAATTTTATTGGCAAGTTGATGCAATATTTGGCATCCACAAAAAAAGCGAATAGACTTAGTGTTGAGTTTGACCCTATCTATTACAGCAATTCAATTATCAATATATCTGCTAATTATTTAGATAAAAATTATGTATTTGATACCAATGCCAATTTATGGTTATTGTTAAAGAATGAGTTTACTAAAGAAATAAACCGTCTTCCATTTTCACTTAATAGAAATAGATATTTGGTAGATGTATCTGGATTAGAATCTGGAGAATATTCGTTTACAATAACTGTAGAAAACGAAAATCTAACATCTCGTGGAATTTTTAAGGTGGTAGATTTTGATGTAGAGCAGCAATTTTTATCATCAAATAAAATAAGCTTAGAAGCTATTGCTAGTAAGACTGACGGAAAACTTTATTATCTTGATAAGGTATCAAATTTAGAATCAGAACTAATAGAAGACCCAAGATTTGTGTCAATTCAAAAATCGGAAAAGAAATTAAATTCCATCATCGATTGGAAATGGTTATTAGGGCTAATTATACTATCTTTGAGCCTCGAATGGTTTATTCGAAAATATAACGGACACATTTAAAAACAAAATAAAATGGCACAGCAACAACAATTACAATTACCAAAAGGACTAGTCGGCATAGTAGCAATCGTAGTAGTCGGATTAATAATTATCACCAAATCAGCAGTAACCATAGATTCTGGACAAGCAGGTGTTTTATATAAAACATTTGGAGGAGGTGTTGTAACAGATAAACCAGCAATGGGAGAAGGTTTTCATATCGTAGCACCTTGGAATAAGGTTTTTGTTTATGAAGTACGTCAGCAAGAGTTAACGGAGAGAATGAAGGTTTTATCTTCTAATGGTTTAGATATACAACTAGAGGCGACAGCATGGTATATGCCAGATAATGCTAATTTAGGAAAACTGCATCAAGAAAAAGGAGCGAATTATTTAGACCGTGTATTAAAACCTGCTATTAGATCTGCAACTAGGTCTGTTGTTGGTCGATATACACCAGAACAGATTTATTCTTCAAAACGTGATGCTATACAACAAGAAATTTTTGATGAAACCAAAAAAATTGTTGAAGATCAATATATTGTTTTGAATGATGTTTTGGTAAGAGATGTAACTTTACCACCTACTATTAAAGATGCGATTGAGCGTAAACTAAAGCAAGAGCAAGAATCTTTAGAATATGAGTTTAGGTTAGTTACTGCTGCTAAAGAAGCTGAAAAAGTTCGTATTGAAGCACAAGGTAAAGCAGATGCAAATAGAATTTTAAGTGCATCATTAACTGATAAAATTTTACAAGATAAAGGGATTGAAGCAACGCTTAAATTAGCAGAGTCACCAAACACTAAAGTAGTAGTTGTAGGTGGGTCAGATGGCTTACCTTTAATTTTAGGAAACAACTAATACAAGAAATTAGTAAATAAAAAAGCCACTCATTGAGTGGCTTTTTTTATTGAATATTTTAAACAGTAAAGAGTTAGAATGATGTTGATAAATTAACAGTTAAGCCAGTGCTTTCGGGTACAAATCTACAAACACCACCCACACATGAAAGACCACCTCTTTGTCGGCCATAATTTAAAGCAATACGAGTTGCACCTTTACTGTAACTCCCACCAAAATTATAAAAATGTATTTGATCATTTTCAACATCGTTTCCGTAATTATAAGAATCGTTTATATAAAATGACAATCTGTTAGAGGCATTAAATTCTAATGTTGCGCCAGCCCAATTTTTATCATCTTGTTTTGTCCATAAGTGCTGTCCTTCTAAACGAACAGATTTTCCTTTTCCAAATTTATGTGTTACTTCGGCAATAGCGATATTGGCTTTGATATTACCTTGAACTCCAAGAGGACCACCTAGCGTTACGCCTTTGTCTGTTATAGTATTGATATAGGTGAAAATACCACTCCATTTTTTGGAAAATTTTTTACGAATTTCAAAGTTAAAATCACGATTTAGGCGGCTTCCAAATTTTAAAAATTCGGCATCATATGTTCCTTGGTTCTCATCAAAAGTAGCATCTAATAATGCCCAATAAGAGAAGTTAGCAGATAGTTTAGTTCCATATTTTCCACCAATAATTGTTTTCTTTTTAAATTTATAAAATAAATCAAATTGACCTCCAATTTCACCCGCTTGTCCTGCAAAGTCTTGTAATTGTAGAGTTGGCTGCGCTTGATATATATAAATATTTGACAATGAGTAATCTTGTTGTTTTGTTAAAGCAGGAATGAAATTGACACTCAGCATATTAAACTCATTTGAACCAGGGATACCGTATTCTCTTTCAGAATAGAATGCCATATTTTCTAGTCTTCTAAAAGTGGCTGAAACTCCAATTCCTTTTTTTGTATATCCAATATTAAATAACAACGCATTACCTTCAAAATAATTCCCTTCAATTATTGTAGGAACACCTGAGGATGGGGGTGTATATGCGACATCTTTTCCCTTGAGAGAATATTCGATACTTGAATATATTTTGCCAAAATCTATATCTGCTCTGATGGAATAAGAATTAATCATTTCCGGAAAATTTGCAGTATTAAAAGAAGGTGTATCTGGTGAAAAAGACTCATGCTTGCCAACATAGCTTATGCCGAAGTTGAAACTACTAATGCCTTCTATGTTTAGTGCAGATGAAATATCAATATCTGCATCAAATCCAAAAATATTGCTACTAGAAACTTTAAACCCGTTGCGTTGCTGTCCATATAAGCCTATAAAATTTAAATAATCTGTGGGACTGAATTTAATTCTTCCACCTCTTATAGCGTTGTTAAGTCCAAGTTGTCGCTCTTCATATGCGCGTAATAATAAGCCACTTCCAAATTGTTCATAGAAGTAACCCGCAGTTATATCGAGCTTTTCATTTTTATAATTTGCATAATAAGTTGCAATATTTGTTTCGTTATACCCTGGGTAATAATTTAATAGAGGTAACGGTTCGTAGCTTTCAACTTGAAGACCGACTGTAAAGTTTTTTAAAAAATTATAATCTAAGCTCAGATAGGTGTTTGCTCTAAGATATTCATCAGATAGTGGGAAATTTGGGTCGTAAAAATCACCAAGTTTATCATCATCAACATACCATTGGGCATTAGATTCAACACTACCGCTAAGGTTATTTAAAAATTGATTAAATATAGATTGATTTTCTGTTTCTTGACTTAATCCAAAAAAAGGGATAATAAAGAAAATTAGGAATTTTATTTTTTTCATTTATTGATTCGTTGGAGAGAGGTTAAATATATTTTTTTAATTCTTCAAATAAATCATCTTCGGCGCCAGGGTTATATCCAGAATGTCTGAATACGATTTCACCATTTTTAATAATTAATGTTACCGGTACAGTAGGAGCTCCTAAAGCCTTTTTTAAATCGCCGTTTGTATCGAGTAATATTTCAAACTCCCATCCCTTGCCATTGACCATAGGTTTTACATTCTTAACTGTTCTAGAATCATCAACAGAAATAGCAAATAATTTAACGCCAGTTTCCTCAACCCAATCATCATATTCGTCATTTATGGCATCTAACTCATTTTTGCAAGGAGTACACCATGTTGCCCATAATGATACTATTAAAAGGTCATTATTTGTTGCTATTGTTTGTAAGTTGGTTGTATCACCATCTAATGTTTTAATTTCTGCATTTGGGATGTTTTGAGAAGAAAGGCTAAATACAAATAAAAGAGCAAATAGGTTTAAAATAAATTTTATTTTTTGATTGTGATTGTTCAATAACTGTTATATTTGAAATAAAATTTTTCTCAAAACACAAATAGGGCTATTTTTTTTGAGAAAACTAAAAAAGCAATTTTTTAGCCCACCACTTATAACTTTAAAAATATTTTTATGAAAAACAAAATTTTATTACTTATTGCGATTTTAGGTATTTACTCATGCCAGCTAAATGACGAACCTGTTATTTTGGAAGAAGCAGTTTCTTCATCAATTTTTCCCATTGTATATGTTGATCTTGATGAAAGAGAAAACTTAAGGGGAAGTTTTTTTATTGATGAAGTAGTTACTATGGTTGGAGGCAATTTAAATGTTTTAATTGGAAGTTGTGATTTGAGTGTTGAAAATTTAAATGACTTTACAACTATAAAAACATTAGAGGATCCTAATTTTTGGTCTCCTCTTCAGCCAGACAATAGCCCTTTTAATACAGGGCAATTGTATGGTGATTTTTCATCTAACTTTTTTACTAAAAGTATTACTGGTCTATTTAATGTTGATGAAATACCAGATTATGGGCTTTTACCAATTTTGCAACCATCAACAACTATAAATCCTGTTACTGGAAATCCATATTATCAATCAAGAATTAATGATTTTTACCATCAATACGTATTTGAAGATGAGCAATTTGATTTATATGGAAGCCCATTTTATACTTATTTTGAGGATGCTACTATTACTGCCTCAGAGGCAAATGAAATAAGAGATAAAATTGCTTGTCGTCTTATTGAGAGTGCTATTCTAGATATAGATATAACAGCTTTTATTATAGATATAGGTGTTGCTTATAATGATGACCATACTTTATGTTTGCCTTGTAATAATAAAAACAGAATCAATGTTTATGTTAAATGGGGATATCACTATTAATTTAATTATTTAAAAAAAAATAAGAGAGAGATTAGAACGATAATTGTTTTAATCTCTTTTTTTATGCATAAACATTCTATTTCAGAATTATTGTTGCCTACTTGTGATTGTTATAAATCTGCAACTCATATGTTATAACCTATTTATAAAACATTAAAGAATTTAAATAATGAGGTGTGTCATCATTTACGAATGTATAGATATATCCTCTTTTATCAGAATAGTCAATGTAGAAAAATGTGTTGTACCTTTCATTAATTCTGCATTCACTCATATTATATGAGCTATCGTTAAAGATGGTATTTACACCTACATAATTCAGTAGCTTCTGTTTGCTTATTCCAAAATTCGACAGTTAAATGACAGTTGCTACATTTTTTAAAGAACGAAACAACAATATATGAATAGCCATAAATAAATTTTTGTTGATTAAATTCTAATACATTTTCTGTTGATGTTTCACCTTCAACATGCTCAATGAATTTATACCCCAATGCTTTCATTTTAGCTTTGGTGTCTGTAATTAAATCACTTAATTCTGGATCAATTTCTTGAGAATAAGAATTGCTAATGATAGTAAATGCAATAAAAAAAGTTAAGAAATATAAGCGATTAATTCTTTTCATTTTTCTTTTTTGTGCTTCCTTGTTTAACGGCATTATAACTTTCGTAGCACTCTAAAAAGGCTTCTAGAACCTGAACGTCACTTGCTGTTTGAATGAAATAATCTGAGTAGTTGCAGTTGTCTAAAAGTTCATCAAATTCTGCTCTACTTAATTCTAAGTATTCTAGCATTAATTCTCTATCAACTTTATCATTCAACATTTCTCTAATTTCATTTTGATCTTTCATCTTTTTCAACTTTTTAAGTTGTTTTGGATTTTTTCCAAAAAGATTGTAAACAAAATCAATAGGATGGAAGACAGCATCAACTGGCGATGAGTAAGTTTTCTTTCTCGGTGTACCCACTTCATAAGTTTGTGGAAGTCCGTTGATATGAATTCTCGTAAATTTATCGGTAGGTACATTCTTAGCATCAATTTCTAATACCCCAACAAGTGTGGTAGATTTAACATTTACTTCAGCTAATCTTTCAGATTGTTCATACAACGAAATTTCTAATTCATTCCCTTTCATTAAATCATTGGTGATTTTAATCTTTACAGATTGAAAACCAATATAAGATAAGAAAATAGTGTCATTTACTTTTGTAGGAATACTAAATGTACCATCATTATTTGTAACACTACCTCTAACAGAATTCATATTAAAAATGTGTGCACCTGCCAATGGTTTTTTGTCAAAACCATTTACAATTTGACCTTTTAAACTTATAGTTCTTGTTGGATCTATTTGTACAGAATCAGTTTGAATTTCTTCTTGAGAAAAACTATAAATACTGATAAATAAAAATATTTGAAGGAGTGTTTTTTTAAGCATATGCAATGATAATCATAATATTGATAGGATTCGTTAAAGTCTTGTGAAAAGAAAAAAATCTACCATTAAAAATGATAGATTTTTGTGCGCGTAACTGGAGTCGAACCAGCACGTCCTAGTGGACACAAACCCCTCAAGCTTGCGCGTCTACCAATTCCGCCATACGCGCTTAAACTAAAAAAGTCAAGCGTTAAGCTCAACTTTTTTGTGACCTGGCTGGGGCTCGAACCCAGGACCACCTCCTTAAAAGGGAGGTGCTCTACCAACTGAGCTACCAGGTCGTCACTTTTTCTCTTTTAGCGAGTGCAAATATACTATCAATTATTAAGAACTCAAACCAAATTTTATAAATTTTTATTCGATATTTGTCTTTTCTAAAATTTGAAGAATGAAAGTTGTTTTAATTGGATATATGGCTAGTGGAAAATCAGCAGTTGGAAAATTGTTAGCTAAAGAAACGTCTCTAGATTTTATTGATTTAGATGCGTATATCGAAGCGAAAGAAAAGAAGTCTATTCCATCAATTTTTAAAGAAAAAGGAGAAATTTACTTTAGGCTGAGAGAGGCGGAATACTTATCAGAATTGCTAAACTCAAAAAACAGTTTTGTGTTATCAGTTGGAGGAGGAACTCCATGTTATGGTAAAAATATGGAAATGATAAATAGCTTAACACAATCGATATTTTTAAAAGCGTCAATAAATACTTTGTGCAAAAGATTAAAAAATGAAAAAGCTTCTCGTCCGTTAGTTGCAAAAATCAGTGATGAGAAATTACCAGAGTTTATTGGAAAGCATTTATTTGAGCGTTTACCATTTTATTTGCAGTCGCAAAACAGCATACAAACAGATGATTTTACGATTGCAGAAATTGTGAGTAAAATAAAAAAGACATTAGTCTAAATAGGCAATTGTTGAATTCTTTTTAAATTCAACGGTAATATTATCTTGTGAAGTAGTTGATAATGAAATGCCTTTAAAATCTGCTTTTACAGGATATTTTTTATGATTTCTATTTACTAACACTGCAGTCTTAAATTGTTTTAGCGGAACATCTAAAAAATGTTTGATACCATACATTAAAGTGGTTCCAGAACTTAATACATCATCAACCAAAACAAGTGATTTATTTTTATATGCATCAGAAGGAATGGAAGTTTTGATTTCCTTTAGAGGATTTTTTTTATCAATGATGACTTCACATAAAGTAATTTCAACTTCAGAAATTTCATTTAAAACAAGCTTTAATTTGTTTGCTAATAAAAATCCATTAGTGGTAATTCCTGCCAAAATGAGTGATTTTTCTTTGGAGTTTACCTCTAAAATTTGATAGGCAATACGCTTAATTTTATGATTGATTTGCTCGTTAGTAAGTATTACTGAATTTGACATAGTTTATTCTTCTGAGTAATTATCAATATCTCTTCTATCTTTTTTTGTTGGTCTACCACTCCCTTTTTTGCGATAATAGTCCTTAGAAAATTTTAATAAATCTTGACTTTCAAAGGCTTCTTTGGGTGTGACATCTTTGCGGTATAAATCTACCAACTTAGCACCCACACGGCTTTTAGGTAAATCTAAAACTACAATCTCATAATTGATTTGATTTTTTCTAATGACTAATAATTCATTATTAAAAACTTCTTTTGATGGTTTAATAGAAGCTCCATTTATTTTTATATGCCCTTTTTTACAAGCTTCGGTAGCGATACTCCGAGTCTTAAAAATGCGGATGCACCACAAATATTTATCAATTCTCATAAAAAAAGTTAAAATCAATCAATTGACTTGAACAAAGATATGAAAATTGTATCTTGCGCACTTAAATAAAATAAAATAATGAAAATAAAAATAAAAAGCCTCGTAATATTTAGTCTTTTATTGATTGCAATTTTTTCTTGTGATGATGACACATTCACACCCTATGATTATGCTGCCCAAGCATTAATTGATGATGAGGATTTGATAGAGTATATGCAAACGCATTATTATAATGCGACTCTAGATTCTATTAAAGAAGTTGAAAATGGTGAGACACCTTTTTATGAGAATGTACAAACCCAAGTTGTTGTTGATAATGATGTTACCTATAACTTATATTATTTGGTGACTGAAGTAGGTGTTGGATACCAACCATCAGAAGTTGATGATGTTTTAACAACGTATAGAGGGAATTTATTGGACGGAGAAATTTTTGATAAAAGAGAGTCTATTACTATTGGTAATCCTTGGTGGAATCTAACAACTTTAATTAAGGGTTGGAGTTATGGACTACCTCATTTTACTGGAGGCGAAAATATTTCACAGCCAAATATGCCAATAGAGTTTGATAATTACGGTGGAGGGTTTTTATTTATCCCATCCGGTTTAGCATATGGGCCTGTTGGTAATGAAGGAGTTCCTCCGAGTTACCCAATTGTTTTTATGTTAGATTTGCAATATGCAAAAGCAGCTGACCATGATGAGGATACAATAAACTCTAACGACGAAGATATTGATGGTGATGGTGATCTTAATAATGATGATACAGACGAAGACTTTTTACCCAACTATAGAGATAGTGATGATGATAATGATGGTATCTTAACTAAAGACGAGGATGCCAATGGTGATGGTGATCCAACTAATGATGACACTGATGGAGATGGGATTCCAGATTATTTAGATGCTGATAGTTAATTAATATAAAAAAACCGCTCAATGAGCGGTTTTTTTTATATGTTTTATTTTTAGTAAAAAATTAAAATCTAAAAGAAGCACTTAATATTAATTGACTAGGTCTTGTATCAACTCTTCCAGAATCATCAATGCCTAAGAATTCAGCTTCATTACTACTAAACCCGCGTTCATACCTAGCATCAATTCCAAGTTTACCAAGTTGTGCTGTAAGACCAACAGTACCACCTACAGTAAAGTTGTTTTCTACATCATCAAGTTTTATATCTTCTAAATCTGTATCTATAATATATTGAAAAGATGGTCCAATAACTGCGTGTAATGGTCCAATTATTTTTAATCCTAAAAGAACCGGTGCATCAATTTTTTTTACAGTTAACTTTGAGCTATTCCCCTCATAACTATATTTACTTTTGGTTTGTGTATAAACCAATTCTGGTCTTACATAAACTCTTCCTTTTGTTTTGGTAAAAAATCCGAAGTGAAAACCTGCATTTGCTTCAGGGTCTGCAATAATATCACCAGTTTCATCAACAATATCTCCGTTGCTATTGTAGTTTAATCCTCCTTTAATTCCCCAATCAAGTAGTTGGGCGTTACTAGTTAGTTGCGCTCCAAAAAGTAGGAGAGCCAATACAATTTTTTTTTTCATATAAATAGGGTTTTAAATACCAAATCAAAATGACTCGATATGATTCTATTTAAGAACGATAAAAAGTGTTGCTTATTTTCTTGCAATTACTTTTTCAACAGCTTTTACAACTGCCGATGCATCCAAACCGTATTTTGCCATTAGCTGAGCTGGAGTTGCCGATTCGCCAAAACTATCATTTACAGCAACAAACTCTTGTGGAGTTGGGTTGTTAGCTGCTAAAGTTCTCGCAACGCTTTCTCCTAAACCACCAAAAACATTATGCTCTTCGGCAGTTACAATACATCCTGTTTTAGCAACCGATTTTAAAATGGCTTCTTCATCCAAAGGTTTTATTGTGTGTATGTTAATAACTTCTGCACTAATACCTTTTGCTTCTAATTGCTCTGATGCTTGTAATGCTTCCCAAACTAAATGTCCTGTAGCTACGATGGTTACATCTGTACCTTCAGTTAACTGAATTGCTTTACCAATTACAAATTCTTCTTCTTTATAATCTGGCATAAACACAGGTACTTTTGGACGTCCAAAACGCAAGTAAACAGGGCCTTCATGTTTAGCTATAGCAATAGTTGCTGCCTTTGTTTGATTATAATCACAAGGATTAATTACGACCATACCAGGCAACATTTTCATTAAACCAATATCTTCTAAAATTTGATGAGTTGCGCCATCTTCACCTAAAGTTAATCCTGCATGTGATGCACAAATTTTTACATTTTTATCAGAATACGCAATAGATTGACGAATTTGATCATACACTCTACCAGTTGAGAAATTTGCAAAAGTCCCAGTAAACGGAATCTTACCACCAATAGTTAAACCTGCAGCAATACCCATCATATTGGCTTCGGCTATGCCTACTTGAAAAAAACGCTTTGGGTTTTCGTCAATAAAGGTTTGCATTTTTAAAGATCCAATTAAATCTGCACAAAGTGCAACAACATCAGGGTTGGTACGACCTAAAATTGTAAGTCCGTCTCCAAAGCCCGAACGGGTATCTTTTTTCTCAGTAAATGTGTATTTTTTCATCTTATTGAATATGGTTGTGTGTTGGCAAAAATAATCTTTTTGATATAATTCAGCGCTTAAAATTTTAACAATTCTGCATATAATTTATGAACAGGTAATCCCATGACATTAAAATAACTGCCTTCAATTTTTTCGACACCGATGAGACCAATCCAATCTTGAATTCCATACCCTCCAGCTTTGTCATATGGCTGAAAATTATCTAGATAATAATTGATTTCATCATCGCTCAAGGCTTTAAAATAAACATCTGTAGTATCATTTATAATTTTAGTATTAGCTGTTGTTTTTAAACAAATTGAAGTAAACACTTGATGCTTTTGTCCTGATAATTCTTTAAATATAGCAAATGCCTCATCTTTGTCTTTTGGCTTGCCTATAGCTTTGTTATTCATCCAAACAATAGTATCAGAGGTAATAAGAATATCATTTTTATTTAAGTCGGTAAAAGCGCTCGATTTAAGCTCAGCCAAATAATCAGTAATTTCTAACCCTATTAATTGAGGTGGATAAATTTCTTCATCTTCTTTTAACTGAATTGTAAAATCTAAATTTAAATCTTTTAAAAATTGTTGTCTTCGAGGTGAACCTGAAGCGAGAATGATATTGTATTGTTTTAATTTTTCTTTAAGCATAGAATTAAATTATAAAGATTGAAAGCATTCCAGAAATCATTATGAGCTTTAATAAAAAACTTAACTTTTTAAAGTCTTGTTTTGTGTCTGCATGATATATTTGATGACAAAAATAGAGTAGAGGAGCAATAATAAAAAGAAGTCCATAGCCTAAAAGAAAATCACTCAAATACCGATAGAATGTGATAGTGAAAATCAATATAAAAGTGAATAATATACTCAAAAAGAAAGTACAGTTTTGAGTTCTTTTTCTGCCAAAAATAATAGGAAGGGTTTTCATTCCTACAGTGTAATCTCCATCTATATCTTCTATGTCTTTGATAATTTCTCTAATCAGATTTAGGCTAAACGCAAAAGAGGCATATACTAAAATCATATTAAATGCAATCAAATTATTTGTATTGTTACTGTTTGGGAGTATATCAAACATGCCAAGTAAAATTATACTGAAACCAATTAACAATGAAACGATTAGATTTCCTATAAGCGCTTTCTTTTTAAAATATGCTGAGTAAATGAATAGTAATATTGAGATGACTACAAAATAGAATGATGTTAGTGGATTCTCTAGTTTATAGCTAAAATATATTCCAACAACAACTCCAGTAAAAGTTAAAATTGCATAGGTAAACTTTACCTGGGACTTACTAAAAATGACACCAACTATTACTTTTGTCGGCTTATTAATTTTATCAGTTTCAATATCAAATAAATCATTAATTACATTACCACCAGCAGCTATAAAAACAATGGATATTACTAATAAAGTGAATTCAAAAGTTGTAAGGCTTGTAGCAATTTGGTAATTTTTAAAGAGTACAAATTTGAAAAGAAGTTGAATAATTATAAGCATCAATAAATTTTGCCAACGCATTAATCTTAACAAATGTACTAGCTTCATTTAAAAGTCTTTTTTTATACGCGCCAAATCACGTTTATTATCGCGGTCTTTCATTGTCTCTCTCTTGTCGTATAATTTTTTACCCTTACAAAGTGCAATCTTTAACTTTGCCCAACCTTTATCAGTCAGAAATAATTTAAGGGGAATAATGGTAAGGCCAACATTCTGAATTTCTTTCTGCAGTTTTTTTAATTCTTTTTTATTAAGCAGTAGCTTTCTAGCACTTTTTGGTTTGTGATTGTAAAAATTCCCAAAAGCATATTCTTCTATATACATGTTAATGACAAACAGTTCTCCTTGCTCATTAAACTCGCAAAAGCTTTCGGTGATTCTTGCTTTGCTTTGCCTAATACTTTTTATTTCTGTACCACTAAGTTGAATACCTGCAACATATTCGTCTAGAATTTCATATTCAAAGCGGGCTTTTTTATTTTGGATGTTTATTTTCTTTTGCATTAATACAAAGGTAGTTATTTGTTAAAATAAAAAAAGGGATTTGCTCTAAACAAATCCCTTAATTTATTAATAGGTTCTTAATTAAAGTCGCTCCATCCAACGCTCTCTTAATTTTAACTGTTCTTTTGTTGCATTTTCATCAACAATAAAACGATATTTTTCAGCGTCATATTGAATTCCAATTTTTTGATAGTATTCATTATAAGGCAATGGAGTAGCATTTTTTACATACAATTCAAAAAATTCTGCAATTTCAGGATGTGTAAATTCTGTAAAATAGTTAAAGAAAGTGGCTTCGTCAAATGCTTTATTTGGACCATAAATTTTAGACAATTCGTTTACAACATCAATCAAACCTCTTTCTCCATTCGAGAGCTCTAACAATCTAATATCTAATAAGCCTGCAACCAATGCACCTTTCATATAAATATTTCCATATTGCTTTTGACCATCTGGTGTAAAACATTTATTAGATAATTCTAATAGGCTATAATCTGTACTATAATAATTGGTGGCGATATACACTTTACGACGGGGTGTTTTTAAATAATCTTCAAATGATTTTTCTCCTGATCTAAATAACATCATATGCGATGCCCATTCGGTTGTTCCTTCATACAGCCATAGATGTTGCGAAGCTATGGGTGTAATAAAGTTAAACTCTTCAATTATTTCGCTATGAATATTTAAAGGTGTTATAATATGAAAAAACTCATGTGCAGCCATATCTTTAAAACTATTAGATATTTTATCCCAGTTATTTTCGTTAAATGTATATAATGAGCTGTAAGAATGCTCCCATGCTCCTTTTGGCTGAATAGGGTTGGTTTCCATAAATAATAAAAAAGTATAATGTTCTATAGGCAATCCGTTTAAGAATTTACTTGCAGAATGTAACATGCCTTCTATTGTTTCTAATACTTCTTCAGATTTTATCATTCCTTTTGCAGAATAAGTATAGATATCAATATTAGTTCCATCAACTAAGGTTGTTACCTTGGTCAAGTTTCCTAACAGGATAGGAGAATCTACTACATGATCATAGTTGTTTGCAATATAATAACCGTCAGGATTTTGGCGTAAAGCAGTTCCTACTTTCCAAGTTTCAGGATACTCAATATTAATATTGATTTCTCTATCCTGCAATCCTTTAAAATATCCAAAAACAGCTTGCCCATTTATCAAAGCGTGGTCATCTTCAATAGATGTTCCGGCCATAGGGTATATTGGATGTTCGGTAACTGGAGTATCGTAAGTTTCTGAAATCTCATAAATAATTGTTTTTACTTTTTCTGGTGATGAAATCTCAAACTGATTGGTCGTTATTTGAGTAGTAGAAATAAGATTTCCCTTTTTATCCATCGCAGTAAATGACTTTACAAAACGACCCAAGTCCATTACTTGATAAGTTCCTGGAGCAGAAGAAGCAAATTGAAAAATATTGTTTTCTGCTGATAATTTTGGAGCAGTAACAGTCACTTTAAAAGTATCATCTGTTCTATTATTTAAATCAATATTAAATTTAACAGATTCTTTTTTAACAGTATCATTTTCTGTTTGATGTGTTGTTTTAGATGCATTTCCGCAAGAAATAAATAAGAAGGTAAATACAATTAGAGTAATGGAGGTTTTAATAATTTTCATTTAATTTATTTTTAATAGTGAATGTGTAACAGTATCACCAGTTATTGTAATAATATAAAGGTTAGCATAATTTGATTCTTTAATTTGCGCATATTCATTCTTATCAATAAAACTATTTGCAAAAGAAGCTGTTGTATTACTATGGCCAACTACAAGTACTGTTTTTCCTTTTGTTGATTCTTTGAAATCGTCAAAATTAAAAGTTGAAAGGTCGTATTTGATTATTTCTAATTGATTACTATCTGCAATTGGTTTAGCTGTTTGTAATGTTCTATTATAATTAGTAGAATATATAGCGTCAAATTCTATCTCTTTTAAAATTGTAACCCAACTATTAGCGCGTTGCATTCCGATTTCAGATAAATTTGGATTTCTATCAGATGAATTACTTGCATCTTTTTCAGAATGTCTAATTAAATAATACGTAGTTGTAACCTCTGAAGCTTTTTCTGTATGATTCTGACTATAAATCGAGAAAAATGAGCTGCTAATAAAAAAGAAGAGTAAAAGTTTTTTCAATAGAATTTTAGTTTGTTCAAAAATAAAAGAATCTTTTAGGTTTCATTTATAATGTTTTGTTAAAATATTTTATAAATCAATTAACACTCCAAACTCTAAATTAGTAGTGTTATACCCACTATTTGGCTGCTGTAACTCTGCATTTGAAACATGACGCACTCCATAACGCAAGTCAAAAGCAAGTTTATTAACCTTGTAGGTAATCCCAAAAGAAAGCACATCTGAGAAAGCAAATCCTTTTGCCATACGTTCTGTTTCTGTATCAATATACATGGGGCCGATACTTCCTAAAGCTGAAACGGATAATTTATCTACAATAGGATATCTTATCAAAAAACCAATTCCAAGTACATACTCATTCATGGTTTTTAGTTTCGTGTACTCCTCTCTTTTTTCTAAATAATCAGGATCATCTGGTGTAACAAAATACTTGTTTAAGAGTTGGTGTTCGGTTTGGTAATAACTTGGTTCTACATTTATTTCAAAATCAAATTTTCGCCATTCAAAAATTAAATAATTTAGTTGAATTTTATAAAACTGAATATCATAGGTATAGTCATCTGTTTCAAAAGGAAATTTATCCGTTTCACCAAAACCATAATTAAATCCAATTTTAAGTTTAGAGTTTTCTTCTTGAGCATATGTAGAAAAGTTAAAACTTAACAAGAAAATAATAAGCAATAAAAAGTTACATTTCATTAAAATTGAATTTATTTTTTGCGAATGTATTACATATATTTGTGAATCAATAAATTTAAAAAAAAATCAAATGAAAAAGCTTGCCCTATTGTTTGTAATTCTCTTTCTATTTTCATGTTCTAAAAACGAAGATACACTTGAGTTTATAGTAATTAATGTAAATGACATCTACGAAATTGACGCGCTTGGTGGTGGAAAAGTTGGTGGGTTGGCACGTGTAGCAACTTTGTACGATTCAATAAAAAAGGAAAATAAAAACACTTTGCTAGTACATGGCGGAGATTTTTTAAACCCTTCATTATTAGGGACTATAAAAGATGAGAAAGGTGAGCGATATAGTGGAAAACAAATGGTTGAAGTTATGAATGCTGTGGGTTTTGACTTGGTTGCTTTTGGTAATCATGAATTTGATTTGAAATATTCAGATTTTCAGAAAAGATTGAATGAGTCTGAATTTCAATGGATAGCAACCAACATTAAATTAAAGAGTGGAGATAAGTTAGAACCTTTTTATGTTGAAAAGGAGGGTGTGAAAAAAACAATCCCAAAAACAGTAACATTTAATTTTAAGGATGATGATGGTACAGAAATTACTGTGGGTTTTTTGAGCTCTACTATCAACTCAACTCCAAATGATTATGTAGATTATGGTGACTTATACCAAGATCCAATCAACCTTAATAAAGCTTTACAGTCTAAGGTTGATCTAGTTTTAGGCTTAACACACGTTACTATTGCACAAGATAAAATGCTAGCGAACTCAATGCCTAATATTCCAATTATTTTTGGTGGTCACGAGCACACAAATATGATGGTGCCAGTTGGAGATGTGGTAATTTCAAAAGCTGATGCCAATGCAAGAACAGCGTATGTTCATAAAATTACTTTTAATAAATCAACTAAAAAAACTACGATTCAATCGGAGCTTGTAAAACTAAATGAGTCTATTGCCCCATCAAAAAAAGTAGAGAGAATAGTACAACGATGGAATGTTTTATTAGACAAAAAACTAAAACTGATATTAGATGATCCGTATGAAGTAGTTTTTAATGCAAAGTCTCCGCTAGATGGCCGTGATACTGAAACAAGAAGTATTCAGACAAATCTAGGACAATTAATAGCTGCATCAATGTCAACAAATTTTGATGACGAAGTAGATTGTGCTTTTTTAAATGGAGGCTCAATTCGTATCGATGATGAATTATTAGGAGACATTACTGGAGTAGATATTTTTAGAGTCTTGCCTTTTGGTGGAGAAATTAACAAAGTTGAAATGACAGGGCTGTTATTAGAAAAAACATTGAATTTTGGCCGACTTAAAGCAGGAACTGGTGCGTACCTTCAACGTCATAATATTGATTACAATAGTGAAAATAAAACATGGGTAGTAGGGGGCAAGCCAATAATTTCTGATAAAGTCTATACGGTAGTTCTAACAGATTATTTACTACTAGGATTAGATATACCATTTTTAAAAGCTAATAGTGAAGGCATGTTAAAAGTGTATGATAACAAACCTGAAGATGCTGCAAGTGATATAAGAAAGGTTGTTATCAATTACCTTGAGGAACTTTAATAGTTAGTTTATATTTTATAGAGGCTTGATTATTATTCAACCCTCTTTTTTTTTCATATTCTTTAATAGAAACAGGGTTAATATCTTTATTTAAAATAAATCTAAATAAACTTTGCTAGATTCATTTAATCTAATATTTTTGCATCAACAATAATACTATTTTAAATCAATCTAAATAACAATAATGAAAAAATTGACTTTAT